>RDDZ01000138.1 GCA_003852775.1 Microbacteriaceae bacterium | reverse complement strand
GCAGGTTGAAGAGGGTGGTCTTGCCGGCGCCGTTCGGGCCGATGAGGGCCGTGATCGCGCCCCGCGGGATCTCGAGGTGGTCGACGTCGACGGCCGTGAGGCCGCCGAAGACGCGGCGGACGCCGTCGACGACGATGATCGGGTCGACCTTGGGGACGCCGGGGCGGATCTCGCCCTGGTGGAGTCCCGTCGACTTCGGACGCGGTGCCGGGGGTGCGACGTCAGCGGACAAAGGTCAGCTCCTTCTTGTTCCCGAGGATGCCCTGCGGGCGGAAGATGACGAGCAGCATGAGCGCGGCGCCCACGAGCACGAAGACGAGCATCTGGCTCTGCTCGGTGGTGAGGAAGGGCAGCCAGCCGATCTGCACGAGGGCGGGCAGCAGGTTCGACAGGAACGCGCGGACCACCCAGAACAGCACCGCGCCGAGCACGGGGCCGAAGATCGTCGCGGCGCCGCCTAGCAGGAGCGCCGTCCAGACGTAGAACGTCTGCGAGGTGACGTACACGTTCGGGTTCACGTTGGTGCCCATCGCGGTGACGATGCCGCCCGCCGCGATGATGACGCCGCCGATGATGAGCGCCTGCATCTTGAACGCGAACACGTTCTTGCCGAGCGAGCCCACGGCGTCCTCGTCCTCGCGGATGCCGCGGATGACGCGCCCCCACGGGCTGCGCATGAGCAGCCAGACGAGCAGCACCGCGATCGTGATCGTGATGAGTCCCACGATGATGACCCACCACTGATCGGACTGGTAGGTCCACGGGCCCCAGCCCCAGCGTCCGGGCGGGAGCGGGTTGCTCATGCGGAAGCCGGACTGGAACCCCGAGAGGCCGTCGGCCGAGCCGGTGACGTTGCGGAACGTCGAGGTGAGGAACAGCAGACGCAGCACCTCCGCCGCCGCGATCGTGACGATCGCGAGGTAGTCGCCGCGCAGGCGCAGCGTCGGGATGCCCATGATGAGGGCGAACACGACGGCGGCTCCGAGGCCGATGAGCGCCGCGAGCGGCCACGGGAGGCCGAACGTGAGGATCGAGATGGCGAAGCCGTAGGCGCCGATCGCCATGAAGCCCGCGACGCCCATGTTGAGGAGTCCGGCGAAGCCGAAGTGCACCGACAGGCCGATCGCGGCCAGCACGTAGCCGAGCGTCGCCGGCGCGAGGATCTGCGCCAGGGTGTTGGAGATGATCTGCAGGAAGTTCATCGCGACTACCCGATTCTCTCTCGGCGCCCGAGGATGCCCTGGGGACGGAACAGCAGGATGACGATCAGGACGACGAGCGCGCCCACGTACTTGAGGTCGGAGGGGATCCAGAGCGTCGACACCTCGACGAGGAGGCCCACGATGATGGCGCCGACGAGGGCGCCGAACGCGGTGCCGAGTCCGCCGAGCGTGACCGCCGCGAAGATGAGGAGCAGGATGCTCGTGCCCATGTCCCACTTGATGCCGGGACGGAAGTAGGCCCACAGCACGCCCGAGAGTCCGGCGAGCGCCGCGGCGACGACCCACACCACGCGGATGACCTGGTCGACGTCGATGCCGCTCGCGGCGGCGAGCGACGGGTTGTCGGAGACGGCGCGCGTCGCGCGTCCGATGCGGGTGCGCATGAGCCACCAGGCGAAGGCGACGATCACGATGAGCGACACCGCCATGCTGATGACGTCGGTGATCGTGAGGCGGATCGGGCCGAGGCCGGGGATGGTCTGCGACACGGCCCCCGGGAGCTGGGCCGTCCGGCCGCCGACGAACATCTGGTAGACGTAGCGCAGCGCGAGCGAGAGACCGATCGACACGATCATCACCTGGACGGTGCCGAGACCCTTGCGGCGCAGCGGCCGCCAGATCCCGCTGTCCATCGCGAGGCCGAGCGCCGCCGAGGCGACCACCGCCAGCGGGATCGCGATCCAGATGGAGAGCGAGAGGTTCGTGAACAGGAGCGCCATGAGCGCGCCGAAGGTCACCATCTCGCCGTGGGCGAAGTTCGACAGGCCCGTGGTGCCGAACACGAGCGAGAGGCCGATGGCGGCGAGCGCGAGCATGAGGCCGAAGTTGAGTCCGTTGACGGCGCGGGAGAGGAACTGGTCCCAGAACCCGACCGTCTGCCGTTCGGCGGCGCCGAGGGTGAAGTTGCGGGTCACCGTGCTCGTCGCGCCGAAGGTGACCTCCTGCTCGAACGCGAACCCGTCGGGGACCGTGACGCCCGCAGGCAGGCTCGACTCGACGAGCTCGACCGTCCAGGTGCCCTCCTTGGTGGGCACGCCGACCGACCAGGCGCCGTTGTCATCCGTCGTGGCCTCGCCCTCGAAGTCGGCGCCCTCGGCGTCCTTCCCGGTGACGCGGACGGTGGCGCCGGCGATGGCCTCGCCGGCGGTGCGGACGTTGCCCTTAATCGCGAAGGGGAAGTCCTCGAAGGATGAGGCCGAGGCGCCGGACGCGGGACCCGCGAGGATCCCCACGCCCGCCGCTGCGGCGGCGAGGAACGCGAGCGCGGCGACGACCCTGCGATGCAGGCGCGGGAGCGGCGCTGTTCGACCGTGAGCCACGGAACCTCCAAGACCTCGGGAACGACAGACCCCTGCGGCTCCGTCGACCTTGACGCTACTGACGCAATGTTGCCTTCGTGTTTCGAATGAACATCGCGTTTGAACAGTATGTGCGTGTCATGGGCATCCGTCCAACCGGTGGCGTGTCGACGCCCGGAATGCGAGGCGCCTCGACCCGTTAAGATGTACTACCGGTCTTCGACGACGCAGCCGGGCTCCCCTCATCGCTGACACAGAGGACAACATGGACCAGCCCGATCCGTTCGGATTCGTCGGACTCACCTACGACGACGTGATGCTGCTCCCCGCGCACACGGACGTCATCCCGAGCGAGGCGGACACCTCCTCCCAGCTCACGCGCCGCATCCGCGTGGCCGCGCCGCTCGTCTCGAGCGCGATGGACACCGTGACCGAGTCGCGCATGGCCGTCGCCATGGCTCGGCAGGGCGGCATCGGCATCCTGCACCGCAACCTCTCGATCGAGGACCAGGCGACGCACGTCGACAAGGTCAAGCGCTCCGAGTCGGGCATGATCACGAACCCCGTGACGACGACCCCGGACGCCACGGTCGCCGAGGTCGACGCGCTGTGCGGCAAGTTCCGCGTCTCGGGCCTGCCCGTGGTCGAGGACGACGGCCGGCTCGTCGGCATCATCACGAACCGCGACATGCGCTTCGTCTCGCCCTTCGAGGCGACGACCACGCGCGTGCGCGACGTCATGACGAAGGCGCCGCTCGTCACCGCTCGCGAGGGGATCGACCCGGACGAGGCGGTCGCGATCTTCGCGCAGCACAAGATCGAGAAGCTCCCGCTCGTCGACGAGCAGGGTCGCCTCCGCGGCCTCATCACGGTCAAGGACTTCGAGAAGACGGAGAAGTACCCGAACGCCACGAAGGACGACGAGGGCCGCCTCCGGGTCGGCGCCGCGATCGGGTTCTTCGGCGACGCGTGGGATCGCGCGGGCGCGCTCCGCGACGCGGGTGTCGACGTCATCGTCGTCGACACGGCGAACGGCGACTCGGCCGGCGTCATCGACATCATCAAGCGCCTCAAGTCCGACCCGGCGTTCGCGCACATCGACGTCATCGGCGGCAACGTCGCGACGCGGGCGGGGGCGCAGGCCCTCGTCGAGGCGGGCGCCGACGCCGTCAAGGTCGGCGTGGGTCCGGGCTCGATCTGCACGACGCGCGTCATCGCGGGCGTCGGGGTGCCCCAGGTGACCGCGGTGTACGAGGCGTCCCTCGCCGCGCGCGAGCACGGCATCCCCGTGATCGCCGATGGCGGACTCCAGTACTCGGGCGACATCGCGAAGGCGCTCGTCGCGGGCGCCGACACCGTCATGCTCGGCTCGCTCCTCGCCGGCACCGACGAGTCGCCCGGCGACCTCGTCTACGTGGGCGGCAAGCAGTTCAAGAACTACCGCGGCATGGGCTCGCTCGGCGCGATGTCCGACCGCGGCAAGAAGACCTCCTACTCGCGCGACCGCTACTTCCAGGCGGACGTGCCGTCGGATGCGCAGCTCATCCCCGAGGGCATCGAGGGTCGCGTGGCCTACCGCGGCTCCCTCGCGGCCGTCGTGTACCAGCTCGTGGGCGGCCTCCGTCAGTCGATGTTCTACGTGGGCGCCCGCACGATCCCCGAGCTCAAGCAGCGCGGCAAGTTCGTGCGCATCACCCCGGCGGGGCTCAAGGAGTCGCACCCGCACGACATCCAGATGGTCGTGGAGGCCCCGAACTACTCCCGCTGACCGGGTGATCGTGGCGCGGCTGGAGCCGTGAACCGACGGAGGGGGAAACGCCTCCCGCCGCGGGGTCGTATCTCCCGCCGCTCCTCCACTGCGGCGCCGTAGCCGGTCCATCCCCGATCCTGCGCCGCGCGTGCTCGGCCGCCTCTGCGTTCGACCACCGTTAACGCCATGACGCGACCCTTCGACCCCGAGTTCGACATCCTCTACGCCGACGAGGTCGCGCGCGCCGGCGACGACCCGCGACGGCTGCGCAAGCTGTTCGCGGCGGGCTACCTGCACCGCGTGCGCCGGGGCGCCTACGTCATCAAGGAGCGGTGGGATGCCGCGGACGCCCGGCAGCAGCACCTCGCCCGGGTCTACGCCGCCGCCCACGATGCGCGCGAGGAGTTCGTCGTCGCGGGCGTGTCCGCAGCGGCGGTCTGGGACGTCCCGCTGTTCGATCCCTACGGGGTGGATGTCGAGGTGCTCTGCGAATATCGCGGCGGCGGCCGATCGGAGCCGGGCGTGCGACGGCTCACCGCATCCGCCGAGCACGCCTCCGCGATCGGTCACGCGGGCCTCGTCGTCACCGACCTGCCCCGCACCGTCATCGATGTGGCCTGCGGTCGCCCGCTGCCGGAAGCGCTCGCGGCGGTCGACTGGGGGATCTCAGCACGCAATCCCGCCCGCACGTCGATCGCCGCCATCCGGGACCTCATGGGCGACATCGGCAAGCGGCCGGGTATCCGGCAGGTGTGGCGGGCGACGGAACTCGCCGTACCGGATTCCGGCTCCGGTGGCGAGTCGTACGCGCGCGGCGTGATCCACGAGCTCGGGTTCGAGGCGCCGACGACGCAGCTCGAACTGCGCGACGCGGAGGGATCGATGTTCGCGGACTTCGGCTGGCTCGAGGTGCGTGTGCTCGGCGAATTCGACGGTTTCGTCAAGTACGCCGACGCGCGGTTCAACCATGGTGACCCGTTGGAGAAGCTCCGACGGGAGAGGGGCCGGGAGGCGCGATTGCGTGCGCTCGGGTGGACGGTGGTGCGGATCACGTGGGCGGATGTGCGCGACCCGGGGGCGCTCGCGCGCATCCTGGCGTCCGCAGGGGTGCCGCGGCAGCGCCGCTTCACGGCGTGAGCGGATGCGGCGGCGGGGGAAACGACCACACGGCGGGAGGCGTTTCTCCCGCCGTGTGGTCGCGGCTCCAGCCGCGCCATGATCACACACGCGCGGGTAGGGTGGAGCGGTGAGCGACATCGAGATCGGACGGGCCAAGCGCGCCCGCCGCGCGTACGCCTTCGACGACATCGCGATCGTGCCGAGCCGCCGCACGCGCGACCCGAAGGACGTCAGCGTCAGCTGGACGATCGACGCGTTCACCTTCGACATCCCCGTGCTCGCGGCCCCCATGGACTCGGTCGTGAGCCCGGCGACGGCGATCGCGATCGGCAAGCTCGGCGGCCTCGGCGTGCTCGACCTCGAGGGCGTGTGGACGCGCTACGAGGACCCGGAGCCCGTGCTCGCCGAGATCCGCGGCCTCCCGTCCGAGGGGGCGACGGTCCGCATGCAGGAGCTCTACGCGGAGCCCATCAAGCCCGAGCTCATCAAGGCCCGCCTCGCTGAGATCCGCGCCGCGGGCGTGCCCGTCGCGGGCGCCCTGAGCCCGCAGCGCACCCAGGAGCACTACAAGACCGTCGTCGACGCGGGCGTCGACCTCTTCGTCATCCGCGGCACGACCGTGAGCGCCGAGCACGTGAGCAAGACGGTCGAGCCGCTCAACCTCAAGAAGTTCATCTACGAGCTCGACGTGCCGGTCATCGTCGGCGGCGCGGCCACCTACACGGCGGCCCTGCACCTCATGCGCACGGGTGCCGCGGGCGTGCTCGTCGGCTTCGGTGGCGGCGCCGCGAGCACGACGCGCTCGAGCCTCGGCATCCACGCCCCCATGGCGACGGCCGTCGCGGATGTCGCCGGTGCGCGCCGCGACTACCTCGACGAGTCGGGCGGGCGTTACGTGCACGTCATCGCCGACGGCGGTCTCGGCACGAGCGGCGACATCGTCAAGGCGATCTCGATGGGCGCCGACGCGGTCATGCTCGGCTCGACGCTCGCGCGCGCCGAGGAGGCCCCGGGTGGCGGGTGGCACTGGGGCGCCGAGGCGCACCACCCGGAGCTCCCGCGCGGCAACCGCGTCGAGGTCGGCACGCTCGCGCCGCTCGAGCAGGTGCTCTTCGGGCCGTCGGCGCACGCCGACGGGCAGGTGAACCTCATCGGCGCCCTGCGCCGCTCGATGGCGACGACGGGCTACTCCGACCTCAAGGAGTTCCAGCGCGTCGAGGTCGTCGTCGCGCCCTACCTGCAGAGCTGACGTCGCGCGGCCTGCCTGCGCCGCCCGTCCCCGCTAGGGTGGGAATCAGTCCCGAACGAGCGTGAGGAGCTGCGATGGTCGACGTCCGGCGGGTCAAACTCCCCGGAGTAGGGGTGTTGCACACCTTCGTCACCGATGACGGAGGGAAGGTGGGTGTCATCACCCACCGCTCCGGTGCATCCGATCTGATCTCCTTCGCGGACGCCGAGGACGGAGGCGACGCGCACAAGGTCTCGCTGCGTCTCGACGAGGACGAGGCTCACACGCTCGCCGAGCTGCTCGGCGGCACGCGCATCACCGAGTCCCTCAGCGGCCTCGACCAGATCCCCGGCCTGTCGATCGACTGGTTCCACGTGGACTACGACCACCACATCGCCGGCCAGCCCCTCGGCAACATGACCGAGCGCGGCCTGCCCGGCGTGACCGTGGTCGCCGTCGTGCGCGGCGACTCGGCGAACCCCGGCCCGGACTCCGACTTCCGCGTGTTCCCCGGCGACACCCTCGTCGTCGCGGGCGCTCCGGAGAAGGTCGCGAAGGCGTTCCAGTTCTACCGGACCGGCGAGTTCCGTCCCCGTTCGGCTGACGCTCCGCCGGGAGGCTGAGCCATGGAAGGGCACCTCGGCGAAGAGCTCATCGTCATCGGCGTCCTGTTCCTCATCGCGTATGTGCTGGGACGGATCGGGAAGCTCGTCGGTCTGCCGTCGATCCCGATCTACATGCTCGTCGGTCTGCTCGCGAGCCCGCACTTCCACCTGTTCCCGCTGCACATCGAGTCGGGCTACGTCGAGCTCATCGCGGTCTTCGGTCTGCTGTTCCTGCTGTTCAACCTCGGGCTCGAGTTCGATCAGGACGAGTTCTTCGGCAACGCGGGCAAGCTGCTGCTCTCGGGCGGCAGCTACGTGCTGCTCAACATGGGCGTCGGCTTCGCGTTCGGCTTCATGGTGGGCTGGGGCACGCGCGAGGCCCTCGTCATCGCGGGCATGACGGCGACCTCCTCGAGCGCGATCGTCACGAAGCTCCTCATCGAGCTGCGCCGCCTCGCGAACGCCGAGACGCCGATGATCCTCGGTGTGACGGTCGTCGAGGACATCTTCATCGCGATCTACCTCGCGATCGTCTCGGTCGTCATCTCGGGCGAGACCGACTTCTGGGCGGTCGTGCTCAAGCTCGCGATCGCGTTCGTCTTCCTCATCGTCATGTTCTCCGTCGCGCGCTGGGGCGGGCGGATCGTGTCGCGGCTCGTGCAGACGAAGGACGACGAGCTCTTCACGATCCTGATCTTCGCGCTCGCGGTCGCCTTCGGCGGCATCGGCGAGCTGCTCGGCGTGACGGACGCGATCGGCGCGTTCCTCATCGGCCTCGCCCTCGGCGCGACCCGCTACCGCGCGCGCATCGAGGCGTTCGCGACGCCGCTGCGCGACGTGTTCGGCGCCTTCTTCTTCCTCAACTTCGGCCTCGCGCTCGACCCGTCGACGTTCGGCGAGGTGCTCGTGCCGGTGGGCGTCGCGATCCTCATGACGATCGTCCTCAACGTGGTCGCGGGCCAGTTCGTGGCGTGGCTCAACGGCTTCGGTCCGCAGGCGGGCCTCAACGCGGCCGTCATCCTCATCAACCGCGGCGAGTTCGCGCTCATCCTCGCGACGCTCGCGGCGGCGGGCGGCCTGGATCCGCGCCTCACGCCGTTCGCGGGCCTCTACGTGCTCGTCATGGCCCTCGTCGGTCCCGTCTTCGCCGTCAACTCGGAGCGGATCGGCGCCCTCTTCCGCCGCAAGAAGAAGGCCTCCGCGACGCCGCACGAGCTCGACCTCGAGCGGGAGCGCGCGATCGCGCTCGCCGAGGCGGCCATGGCGGGGGAGGCGGCATCCGAGCCCGTCGCGGCCGAGCCGGAGCCCGAGCCGGAGCCGCTCGAGGAGACGGCGCCCGACATCGAGTCGGCCCTCGAGCGCGAGGCGAAGCTCGCGGAGCAGGCGCGCCTCCAGTCCGACGCACTCACGGCCGAGGAGGTGCGCCGGGGCCGCGAGGTCGACCCGGAGTACTGACCCGCCGCCGCGGGCGGGCCGGGGTCCGCGTTGATCCTCCGCCCAGCCGCGACCTGGCAGAGTGTTGTGGTGACCGCCGCCCCCGCCGACCCGGATGCGCGACCCCCGCGCCCGACGCCCGCCCAGTTCATGAGCGTGGCGCGTCGTCCGAGGTGGATCGGCGCGCTCATCCTCTCGCTCGCGATCGCGGCGGCCTTCGCCGCCCTCGGGCAGTGGCAGCTCGACCGAAGCGTGCAGAACGTCGCGCCGCCGACGTACGACACCGAGACCCCCGTGCCTCTCGCCTCGGTCGCGACCCCGCAGGAGCGCATGACGGACCCCACGATCGGCCAGCGCGTGACGGCGTCCGGCGAGGTCGTGCGGGGCGACTTCTCGGTCATCGGGCCGCGCGAGAACGAGGGCGAGCGCGCGTACTGGCTCGTCGCCCACGTGCGCACCGACGACGGCGCCTCCCTCGCGGTCGGCCTCGGCTGGGCGCCTGACGCGGATGCCGCGGCCGCTGCCGAGGATGCCGTGCCCGACCGCCTCGAGGTCGCCGGCCGCTACCTCCCCACGGAGTCGCCCGAGCTCAACGACGTCGAGAAGGGCGAGCGCCGCGCGTTCTCGATCGGCGAGCTCATCAACCTGTGGGAGGAGCCGGGCCCCGTCTACGCCGGCTTCGTCGTGCAGGCCGAACCGACGCCGGGCCTCTCGGCGATCCATCAGCCGCCGCCCGAGCGCGACACGAGCCTCAACTGGCTCAACGTCTTCTACGCGATCGAGTGGGTCGTGTTCGCCGGTTTCGCGGTGTTCCTCTGGTACCGGCTCGTGCGCGACGTGTGGGAGGCCGAGGTCGCGGAAGGCGCCCAGGCAGCCCAACTAGACTGAGCGCATGCACGCTGGCCCCCGCCCCTCCGACGTGCCCCGGCTCCGCACGGCGCTTAAGGTCTACCGGGTCTCGGCCGCCATCACCGGCACCTTCCTGCTGCTGCTCGTCGTCATGATGGTGCTGCGCTACGGGTTCGGCGTCGACATCGAGCTCGGCGGCCCGTTCGGCTTCCTGAACCTCACGCCGAAGGACCAGCTCACCGCGATCAACCTGTCGATCGGCATCCTCACGGTGCACGGCTGGCTGTACGTGCTCTACCTCGGCTGCGACTTCGTCATGTGGCGGCTCGCGCGCTACAGCTTCTCGCGCTTCCTGTTCATCGCTCTCGGCGGCGTCGTGCCGTTCCTCAGCTACTACTTCGAGTTCCAGGTGCCCCGCTACATCGAGGGGCGCATCCGGAACACCCTGGACCAGACGGATGCGGCGACCGCCGCGGAGGAGGTGAGCGCGTGAGCGAGACCGCTCAGCGCCCGGTGCTCGTCGTCGACTTCGGCGCGCAGTACGCCCAGCTCATCGCCCGCCGTGTGCGGGAGGCCGGCGTCTACAGCGAGATCGTGCCGCACACGATCTCGGCCGAGGAGCTCGCCGCGAAGAACCCCGTCGGCATCGTGCTCTCGGGCGGACCGTCGAGCGTCTACGAGGAGGGCTCGCCGAACCTCGACGAGGGCATCCTCGAGCTCGGCATCCCGACCCTCGGCATCTGCTACGGCTTCCAGGTCATGGCGCAGCAGCTCGGCGGCGAGGTCGCGAAGACCGGTGCACGCGAGTACGGCTCGACGGAGGTGCGCCTCGTGCACGGCTCCGACGGCGGAACGCTCCTCGCCGAGCAGCCGATCGAGCAGACGGCGTGGATGAGCCACGGCGACTCGGTCGTGAAGGCGCCCGAGGGCTTCGCCGTGCTCGCGGCCTCCGACTCGACCCCGGTCGCGGCGTTCGCGAACGACGAGCGCAAGCTCTACGGCGTGCAGTGGCACCCCGAGGTGAAGCACTCGCAGTTCGGACAGCGCGTGCTCGAGAACTTCCTGCACCGCGCCGCGGGGATCCCCGCCGACTGGAACTCGGGCAACGTCATCGCCGAGCAGGTGGAGCGCATCCGCGCCCAGGTCGGCGGCGGCCGCGTGCTGTGCGCGCTCTCGGGCGGTGTCGACTCGGCGGTCGCGGCGGCGCTCGTGCACAAGGCGATCGGCGACCAGCTCGTGTGCGTGTTCGTCGACCACGGCCTGCTGCGCGCAGGCGAGCGCGAGCAGGTCGAGCAGGACTACGTCGCCTCGACGGGTGTGCGCCTCGTGACCGTCGACGCGCGCGAGCGCTTCCTCACGGCGCTCGAAGGCGTCTCCGACCCCGAGCAGAAGCGCAAGATCATCGGTCGCGAGTTCATCCGCACCTTTGAGCAGGCGCAGGCCGAGCTCGTCGCGGAGTTCGCGGCCGAGGGCGACCCCATCCGCTTCCTCGTGCAGGGCACGCTCTACCCGGACGTGGTGGAGTCGGGCGGCGGCACGGGCACCGCGAACATCAAGTCGCACCACAACGTCGGCGGTCTGCCCGACGACCTGCAGTTCGAGCTCGTCGAGCCGCTGCGCACCCTCTTCAAGGACGAGGTGCGCGCGATCGGCCGCGAGCTGGGGCTGCCCGAGGCGATCGTCTCGCGTCATCCGTTCCCGGGGCCGGGCCTCGGCATCCGGATCGTGGGCGAGGTCACCGAGGAGCGTCTCGAGACGCTGCGCGCGGCCGACCTCATCGTGCGCACCGAGCTCACGGCGGCGGGCCTCGACGCCGAGATCTGGCAGTGCCCTGTCGTGCTGCTCGCGGACGTGCGCTCGGTGGGCGTGCAGGGCGACGGCCGCACCTACGGCCACCCGATCGTGCTGCGTCCCGTCTCGAGCGAGGACGCCATGACGGCCGACTGGACGCGCCTGCCCTACGACTTCCTCGCGCGCGTCTCGAACCGCATCACGAACGAGGTCGCGGGCGTCAACCGGGTCGTGCTCGACGTCACGTCGAAGCCCCCGGGGACCATCGAGTGGGAGTGAGCTGAGCGATCTCCTCCGTTCGGGGGATGCCGCTGTCGCACGCCGGTGCGAGGATCGTCCGGTGAGCACGGGGGAGACGACGACCGCGCGCGCCTGGAAGCGCGACGCGACGGTGTTCCTGTCCGGGCAGACCGTGTCGATGTTCGGCTCGATGCTCGTGCAGTACGCCATCATGTGGCACCTGACGCTCGAGACGAAGTCGGGCGTCGTGCTGATGGCCTCCGCCGTGTTCGGCATGCTGCCGCAGGCGATCGTGTCGATCTTCGGCGGGGTGTGGGCGGATCGTCTCAACCGCAAGGCGCTCATCATCGCCGCCGACGCGTCGATCGCCGTGACGACGGTCGTGCTCGCGCTGTTCATGATGACGGGCTACCAGGAGCTGTGGCTCATCTACCTGACGCTCGCGATCCGCTCGACGGGCGCCGGCATCCAGTCGCCCGCCGTCATGGCGCTCATCCCGCAGCTCGTGCCGACCGACAAGCTGCTGCACGTCAACGGCATCTTCCAGTCGATCCAGTCGGGCATGATGCTCGTCGCGCCCGCCGCCGCGGCGGGCATCTACGCGTCGATGTCGATCATCGCGATCTTCTGGGTCGATGTCGTGACGGCCATCATCGGCATCGGCCTGCTGCTGCTCATCTCGGTGCCGACGGTGCGCACCGTCGTGGACACGGGGTACTTCACGGACCTCGCGAAGGGCGTGCGCTACACCTTCACGCACGCCTTCGTGCGCTGGCTGCTCGTGCTGTTCGCGATCGTCTTCCTGCTGACCGTCGCCCCGTCGATGCTCACGCCGCTCATGGTCGTGCGCAGCTTCGGCGAGGAGGTGTGGATGCTCACGGTCAACGAGCTCGCCTTCAGCGTCGGCATGCTGCTCGGCGGCCTGCTCGTCGCGGTGTGGGGCGGCCTGAGGAACAAGGTTGTCACGGTGCTCGTGTCGTCGTTCGTGTTCGGGGCGCTCACCCTCGCGCTCGGCCTCTCGACGAACATGTGGGTGTTCTTTGGCTTCATGCTGCTCGTGGGCCTCGCCGTGCCGTTCTTCTCGACGCCCGCCACGACGCTCCTGCAGGAGCGCGTCGAGCCCGAGTACCAGGGGCGGGTCTTCGGCTTCGTCGGTGTCGTCATGGCGACCGCGATGCCGCTCGGCATGCTGATCTTCGGCCCGATCGCGGACGTCGTCCCGGTCGAGTGGGTGCTCATCGGCGCGGGGATCGCGACGTTCGTCGTGGTCGTGATCGCCGGTGTCATCCCGGCGGGCCGTCGGGCGATCGAGGTGGGCGCGCAGCCCGTGCCGCAGGCCCCCGGCGAGCCCGCGGACGAGACCGCGGAGTGAGCTGACCCCCTTCCGGGGCTCCCCCTGTCACGGGACTCCCGGCCGTCCACGCCGACTCATACGCTTCAAGGCATGCGGCGGACCACGCTCGACTCCGCGCGCCCTCGTCTCCGCGACGAATCGGGCGCCGCAGCGCCGACTCCGCTGTTCCTCGCCTACGTCGCGACGCTCGGCCTCTCGGCGCTGGGCGCGTTCAGCGGCGGCGTCGACTCGCGCGCCGTGGTCGACTTCCTCCTGCTCGCCTCGATCGTCACGGGCGCCGCGCTCGTGCTCTTCGCGGGGCTCATGATCTGGTCGACGCGGGCGGGTCAGCGCACCTCGGCGCTCGCGGCGGCCCGCCCGGGCGCTCTCGTCGTGCGCGCCATGCGCGCCCACGGGCTGCGCGCGGCCGTGCGGCGCGTCGGCATCGAGACGCCGTTCGTGCCGATCGGCCTCACGCTCCTCGCCGACGACGCGGGCTTCGAGGTGTGGGGCGGATCCGCCGAGCACCCCGTGCGCCTCGGCCGCGCCCTGTGGGACGAAGTCGTCGAGGTGCGCGTCGCCCACGTGGCGCGCCTCGGGCGCGGCACCGACGGGCTTGTCGTGACGGTCGCCGACGACGACCACACGGTCGAGCTGCCGTTCGCCGTCGTCGGATCGGGGTTCGGCGGGCTGTGGGCCCCCGCGGGCGGTGAGCTCGAGCGCTTCGTGCTCGCGATGCTCGACCGCCGCACCGGCGCCGTGCACGCCTGACGTGTCAGCGACGACGGGCGATGAGCCGCGCGAGCCAGGCGCACCCCGCCATCGTCGCGCCGACGACGCCGAGCGCCTCGAGCATCCGCGAGTAGTCCTGCCCGAACGCGTCGCCCACGAGGACGGCGGCCCCCGCGACCGGGATCGCGGTGAGCGTCGCGAGCCAGGGCCGGTGCCGCGCGAGGAGCCACAGCAGGTACGGCGCGACGAGCACGATGACGAAGCGCGGCCCCGCGAGCAGCAGCCACATGGTGAGCGTCGAGGGGCCGACGGCGACGACGCGACGCCAGCCGGCGGAGGGCAGCACGCACCACCCCGCCGCGTGCGCCGCGGTGCCCATCGCGAGCACCCACAGCGCCTCCGTGTTGGAGCCGGCGATCGAGACGCCCCCGCCGACGATGAGCCACAGCCCCGCCCACAGCCGTGTCGCGTGGTCGCCCCACCGCAGGGGAAGACGGGCCGACGGCTCGAGCCCGGCTGCGGGCTCGCGGGTCGGCGTCATGAATCGGAGCGTAGCGGGAGCCGGCATCCGGCCGACGCCCAGACGCCGCCCGCCCGCCCCGGCTAGGGTGGCGGCATGATGCAGTCGCGGCGCCCCTGGGTCATCGGGCACCGGGGCGCGAGCGGCTACCGCCCCGAGCACACGCGGGCCGCCTACGAGCTCGCCTTCGCGCTCGGCGCCGACGCGGTGGAGCCCGACATCGTCGCCACGAAGGACGGCGTGCTCGTGCTGCGGCACGAGAACGAGATCTCGGGCACGACGGACGTCGCCCGCCGCCCCGAGTTCGCCGACCGTCGGACGACGAAGCGCTTCGGCTCCGTGTCGATGACCGGCTGGTTCACGGAGGACTTCACGTGGGAGGAGCTGTCGACGCTGCGTGCGGTCGAGCGGCTCCCCGACATCCGCCCGTCCTCCGCGACGTTCGGCGGTCGCTACCCGATCCTGCGACTCGACGAGCTGCTGCAGCTCATCGGCGAGGCGTCGGAGCGGCACGGCCGCGCGCTCGGACTCGTCGCCGAGATCAAGCACGCCGCCTACTTCGACTCGATCGGCCTGCCGCTCGGCGAGCTCGTGACGGATGCGCTCGCGCGCTTCCCGGGACGGCTCGTCGTCGAGAGCTTCGAGGAGACCGTGCTCGGCGAGGTGCGGCAGCGCGGCCTCGACGCGGAGCTCGTCTACCTCCTCGAGGCGAAGGGGACCGCTCCCGACCTCGCGATGTCGCTCGGCTCGGCCGCGCCCGACTACACGGCGCAGCTCGAGGACCTCGACGCCCTGGCGGCGCGCGTCGACGGCATCAGCGTCGACAAGGGCCGGCTGCTCAAGCCGGATGCGCGCACGGGCGCCGAGCTCGTCGACCGCGCGCACCGCGCGGGCTTGCAGGTGTTCACCTGGACGCTGCGCCCCGAGAACAAGTTCCTCACCAAGCCCTTCCGAGCAGGCGACACCGCCCAGTGGGGCGAATGGCGCGACGAGTTCGAGAGCGTGTTCGCGACGGGTGTCGACGGCGTCTTCGCCGACCACCCGGACCTCGCCGTCTCCGTGCGCGACGAGCGCTGAACCGCGGGACAGGCGACCCTGGATTCCGGGACGGGGGACGCTCGGGCCCGCAGCCGAGGTCCGCGGCGCCGCCTAGACTCGATGCGCCATGACCTTCCTCCTCGACGGATTCGACAGCGATCCGGGCACCTCCGACCTGCCGTCGGGCGCCCCGGCCGTCGACGAGGCCCTCCTCGCCGGCCTCAACCCCCAGCAGCGCGCCGCCGTGCTCTCGCGCAGCAAGGCCCTTCTCATCGTCGCGGGCGCGGGGTCGGGTAAGACGAGCGTGCTCACGCGCCGCATCGCGAGCCTCCTCCAGACCCGCGAGGCCTGGCCGAGCCAGATCCTCGCGATCACCTTCACCAACAAGGCGGCGGGCGAGATGCGCGAGCGCGTCGAGCAGCTCGTGGGCGGCGCCGCCGAGGGCATGTGGATCTCGACCTTCCACTCCGCGTGCGTGCGCATCCTGCGCCGCCAGGCCGAGGCGATGGGCCTCAAGTCGGCCTTCACGATCTACGACTCCGCCGACTCGCGCGCCATGATCAAGCGCATCATCAAGGAGCTCGAGGTCGACACGCTCGGCCTCACGGTGCCCTCGGTCGCCGGCAAGATCTCGAAGCTCAAGAACGAGCTCGCCGACGTCGACAGCTACGCGCGCCAGGTGAAGGCCGACGACCCCGCGGACGCCGCCTTCCTCGAGGTGTTCCGCCGCTACACCGACGGGCTGCGCCGCGCCAACGCCCTCGACTTCGACGACCTCATCGCCGAGACGGTGCACCTGTTCCGTGCCTTCCCGGAGGTCGCCGCGCTCTACCAGCGCCGCTTCCGTCACATCCTCGTCGACGAGTACCAGGACACCAACCACGCGCAGTACGCCCTCATCCGCGAGCTCACGCGCCCCGTCGAGCCGCAGCACGTGCCCGCCGACACCCGCATCCGGCTCGACGCGAACGGCGGCATCCCGGGGGCCGCTCTCACGGTCGTGGGCGACTCCGACCAGTCGATCTACGCGTTCCGCGGCGCCGACATCCGCAACATCGTCGAGTTCGAGCGTGACTTCCCCGACGCCGAGGTGATCCTCCTCGAGCAGAACTACCGCTCGACGCAGAACATCCTCGACGCGGCGAACGCCGTCATCGCCGCCAACTTCGACCGCCAGGAGAAGAACCTCTTCACGACGGTCGGCGCGGGCGAGAAGATCACGGGCTTCACGGGCTACACCGCCTACGACGAGGCCCAGTTCGTGGCCGACGAGATCCAGAAGCTCCACGAGGCGGGCGCCGACTACAAGGACATGGCGGTGTTCTTCCGCGTCAACTCGCAGACGCGTGCGCTGGAGGACATCCTCATCCGCTCGGCCATCCCGTACCGCATCGCGGGCGGCACCAAGTTCTACGAGCGCGCCGAGATCAAGGACGCCATGGCCTACCTCGTGCAGGTCGCGAACCCCGCCGACGATCTGGCGCTGCGCCGCATCATGAACACCCCCAAGCGCGGCATCGGCCCCGCGACGGAGGCCGCCCTCCAGGCGCACGCCGACCGGCTCGGGGTGCCGCTGCGTGAGACGCTCCGCGACGCCGACCAGCTCGGCCTCGGACCGAAGGTCACGAAGGCGATCATGGACCTTGGGCAGCTGCTCGACGAGGTCGAGGCGATGGTGCCGACCTCGCCGCCCGCCGACATCCTCACCGAGCTGCTCGTGCGGACGGGCTACGTCGACGCGCTCCGCGCGACGCGCGACGCGCAGGACGAGGTGCGCGCCGAGAACGTCGAGGAGCTCCTCTCGTTCACGAAGGAGTTCGCGAAGCGCAACCCCGAGGGCCGCCTCATCGACTTCCTCACCGAGGTCGCGCTCGTGGCCGCGGCCGACGAGATCGACGACGCGTCGGGCACCGTCACCCTCATGACGCTGCACACGGCGAAGGGCCTCGAGTACGACACGGTGTTCCTCACGGGCATCGAAGAGGACCTCCTCCCGCACCGCATGTCCGCGGGGGAGCCCGGCGGCATCGCCGAGGAGCGCCGGCTCTTCTACGTGGGCATCACCCGCGCCAAGAAGCGCCTCTACCTCTCGCTCGCGATGACGCGCTCGCAGTTCGGCGACACGGCCGTCGCGATGCCGAGCCGCTTCCTGCAGGACATCCCGCCCCACCTCATCGACTGGCGCCAGTCGCCGGGCATGGCCAACTCGCGCGGCGGCACCCGCTCGCGCGCGCTCAACGCCCCGCGCTCGCGCGAGCGCTTCAGCTACAGCACCTCGCTGCCGCCCGCCCCCCAGCGCGAGAAGCGCGAGTGGACGAGCGCCGTCACCAACACGGTGCGCGACAACGGCGACCTGACCCTCGAGGCGGGCGACCGCATCCGTCACACCGACTTCGGCGAGGGGCGCGTCGTGGCCGTCACGGGGCAGGCGCCGAAGGCCGTCGCCGAGGTGCAGTTCGACACCGCGGGTCGCAAGCGCCTGCTCATCAAGATCGCGCCGATCGAGAAGCTGTAGCGCGCCGAGCCCCGGCTCACGCCTCGCTGATCGTGTCGCGTTCGTTCGGGCCGAGCTCGGCGGACGCCGCCCGCATCCGTCGGCGCGCGGCCGTGACGACGGCGAGGAGCGCGAGCGCGAGCACGAGCAGCGCCCCGGCGACGGTCGCGAGGGCCGAGGTGAGGCCGAGCCACGCGCCGAGCGCGCCGACGATGACGCCCGAACCCACGCGCGACCCGTTCGCGGCCATCGCGTAGGCACCGATGAACCGCCCACGGCGGTCGGCGGGGGCCGTGAGCTGCACCACGGACTGCGAGGTCGAGCTCGATACGAGGTTCGCCATGCCGGCGAGCACGAGGGCCGCGAGGCTCAGGGCGAGGCTGCGCGACAGAGCGAAGACGAGCACCGCGGCGGCGAAGACGGCGGACGCCGAGATCGCGAGGCGGGGCGACACCCGCACGCGCCCGATCGCCTCGAGCCCGATGCCGCCCGCGACCGCACCCGTGGCCATCGCGACGAGCAGCATCCCGTAGGCGAAGCCCGACTCGTCGAGCCCGAGGGCGTTGCCGAAGTCGGGCAGCAACGGCAGGATCGCCTGGCCGACGAGCAGCCCCACGAGCACCTGGAGCACCATGACGGCGAGGATCGACGGGAAGCGCGGCACCTCGCGCAGCACGGCCGCCACGTGGCGCAGGCGCAGCGGCTCGCGCGTGCCGCCCCCGCGTCCGTGCCCGTCGTAGGGCACGAGGAACAGGTAGACGACGAACGGCACGTAGAGCAGCACGTTGACCGCCATGCCCCACGCCGGTCCGACCGTGAAGAGGAGGGCTGCGCCGACGGCGGGCCCCGCGAGCATCCCGAGCTGGAGGCCGGTCGCCATGAGGCGCACGCCGCTCGGCAGATCCTCCGGGCCGACGATGTCGTAGAGCATGAGCTGGTCGGCGGGGCCCCAGAAGGTGCCCGCGAGCCCGTGCAGGAGCAGCAGCACGACGCAGTGCCACTGCTCGAGCGTGCCCGTCGCGATGAGCACCGCCCAGCCGATCGAGGCGAGCATGAAGCACGCGGCGCCGAGCTGGATGAGACGGCGGCAGTCGAAGCGGTCGGCGAGCGCGCCGAACGGGATCGCGAAGAGCAGCTGCGGCAACCAGTGGCTGATGACGGCGAAGCCCGCGAGCACGGGGGAATGGAAGAGCTCCCACATGACGAAGTAGGTGATCGCGTGCTCGACGTGGTCGGCGCCCATCATGAGCGAGCCGCCCGCGAGGTAGCCCTTGTACCAGGGGGCGCGGAGGGCGGCGAATCTCACCCGCGGGAGCGCCCGCGGAAGGGGCGGATGCGCGTGCGACGCCCGAGCGGGGGGCTTGCGAGGCGGGCGCGGCATCCGCGAGGCTGGCCCGGACTTGGACGATCGTCCGACTTCCCGTGAACGACTCGACGACGAGGATGCTCATGACCGACCTCCCGATCCTCCCCTCCGGCTTCCGCTTCGGCGCCTCGACCGCCTCGTACCAGATCGAGGGCGCCGTCGACGAGGACGGTCGCGGGCCCACGATCTGGGACACCTTCACCCACGAGCCCGGCCGCATCCGGGGCGGCGACACGGGCGACGTCGCGATCGACCACTACCACCGCTGGGAGGGCGACCTCGACCTGCTCGCCGAGCTCGGCATCCACGACTACCGCTTCTCGATCGCGTGGTCGCGCATCCTGCCGCAGGGCACGGGAGCGGTCGAGCCGCGGGGCCTCGCGTTCTACGACCGGCTCGTCGACGGGCTGCTCGCGCGCGGCATCCGCCCCGTGCCGACGCTCTACCACTGGGACCTGCCGCAGGCGCTCGAGGACCGCGGCGGATGGCTCTCCCGCGACACCGCGGAGGCGCTCGGCGACTACGTGGGCGTCGTCGTCGACCGCCTCGGCGACCGCGTGCGCGACTGGATCACGCTCAACGAGATGAGCGTGCAGACGCTCTACGGCTACGCGCTCACCGACCACGCGCCGGGCCTCGGCCTCGGCTTCGGCGCGCTGCCGGTCGCGCATCACCAGCTGCTCGCGCACGGGCACGCGGTCGCGCGGCTGCGGGCTGCGGGGGCCGAGCGCGTCGGCGTCGCACAACAGCACTTCCCGGTCGTGCCGGCGTCGGAGGCGATGGAGGACCTCGTCGCGGCGGGCACCTTCGCCGCGATCACGAACTGGCTCTTCGCCGACCCGCTGCTCGCGGGGCGCTACCCCGACGACCTGCGCCCCCTCATCCCCGTCGACGACGCTCAGCTCGCCGAGGATCTCGCGCTCATCTCGGCGCCGCTCGACTTCTACGGCGTGAACTACTACGAGCCGATGCTCGTCGAGGCGCCGCGCGAGGGTGCCGACTACGCGGGCGCGGCCGAGGTCGACCTGCCGGATGGGCTGCCGTTCGCCCTGCTGCCGTACCCGTCCGAGGAGCGCACCGACTTCGGCTGGGCGATCGCGCCCGACCGGCTCACGGCGATCCTGCGCGAGCTGCGGGAGCGGTATCCGAACCTCCCGCCCGTCGTCATCACCGAAGGCGGGGCGTCGTTCCACGACGGCCCCGGCCCCGACGGCGCCGTGCACGACGCGCGCCGCATCGCGTACCTCGACGCGCACCTGCGCGCCGTCGCGGATGCCGTGGCGGCGGGCGTCGACGTGCGCGGGTACTACACGTGGTCGGCCTTCGACAATTTCGAGTGGGCCGCGGGCAACGACGAGCGCTTCGGCCTCGTCTACGTCGACTACGCGACGCAGGAGCGCATCCGCAAGGACTCCTTCGCGTGGTACCGCGACGTCATCGCCGCTCAGCCCTGACCCGCCCCCCCGGGTCCCCTCGCGCCCCGACCCCGCCTCTCCCGAACCCCGAGGTGTCACTTTTCGTCGCCGGGCCCGCCCCTCACGCGACCGAAACTGACACCTCACCCGTTGGCGCGCATCCGAGGTGTCGTTTTCGGTCGCGCGGCAGGGGCCCGGGCCGACCGAAAGTGACACCTCGGGGATGGGGTGGCGGGGACGGGGCGGGGTGTGCGCGGGCGGGCTACGCGGGGATGAGCAGGCGCGCGGGGAGGCGACGGATGCGGCGGGGCGTGAGACGGGCGATCACGCGCACGAGGGCGAGGGCCGCGCGCTCGCGGCGGGGCAGGCGCGGGAGGCCGTAGGCGTCCCGGATGCTGGCGGGCAGCAGCGCCGCCGTCACGAGCCTGGCGAGGGGGAGCGCCGCGCGCACCCACCACGGCACCGTGCCGCGTGCGGGAAACAGGATCGCGGCCGCCACCTCGCGGGCGTCGTCGCCCACCGAGAGCGCGGGCAGCATCCGCTCCCAGTACGCGGCGAAGTCGGCGCGCGTCGGGGGCCACATCGCGGAGGGCACCTGCAGGCTCGTGCCGAAGCGCCCCGACGTCGCGTACACCTCGTCGGCGACGGCGTCCGGCAGAGGGCGGAAGAGCACGTCGTGCACACGCATCCCCACCTCGTAGAGCGTCGCGGCGACCCAGAGCTGCGGCTCGGCGTCCGTCGCGCCCGGGATGCCGCCGTGCGCCCGGTCGACCCGCGCCGCCGCGCGCTCGGCCACCTCGGGCGTGCCGAGACCGATCGCATAGACGTAGCCGAGCGTGTGCCGCAGGCGCCGCATCGGGTCGCGTCGAAAGCCCGAGTGCCGCGCGACCGCGTGGCCGACCGTCGGATGTGCGAGCTGGAGCAGGAGCGCCGCCCCGCCGCCCAGCACGAGCGAGCCCTCGGCGAGGTAGTCCTCCGCGGTCGTCACCCCACCATCCTCGCGGCTCCGCCCGGTCGGCGAGCGGTGCCGGCGATGCGGTGAACGCCCCCGGCGCCGTGCCATCCGCACAGACGGAGAAGGTAGAGTGGCAGGCGGCCAACTATCTCGATGTCGAACTATCTCGGCGTCGAGACACTTCCGGCCAGTTCACATCCCCGACGCATTGGAAGAAGCACCAGCGTGGATCTCTACGAGTACCAGGCCCGCGACGTGTTCGAGAAGTACGGGGTCCCCGTGCTCGCCGGCATCGTCGCCGACACCCCCGCCGAGGCTCGCGCCGCGGCCGAGAAGCTGGGCGGCGTGACCGTCGTCAAGGCGCAGGTCAAGACCGGCGGACGCGGCAAGGCAGGCGGCGTCAAGGTCGCGAAGACCCCGGAGGATGCGGAGGCCGCCGCCGAGGCGATCCTCGGCCTCGACATCAAGGGCCACGTCGTCAAGCGCCTCATGGTCGCCGCCGGCGCGGACATCAAGCAGGAGTACTACTTCTCGGTGCTGCTCGACCGGGCGAACCGCTCGTACCTGAGCCTCGCCTCCTACGAGGGCGGCATGGAGATCGAGCAGCTCGCCGAGGAGCGCCCGGAAGCGCTCGCGCGCGTCGAGGTCGACCCGCTCACCGGCATCACGCTCGAGAAGGCGAAGGAGATCGCGGTCGCCGCGAAGTTCCCCGCCGAGCTCGTCGACAAGGTCGCCCCCGTGTTCGTGAAGCTCTACGAGGTCTTCACCTCGGAGGACGCCACGCTCGTCGAGGTCAACCCGCTCGTGCTCACCGGCTCGGGCGACATCGTCGCGCTCGACGGCAAGGTCTCGCTCGACGACAACGCGAGCGAGGTGCGCCACCACGAGCACGAGGCGCTCGAGGACAAGGACGCCGCCGACCCGCTCGAGGCGAAGGCGAAGGCCGCGGGCCTCAACTACGTCAAGCTCGACGGCGAGGTCGGCATCATCGGCAACGGCGCGGGCCTCGTCATGTCGACGCTCGACGTCGTCGCCTACGCAGGCGAGCACCACGGCGGCGTGAAGCCCGCCAACTTCCTCGACATCGGCGGCGGCGCCTCGGCAGAGGTCATGGCCGCGGGCCTCGACGTCATCCTCGGCGACCCGCAGGTCAAGTCGGTGTTCGTGAACGTCTTCGGCGGCATCACCTCGTGCGTCGCGGTCGCGAACGGCATCGTGAAGGCCCTCGAGATCCTCGGCGACTCGGCCACGAAGCCGCTCGTCGTGCGCCTCGACGGCAACCAGGTCGAGGAGGGCCGCGCCATCCTCGCCGCCGCGAACCACCCGCTCGTGACGATCGCCACCGGCATGGACGAGGGCGCCGACAAGGCCGCCGAGCTGGCCGCGAAGTAAGGAACCAGGAACATGTCGATCTTCCTCAACAAGGACTCCAAGGTCATCGTCCAGGGCATCACCGGCGGCGAGGGCACCAAGCACACCGCCCTCATGCTCAAGGCGGGCACCCAGGTCGTCGGCGGCGTCAACGCGCGCAAGGCCGGCACGACCGTCTCGCACACCGACAAGGACGGCAACGCCGTCGAGCTCCCCGTCTTCGGCACCGTCGCGGAGGCCATCGAGAAGACGGGCGCGGACGTCTCGATCGCGTTCGTGCCGCCGGCCTTCACGAAGGACGCGATGATCGAGGCCATCGACGCCGAGATCCCGCTCCTCGTCGTGATCACCGAAGGCGTGCCCGTGCAGGACACCGCCGAGGCCTGGGCCTACGCCAAGTCGAAGGGCGAGAAGACCCGCATCATCGGCCCGAACTGCCCCGGCATCATCACGCCCGGCGAGGCGCTCGTGGGCATCACCCCCGCGAACATCACGGGCAAGGGACCGATCGGCCTCGTGTCGAAGTCGGGCACCCTGACCTACCAGATGATGTACGAGCTCCGTGACCTCGGCTTTTCGACCGCCATCGGCATCGGCGGCGACCCGGTCATCGGCACGACGCACATCGACGCGCTCGCCGCGTTCGAGGCCGACCCCGAGACGAAGGCGATCGTGATGATCGGCGAGATCGGCGGCGACGCCGAGGAGCGCGCGGCCGAGTTCATCAAGGCGAACGTCACGAAGCCGGTCGTCGGCTACGTCGCGGGCTTCACGGCCCCCGAGGGTAAGACGATGGGCCACGCCGGCGCGATCGTGTCCGGCTCGGCCGGCACCGCGCAGGCGAAGAAGGAGGCTCTCGAGGCCGCCGGCGTCAAGGTCGGCAAGACCCCGTCGGAGACCGCCGCGCTGCTGCGCGAGGTGCTCGCGGGCGCCTGAGCCGCATCCGTTCCACGTACGCGCCCCGTCCGGTCCGCCGGGCGGGGCGCGTCGTCGTCTCCGAGTTTCGCCGCGCGGCTGGAGCCGTGACCCGGCGGCGAGAGAAACAACCCCCGCCGCGATGTCGTGGCTCCAGCCGCGCCATGAACTGACGGAGACGGGGGGCGCCAATAGAGTCGGGGGATGGGCACCGCTGACCTCCGCCACTCCACGCCGTCCGCCGAGGGCATCGACGCCACCGGGATCTCCGCACTGCTCGACGCGCTCGAGGGCGACCCCGACATCCGCCTGCACGGCCTCATCCTCATGCGCCACGGCGCGGTCGTGGCCGAGGGCTGGTGGGCGCCGTACGGCCCCGACCGCGTGCAGCTGTTGTACTCGCTCAGCAAGAGCTTCACGACGACCGCCGCGGGCTTCGCGCGCGCCGAGGGCCTGCTCGAGCTCGACCGGCCCGTCATCGAGTACTTCCCCGAGTACGAGGCTGAGATCACCGACGAGCGCACGCGCCGCATGACGGTGCGCCACATCGCCTCGATGGCGAGCGGCCACGCCTCCGAGACGATCGACCGCGCCCTCGCGGCGGGCCGGGGAGACATGGTGCTCGGCTTCCTGCGCACCCCGCTCGACGGCGAGCCCGGCGAGGTCTTCGCCTACAACCAGCCGTGCACCTACACGCTCGCCGCGATCATCCAGCGCGCGGCCGGCGAGAGCCTCGTCGACTACCTGCGCCCGCGCCTGTTCGACCCGCTCGGGATCGGCGACGTGTCGTGGTTCGAGGCGCCGCCGGGGCGCAACCTCGGCTTCAGCGGCCTGCACGCGACGACGGACGCCGTCGCGCGCCTCGGCCAGCTCTACCTGCAGGGCGGCCGGTGGGACGACCGGCAGCTGCTCGACCCGCACTGGGTGCAGGAGGCCACGCGCGTGCAGGTCGAGAACCCGGGCGACTGGGGGCCCGACTGGTCGCAGGGCTACGGCCTCCAGTTCTGGATGAGCCGCCACGGCTTCCGGGGCGACGGCGCCTTCGGCCAGTTCTGCCTCGTGCTGCCCGAGCAGGACGCCGTCCTCGCGATCACCTCCGAGACCGCGCAGATGCAGTGCGTGCTCGACCGCGTGTGGCTGCACCTGCTGCCGGCGTTCGACCGCCTGGGGAGCTCGGACGCGGACGCCGCGCTCGCCGCGCGCCTCGCCTCCCGACGGATGCCGCTCCCGCCCGGCGCGGAGCCCGTCCCGCCGGCGGGGTGGTCGGGCGGTGCGTTCCCCGCCCCCGGCGCCGACAGGGGAGTGACAGCCGTGGAGGTGCGCCGGGACGGCGAGGGCTGGACGATCGTCCTCGTCGACGCGGCCGGCGAGCTCGCGCTCCCCGTGGGCCTCGGGGACTGGATCGTGTCGGAGCCCGACGGGCAGCCGATCGCCGTCGCGGGCGGCTGGGCGGGCGACGACTTCGCCGCCGACGTGCTGCTCCTCGACACACCCCACACGCTCCGCGTCGTGTGCGCGGCCGACGGCACGGCGACGGCCCGCTGGCTCACCGAACCGCTGCACGCCTCGGAGGTCCGCGGCCAGCGCAGACCGTAGGCTGACGGCATGACGCCTCCCCGTCGACTCGGCGCCCTCGCCGTCCTGGCCGCGGCCGCGCTCGCCCTCTCCGGCTGCGGCATCCTCCCGCTCTTCCCGAGCGGCGGTGGCGGTGCCGAGCGCCCCGGGCCCACGGGAGAGGACGTGCCCGCCGAGCTCGAGCGGTTCTACACGCAGGAGCTCGAGTGGACGGGCTGCGGCGGCGGCGTCGACTGCACCGAGGTGACCGTGCCGATCGACTGGAGCGAGCCCGCGGGCGGCACGACGACGGTCGCGATCGCGCGCCACAAGGCGTCGGGCACGCCGCTCGGCTCCCTGCTCGTCAACCCCGGCGGCCCCGGGGGATCGGGCTTCGACTTCGTGCGCGACTCGGCGGCGTACGTCGTGAGCTCCGAGGTGCTCGGCGCGTACGACGTCATCGGCTTCGACCCGCGCGGGGTCAACCGCTCCTCGGCCGTGGCCTGCTACACCGACGCGGCCGACCAGGACGAGTGGCTCTACGGCACCTACTCCGCCGCCTACGGGACCGAGGCCTGGTACGCCGAGCTCACCGACCGTGCGAAGGCGTGGGCCGCGGCGTGCGAGGAGAACGCGGGCGGCCTGCTCGGCCACCTCGACGCCGCATCCGTCGCGCGCGACATGGACGTCATCCGCGCGCTCCTCGGCGACGAGCGGCTCCACTACCTCGGCTACTCGTACGGCACCTACCTCGGCACGATCTACGCGCAGCTGTTCCCCGAGAAGGTGGGGCGGATGGTGCTCGACGGCGCCGTCGACCCGACCGTCGGCGACCTCGACGCCCTCGCGACGCAGATGGCGGGCTTCGACTCGGCGCTGCGCGCGTACATGGAGTGGTGCCTGCCGCAGTCCGACTGCCCGTTCCGGGGCGACGCCGACTCCGCTCTGCGCTCGATCCGCCAGATGCTCGAGACGGTCGACGGACGCGGCTTCCGGGCCTCCGACGGGCGTGTGCTCGACTCCGCGACGGTCGCGACGGGCATCATCTTCACGCTCTACTCGGAGAGCTACTGGCCCTACCTCTCGGAGCTGTTCGCGCAGCTGCGCAAGGGCGACGCCGACACGGTGTTCATCTACGCGGACGCCTACAACGGTCGCGAGGGCGGGGGCACCTACTCGGACAACTCGGGCGACATCTACACGGCCGTCACGTGCGACGAGGGCACGCTCGCGACCGACGGCGTCGACGTGTTCGCGGGCCTCGAGCGCATCGACCGCGCGGCGCCGATCCTCGGCCGCTACGCCGCGTACGACGATTACGCCGTGCTCAAGGCGGTGTGCTCGAACTGGCCGGCGGAGGTCGCGGAGCTGCCGACCGACTTCTCGGCCCCGGGCGCCGCGCCGATCATGGTGATCGGCACGACGAACGACCCGGCCACCCCGTACGCGAACGCGCAGGTGCTCGCCGAGCTCCTGTCGAGCGGCTTCCTCGTGACCTACCAGGGCGAGGGCCACACGATCTACGCGCAGGGCGTGCGCTGCATCGACGACACGGTCGACGCGTACCTCATCTCGGGGAAGGTCCCGGCCTCCGACCCGATTTGCTGAGCCTCAGTCGGCCTCGCGCGGGGCGACGCGCGGCGGCCAGCTCGTCGCGCCGAGCTCGCGCGAGATGTTGCGGGCGGTCTCGCGGAGGTCGTTGAGCACCCCGTCGGCGGGCGGCCACTCGGTCGACGGGAGCACGACGGCGACGGCCGCGACGAGCTGCCCCGACGCGTCGGCGACGGGGGCCGCGACCGACGACTCGCCGAGCACGGCCTCGTCCTCCTCGGTCGCGAAGCCGCGCTCGAGGATGCCCGCGAACGCGAGCGTCAGCTGGGCGGGGTCAGTGATCGTGTCGCCCGTGAGGCTCTGCAGGGGGCGGGAGAGCACGACCGACTGGTACTCGTCGTCGAAGGCGAGCAGCACCTTGCCCATCGCGGAGGCGTGCGCGGGGATCGTCATGCCCGTCTCGAGCATCTGCTGGCTGCCGTCGGGGCGGCGGTTGTGGTGGATGACGAGCACCTCGTCGAAGAGCTCGACGCCGAGGCGCACCGCGAGCCCTGTGCGCCGCGAGAGCTCGCGTGTCCAGCGCATCGCGCGGGCGCGCACGTCGAGCGTGTCGAGGTAGACGTTGCTGAGCTTCACGAGCGCGGGACCGAGCATGTAGCGCTGTCCGCCGCGCTCCTTGGCGACGAGCCCGTGCTCCTGCAGGGACTTGACGATGCCGTGCACCGTCGAGGGCGGGAGGTCGAGGGCGGCCGCGAGCTCGGAGATGCCGAGGTGGCGCGCACCCTGGAGCGACTGCAGCACCTTCGCCGCCCGATCGATCGCCTGGATCACGTGACCTCCCCGGAAGTCGTTCCATTATGGGGCCGCACGGCGTTCGACGATTAACACTTGACACCGCGCGTTATCAGGAGAATATTCGACATTATCGAATGGCGTTCCGAGGAGCGGAAGCCATCCGACCTCGTCCCCACCATGTCCGAAGGAGTGCATATGGATGAGAACCGTCTGTGGCAGAAACTCGCGGCCGAGTTCCTCGGCACGGCGTTCCTCGTGTTCGTCGGAGTCGGGTCGGTGCCCGCCCTCGCCATCGCCCGGGGCGGCGAGCCGTTCACCGGCGCCGAGCTCGGCTTCATCTCGCTCGCGTTCGGCACGATCGTCGTCGTCACCGTCTACGTGTTCGGCTACATCTCGGGCAACCACATCAACCCCGCGGTGACCCTCGGCCTCGCCGTGGCCCGCAAGTTCCCGTGGAAGCTCGTGCCGGCG
>RDDZ01000072.1 GCA_003852775.1 Microbacteriaceae bacterium | reverse complement strand
CCTCGGAGGCCACCCGCCGATCACCCGACTGGCACCAACGTGATGACCCGGTACAACTAGCGCGGTTCAACTCGCGATGCGGTTGCGGCCCGCGCGCTTGGCGCGGTACATCGCCGCATCCGCCGCCTCGAGCAGCCCGACACGGGGTGTCCCCGGCTCCGCGACGACGAGGCCGCAGGACGCCGTGATCTGCAGCACGGCGGTGCCCACGACGATCGGCGCCGCGACGGCCTCCACGAGCCGTTCCGCGATCGCGTGCACGTCGGTGCCCGCCACGCCGTCCATGAGCACGACGAACTCGTCGCCGCCGAGGCGCACGACGTCGTCGCGGTCGCGGGAGTTCGCGCGGAGGCGACGGGCGACCTCGAGGATGACCGCGTCGCCCGTCTCGTGGCCGTGCTGGTCGTTGACGCTCTTGAAGTCGTCGAGGTCGACGAAGAGGAGCGCCTTCCCGTCCGGGCCGACGGGTCCGCGCGTGGCGAGGCGCTCGACGAGGTAGCGCCGGTTGTGGAGCCCCGTGAGGGCGTCGCGCATCGCGAGCTCCGCGAGGCGGGACTCCGCGCGACGGCTGAGGGCGTGGTCGAGGTCGTGGGCGAGCTCGACCGCCTCCTCCGCGACGTCGCCCCACGGCTCGGAGCGTTCGCGCACGAGCTGCTGCCACAGGGCGAAGGAGGCGCGCGGCGACGTGCCCTCGGGGCGGTTCCCCGATCCGGGGTCGCCGAGCCACGTGATGTTGCGGGTGACCTCGCCGCGGAAGAACAGCAGGGCGCCCTCGTTCTCGGCGAGCGGGATCGCGAGCAGCCCCGCGACGCCCGGCATGAGCTCGGCGAGGTCGGGACGGTCGCGCGCGAGCGAATCGGTGATGATCGGGGTGCCGTCGAGTCGGTCGACGATGCCGCCCAGGGGCGCGAGCGGCGGGACCTCGCCCGCCACACGCCACGAGGGGCCGATGCGGGCGACCACGCCGTCCGCAGGGATCAGGTCGAGGATCGTCTCGCGTCCCTGGAAGAGCGCGGCCGTGATGTCGTCGGAGGCGAAGAGCGGCGCGAGCAGGGCGCCACGGCGCTCGCGCACCTCTACGGAGTGCCGGAGCCGATCGATCTCGCGCATCGCCGCGGACTGCACCGCGAGCTGCCCGGCGAGCACCTCGAGCGAGCGCCGCAGGAGCACGGGGATGCGTCGCTCGGTGCCGTGGGCGCACGTGATCATCCCCGTCAGCCGCCCCTTCTCGATGAGCGAGAGCGAGAAGGTCGACGCCTGCCCCATGTTGCGCATGTACTGCAGGTGGTACGGGGAGACGGCGCGCAGCTCGGCACCCGAGAGGTCGAGCGTCGCGGTGTCGAGGCGGTTCGAGAGCAACGGCCGCGCCGGGGCCTCGGTGCTCGTGATCGCGCGGCCGAGCTTCGAGAGGTAGAGGGCACGCGCCTGGGCCGGGATGTCGGAGGCGGGGAAGTGCAGCCCGAGGTAGGACTCGAGCTCGAGGGCGCGGTCCTCGGCGAGGACGATGCCGTGCTCGTCCTCCTGGAACTCGTACATCATCACGCGGTCGAAGCCGGTGATCCTGCGGAGCTCCGTCACGACGATCTCGCGCAGCTCCTCGATCGAGTCGGCGTTCGAGAGGCGCTGGATCGCGGCGACGACCGGCACGCGGGCGTACTCGGCCCCCGTGGGCAGCGGCTCGATCTCGACGATGTTGAGCTCGCCGTTCTGGTGCACGATGACGTCGGCCGGCTCGCCGCGCCAGGGGATGCGGATCGGGTCGAGCGGCACGCCCGTCCGGGCCGCATCCGCGAGCTCCGGGATCCCGACCTCGTCGACGCGCAGGTCGAGCCAGTCGGCCGCGTCCTCGCTCACGACGACGATCTCGCCGCTGTCCGCGTCGACCGCGAGGAGCGTCCCGTGCGCCTGGATCATCCCGGGCGTGCGGATGGGCTCCCGCGCGCACTCCTCGAGGCGCCGCAACTCGTCAGGGTCGAGCGCCAGATCCGATGGGTCCACAATGCTCCCTCAATCGGCTGGTCGGTACAGCAGCCTCCCTCGGAGACTAGCGGAGCACGGGCGATGTTGTGCGCTCTCGTCGGATCCGCACAACCGGTGACCTCCCGCGCTCGCGCGTGAGCACTGCGCGCTTCCGGTGGTAGGGCGATCGACGGCCTGCACAAGGCGGGCACGGTGTCCGTCGTCGGCGCGTGTGGCCCGATGTTCGGCGCCGTGAGGTTCGGCGACGCGATGAACAAGGGCGACACGCTGCGCATGAACCCGCTTCGGACGTGATCGCGTCGACCTGAAGCACGCCTGGATCGACCCGATCCTCGTCGCGGGGCCGTGGCTCGCCGTGGGCGTGGTCGGGATGCTCGGGGTCCGTTCGCTCGGGGTCCGTTCGCTCGTGCGCCTCGTCAGGCGCTGACTCAGCCGACGGGGGTCGGCGGCGGCAGGGGGTGCAGCGCCACGTCGCGAAGCTCTCCCTCCTCGACGACCGCCGTCATGTAGGTCCCGAACGGCTGCCGTCGCCGGTCCGTCGGCGACCCCGGGTTCAGCAACCGCATGCCGCGAGGCGTCACGGTGTCCCACGGGATGTGGCTATGCCCGAACACGAGCACGTCGACCTCCGGGAACGCCTCGTCCATGCGCCGCTCCCGGCCAGTCGCCTGGCCGGTCTCGTGCACGACCGCGACGCGGACGCCGTCGAGCCTCACGCGCGCGACCTCCGGCAGCCGGGCCCGCAGCTCGGCGCCGTCGTTGTTGCCCCAGCACGCCACGAGCCGAGGCGCCCGCGCCTCGAGCTCGTCGAGCAGCTCGGCGCCGACCCAGTCGCCCGCGTGGAACACGACGTCCGCGTCCTCGACGGCCGCCCAGACCTCGTCCGGCAGCCGCTTGGCGCGCACGGGGAGGTGCGTATCGGAGATGAGCACGAGCCGCATGTCTCCACCTTGCCGCAGGATCCCGGTCGGAGCGGGAAGACGGCGGGCCGGTTCGCCGACCCCCGCGTGCGAAGGTGATGCGTCATCCATCACCCGAGGAGCGCAATGAAGCACCCCTGGATCGCCTTCGTCCCGTACGCGGTCATCTCAATCGTCCACCTGATCGCGATCGTCGCGGGAGCCGACGTGCTGACCGCCATCGCCGCCACCGCACGCATGCCGCTGCTGGCCCTCGCCGTCGTGGTCGTGCTGCGGGGCGCGACCCGCAGCCTCGCCGGCGTCCTGCTGCTCGTCGCCATCGTCATGTCGTGGTTCGGCGGGCTCGCGGGCTCGTTCGCGGGCGGGCTGTCGCTCCCGCTCATGCTGCTGTTCTTCGGTCTCGCCCACCTCGCCTACATCTGGGACGGGGCGGCGATCGCGGCGACCGAGACGGCCAGCACCGACGCCTGACGGTGCCGGTGGTGGGGGTCGAACCCACACGTCCTCACGGACAACCGATTTTGAGTCGGTCGCGTCTGCCATTCCGCCACACCGGCCGGTGCGTGCGACGCCCGCATCCGGGCCTCGCGGCATCCCGACGTTACCGTAGGATTCAAGGGTGAGTGAGACCGACGCAACCCCCCAGGCCCCCCGCCGTGTCGTCGTCGCCGAGGATGAGTCCCTCATCCGGCTCGACATCGTGGAGATCCTGCGCGACAACGGATTCGACGTCGTCGGGGAGGCGGGAGACGGCGAGACCGCCGTCGCGCTCGCGACCGAGCTGCGACCCGACCTCGTCGTCATGGACGTCAAGATGCCCCAGCTCGACGGCATCTCCGCGGCGGAGCGCCTCACCAAGAACCACATCGCGCCCGTCGTGCTGCTGACCGCGTTCAGCCAGAAGGAGCTCGTGGAGCGCGCGTCCGAGGCCGGCGCCCTCGCCTACGTCGTCAAGCCGTTCACGCCGAACGACCTGCTGCCGGCGATCGAGATCGCGCTCAGCCGCTACCAGCAGATCGTCACGCTCGAGGCCGAGGTCGCCGACATGGTCGAGCGCTTCGAGACCCGCAAGCTCGTCGACCGTGCGAAGGGCCTGCTCAACGAGAAGATGGGCCTCACCGAGCCCGAGGCGTTCCGCTGGATCCAGAAGGCGTCGATGGACCGCCGCCTCACGATGCACGACGTCGCGCAGGCGATCATCGATCAGCTGGCGCCGAAGAAGTAGCTCGGGGCTGGTTTCGACACGCCCGCTTCGCGGGCTACTCAACCAGCGGGTGGGTGTCCCTTCTCACGCTAGTTGGCAGGAACTGAGTTAGCAGATCCGCGAGATCATGCGGTTCCTCATTCGTCCAGCCGGCGCGTTCTGTCTCACGAAAGTTGGCAGTAACTGCACGTGCGAACTCCGTACGGATAGCCCGGCGCCGTCGACGCCCGTCGGCTAGCGTGATGCTCGTGCGCAGATTCGCCCTGATCGGAGTGCTGCTGTGAGCGACGAGATCGAGATTGTCAGCGACGGCGAGGGCGTCGCGCTCTTCGGCGAGCCACGGAACCAGCCTCCCTACCCGATCCCTGCCCAGGTGGAGTACCTGGGCAGGTTCGGAATAAACCTTGGCCGCGAAGTTTTCGGCGTCGAGTCGGTCGTGCAGGATCGCCGAGTATCGCCAGAAAAACTGATCGAGCGCTAAGCCAAGGTCGAAGAAGACCGTCGTGACCGTGACATGCCCCTCCGGTTCTATCGCGCAGAGGACGCACGGCCCTAGGTGTACCGGGTCATCACGTTGGTGCCAGTCGGGTGATCGGCGGGTGGCCTCCGAGG
>RDDZ01000142.1 GCA_003852775.1 Microbacteriaceae bacterium | reverse complement strand
CGCGGAATCCGGGCTGCGTTAGGGTCGCTTCGTGGATCTCGTGCCGCTGCTCGTCGTCGCGCTGCTGCTGCAGTCGTCGATCCTCGCGCTCCAGGTGGGCGACGCGATCACGGGCTTCATCGACGCCCGGCGCATCCGCGACACCGACGACCCCGAGGTCATCACCCGCAACACGGTCCGCGAGCTCACCTGGACGATGGCGGTCGCCGCCGTCACCGCCGTGCTGCTCGCCTTCGGCGTCGACGTGGCCGCGCGCGTGTTGCTCGACGACCACCGCCCCGTCGCGGCGTTCGTCATCCTCCTCGCCGTCGCCGTGCTCGCCTTCGGCATCGGCATCCTCGCGGTGCTCGTCGTCGTGCGGCGCGACCGCCCGACCTACGCGCGCATCCGCCGCGACCTGCGCGACCGCGCTGTCCTGCAGCTCACGCTCGAGGAGCTCGAGGGCTTCGAGACGCGCCTCGCGGACGCCGACCGCCTGCTCGCCCGTCGTTCCGGGGCCGCGCCCACGCTGCGTCTCGTCGCGCTGCTCGCGGTGCTCGGGATCGGCGTGGCCGCCTCGGTCGCCGCGATCGCGGACGACACCGTCGGCTTCGCGGTCGGCGCGATCGCCGCGGGCGTGCTGAGCGTCGCCGCCTTCATCGTGGCCGTGCGCGCCGCGGCTGTGCGGCAGGAGGCGATCGACGCCGTGCGCGCCGCGCAGCGCGCCGAGGTCGTCGCCCTCCTCGAGCGGGCCCGCATCCCGCAGCGCAAGAACGTGCCGGGCCTGCGCGACCGCGTGAGCCGCGCCCTCGCCATCCTGCGCGAACAGCAGAAGTAGATCCCGGCCGGCGGCCGCGCCGTCTGTAGGGTGGCCGCTATGTCCTTCCCATCCACCACGAACCCCTCCGCTCCTCAGCCGGAGACCGCGCCCGCCGAGGTGCAGGCTCAGGCCCAGACCCCGCCGATCCCCGTCTTCCCGCAGCCGGCGAAGCCCCGCCACGCGCTGTTCGGGTGGGCGATCGCCGGCTTCATCGTCATCGGCGTCTTCGGCCTCGCCCTGCTCGCGTACCTGTTCCTCGCGCTCGGGCCCGTGCTGCTCCTGCTCGGCGGGGTGCTCGCGGTGATCCCGCTCGTGATCGTGCTGCTCGGCGTGTACTGGATCGACCGCTGGGAGCCGGAGCCGCGCGGGCTGCTCGTGTTCGGGTTCCTGTGGGGCGCCGTCATGTCGGTCGCGATCGCGCTGCTCGTCGACATCGGCGTCCAGCTCACGAGCTATGCCGTGGGCGTCGACGCCGCGGCGCTCGACGTGCTCGGCACGGTCGTCCAGGCGCCCGTCGTGGAGGAGCTTGCGAAGGGCGTCGGCGTGCTGCTGATCTTCCTCGTGGCGCGCAAGTACTTCGACGGCCCGGTCGACGGCATCGTGTACGCGGCCGTCATCGCGGGCGGTTTCGCCTTCACCGAGAACATCCTCTACTTCTCGCAGGCGATGGCCTACTCGGGCCTGCTCTCGGCCGACACGATCCTCACCTTCTTCGTGCGGGGCATCATGTCGCCGTTCGCGCACGCGATGTTCACCGCGATGACGGGTCTCTTCATCGGCCTGTGGGGCCGCAGGAGCGTCGCGGGCGGCATCGCCGGCTTCTTCGTGGGCCTCCTGCCCGCCATGGCCCTCCACGCCCTGTGGAACGGCACCTCCTACCTGGGCCTCATCGGCTGGTTCCTGCTCTACCTCGTGCTGCAGGTGCCGCTCTTCGCCGCCTCGATCGTGCTCGTCGTGCAGCTGCGCAAGCGGGAGGCGAAGCTCACCCAGGAGCGTCTCGCCGAGTACGCGAGCGCCGGATGGCTGAGCCCCTCGGAGGTCGGCACGCTCGGCACCGCGGCCGGCCGCAAGCAGGCGATGACCTGGGCGCGCACGCACGGCGTCGCCCTGCTCATGAAGACCTACATCCGCGACGCCACGACCCTCGCGTTCACGCGTCAGCGGATCATCATGGGCCGCGACCGCATCGGCGCCCAGCGCGACGAGCACGAGCTGCTGCTCAAGCTCACGGCCTCGCGTCAGGCGCTGCAGGCCGCCGCGCAGCCCGCGGCGTGAGCGCTGCGTCCGCCCGGCCCGCGGGGTCGGGCGGACGTGCCGTTAACGGACTCATCGCCCAGTGGCGGGTCGATGACTCCGGCTCTGCTGGGCGATGAGTTGAACTGATTCCAGGGTGCACCCGTCCCCGGGAAACGTCAACCCCCTCTGTGTCGGCGGAGTGGGGTCGCCGGGAGGGGCGGCTCTACGACAACCTGATGGCTCATCGAGCTCGAGCCCGACGGGCGTGCCCGTGGCTTCACGGAGTGGTACATGCGGCGCCCCGAGAGCGACTGAGCACGCTCAGCCCGCGACGCAGCGCCCCGGGTCGACCGGCGTCGTGAGGGATGCCGCGTCGCCGAAGAGCCGCGCGAGCTGCCCGACGGTCGTCGCGTAGCCGAGGTTGTCGTGCGCGGAGTTGCGCGCGAAGACGACGCCCGCGACCCGCCCGTCGAGCGTGATGAGGGGGCCGCCCGAGTTGCCGGGCTGCACCTGCGCGGCGATCGTCGCGACCTCGCGCGTGCTCCAACTCTCGCCGTAGATGTCGGCGACGCGCTCGTTTGAGATCGCGAGCACCTTCGCGGGCGCCGAGGTGAAGGGCCCGCCGTGCGGGTAGCCGTCGACCACGGCGTCGTCGCCGATCGCCGCGTCGGCGAGCTCGAGGGGGCGCGCGTCGAGGCCGTCGACGGCGAGGATCGCGATGTCGGTGTCGCCGTCGAACCACACGACGCGCGCGTCGAGCACCTGGCCGTCCGGCAGCTCGACGATCGGCTGCGAGACGCCCGCGACGACGTGCGCGTTCGTCACGACGCGCTCGGGGGCCACCACGAAGCCGCTACCGGTCTGGTTCTGGCCGCACGCGAACGCCGTGCCGTTGATCCGGGCGACCGAGCGTGCGGCGGACGCGAGGGGGTCGGATGCCGTGTCGACGTCCGGCGGGTCCTGGCTCGCCGCGATCCCGCCGAGGGCCTCGTCGATCGTCGGGAGCCCCTGCTCGAAGATCGCGGAGCGCACGCGCGCGAGACCCTCCGCGACGGGGCCCGGGGTGAGCCGGTCGATCGTGCCGATCACGACCGAGCGGTTGACCGCCTGCGAGAGCACGGGCACGCCCAGCTGCGCGACGCTGCCGGCGACGAGCGTGATGACGAGCGCCGAGGCCACGACGTTCGCGATCGCGCCGAAGAGGCGCGCGGCGGTCGAGGGGTCGGCCTCGCGCCGGGGATCGTCGGGGCGGCGGCCCGCGATCGACCGGCCGAGGGCGATTCCGAGCAGGTGGCCGCCGATCAGCAGGAGGACGCCGAGGCCGATCGAGGCGGAGAGCCGGAGCTCGGGGGAGGGGATCGCGGCGGCCACGACGGGCACGGCGAAGAAGGCCACGACGCCCCCCGAGGCGACACCGAGGATCGAGCTCAGGCTGCGCAGGATCCCGTTCCGCCATCCCTCGCCGAGGTAGACGCACAGCACCAGCACGAGCAGCAGGTCGAGCAGGCGGGCGGCGATCATGCGTCCAGTCAACCAGGGGGTCGCGGGCGCCGCCCGGAGCGCATCCTCCCAGTCTCCTGAGGGTCGCCTCGGGCGCCTTGCCGCCCTTCACCGCGTGCCCCCAGAATGGGGGTCATGACGGTCGCCGCCCCCTCGACCCTCGCCGCCTTCGGCTCCGCGGTCGAACGCGCGCGCAGGGGCATCGCGTGCGCGGCGTGCGGCGCGTCGGCATCCGCGTCGGACCTGTTCTGCTCCCGCTGCGGCTCGCGCGTGGTCGTCGCGCGGGAGGGGCGCCGCCCGGCCGACGTCGCAGCCACCCGCAGCCTGCAGCTCGGCCTCGCGGTCGTCGTCGCGAATGCCGTCATCGGAACGCTCACCCTCGGGGTCGTCGTGCTCGTGTCCGACGCCGCGCGGCTCATGGAGGCGGCGCTCTTCCTGGAGGCGATCAAGCTGCTCGTCGTCGCGGCCCTCGCGACCGCGTCGATCCGCTTCGGGGTGCGCGGCCTCCGCGAGACGGCCGACGGGATGCTGCGCCGCCGCGGCTGGGCGGTCGCGGGCCTCGTGATCTCGTCGTGCTTCGCCGTGCTCGTGGTGCTCTCCTTCGTGCTGACGCTCGTCCTCGCGCTCGCCTGACGCCGGCCGCGACGCGCGTCCGGTCTGGTAGAGTGGGCAGGTTGCCGTCGAACGGCCGCGGATCGAGAGAGCCCCCGCATCGGGCGGGGCGCACCGCGCAACGAGAGAAAGGGGATCCCCGAATGGCACTGGATGCAGACGTCAAGAAGGCGATCATCGACGAGTACGCCACCCACCCCGGAGACACCGGATCCCCCGAGGTGCAGGTCGCGATCCTCACCCAGCGGATCAAGGACCTCACCGAGCACCTCAAGGAGCACAAGCACGACCACCACTCGCGTCGTGGTCTGCTCCTCCTCGTGGGCCAGCGTCGCCGGCTGCTCGGCTACCTCCAGGACATCGACATCGAGCGCTACCGCTCGCTGATCGAGCGTCTCGGACTGCGCCGATAGGCGCAGTCCGCGAAAGGGCAGAGCCTTTTCGGATTGCTCGGCCGTGCCGAGCAATCTCGTCGCTGACAACGCGAACTTCTTGCGGAGGCCGTCACCTGCGGGTGGCGGCCTCCGTCGTTCCCGGGAGGTGCGCCGAACCCCCGGTCTGGGGCACGACGGATCGGGGCGCGCTCGCTAGCGTTGCCCCATCCCGGATGATCGAGGGGGTCCCGCCGC
>RDDZ01000123.1 GCA_003852775.1 Microbacteriaceae bacterium | reverse complement strand
GGGCTCGGAGGCCTCACCCCCGCCCAACGCGTTCACAACCTCACGGGGAAGAACAACTAGCGCACGCCCCAGGCCAGGCCCGGGGCGTGCGCTCGCGGCGCGGTCACACCCGACGTCGGCGAACCGAGAACCGGGCGATCGCCAGCGCCAGAAGACCGCCGAGCAGGAGCCCGAACGCCCAGGCGGGGGATGCATCCGTTCCCGTCGCGGCGAGCTGCCGAACGCTCGGAGCGCCCGCATCCGGCGTCGTCACGCCCGTGCCGGGAAGCGTCTCGCCCGCATCGTCCTCCGAGACCCAGCGGAACACCGTGGCGAAGGAGCCATGGTCGGAGGCCCACTCGTCCATGCTGGCGCCGTGGAAGTAGCGAGAGTCGGTGATGCGCAGAGCCTCGCCCTTCAGGTAGATGAAGTCGATGCGGTCCTGCGGCTCGTCCAGGAAACGCGGCGTCCACGAGGTGGCCGGGTCGGCGACCGGGTCCGGATGCACCGTGCGGTAGCTGTCCACGAAACCTGCCGCGTGCAGTTCGGTCGAGACCGGCCACGGTACCACGAGCCCCCCGTGCTGATCGCGGTTCGCCTCCGTCCAATCCAGGTGCGAGGGCGTGTTCAGATCACCCGCGTAGACGATCGGCACCCCCGGATAGTCCTGTGCGAGCTGCGCCATCGTCTCGATGTTGTCGCGCACCTGAGGTCCGCGCTGCACGTTCTCCTCGCTCAGGATGTACTCGACGCTGCGCCCCTCCTGGGCGTAGTACGGGCCGTAGCGGGCGTAGCCGAGGTGGGCGGAGAGCACCCACACGGAACGGTTCTGCTCCGCATCCACGACGACCCGCACCCCGTCGGCCGCCGAGCTCGCCACCGTCTCGGCGAGCGGGTAACGGCTGATCACGGTTGTGTCGCCGCCGTCGCCGTACCAGGACCAGCCCAGCAGTGCCGCGAGCTCGCTCGCGTGCGCACTGCTGGACTCCTGCAGCGCCACCACATCCGCCCCCTGCTCGAGGAAGGTGCGGATCTCCTTCATCCGGCCGTCGGCGACCTGCGCACCCTGATGCCAGGCGTTGTAGCTGACGATCGTAAGCTCGTCGCCGAGGGATGCTCCCGCCGGCACCACCGGGATGGTCAGCTCTGCGCGCGCAGTCAGCTCGCCGAGCCGGGCGAGCACCGTGACGGATGCCGCGCCCGCGGCGTCCGGGGTGCCGGAGGCCACGCCGCCCTGCACGGTGAGCCAGGCGGGGGCACCCTCCAGCGTGAAGCTGGGCTCCTCGGCGCCGGTGGTGTGGAAAAGCGCCGACACGGTCACCCGGAACGGGTCGCCGACCCGGGCATCCGCGCTGCGGTACTCGGCCACGAGCGCGGCGAGGCTCGCGGGTTCCGGCAGCACGGTGAGCGCGAGCGGCTCGGCGAGCTGCTGGTAGCCGTCGTTGGCGAGGAAGAACACCCGGTACTCGCCCGCAGTGAAGACGCCCGAGGCGAGCGCCAGCTCGACGGTGCCGCTGGTTCCCGGGGCGTAGCTCCACACCCGCGAGCCGGGGTCGCCGTCGGGCGTGCCGTCGGCGAGCCGGTAGATGCCGATCCAGTTGGTGTTGGAGGGCGCCCCGGTCGTGTAGCTCACCTGGATGCTCTCGCCGACGCGAGCGCTGGATGCCGCGAGGCTGAGGGTGGAGGCGACCGGCTCGACGGCCCCCGCCTCCACGATCGTGAGCGCGGCGGGCTCCACCAGCTGCGTGTAGCCGTCCAGGGCGAGGAAGTACACGAGGTACTCCCCCGGCACGAGACGGGAGCCGGAGATCGTGAACGTCACGGTTCCAGCCACGTCCGGCGCGTACTGATAGGCACGGGATGCCGGGCTGCCGTCGGGGGTGCCGTCCTCGGCGCGGTAGATGGCGATCCAGTTGGTGGTGTCGGGGGCGTCGGTCGCGTAGTCGACGGTGAGGGTGTCGCCGACCGCGACCCGGGATGCACCGAGAGCGATGCTGGATCCGGCCGCGTGCGCGGGAGCGACCGGGAGCGTGAGCGCCGCAAGCAGCAGCACGAGGGCGAGCGCGACGCCCCGCGCCAGCAGGGCACCGAGCCGCGCGAACGGGATCGGTACGGCCGGCGCGCGCCCCGGAGTGCTCCGGATGAGTATTCGATCGATCATCGGGTTGTTCCTTCCTGGGGGATGTCGGCGGCGACGTCGGCGAGCGCACGGAAGCGCTCGCGCAGCCAGGGCAGGCTGATGCCGTCGAGGCTGGGCACCACGACGAGGGAGGGATGGCGGGCCGGGCGCTCCCCGGGACGGATCAGCAGCACGCGGCATCCGGCCTGCAGCGCCGACCGCATGCCGGGAATCGAGTCCTCCAGCACCACCGCGCTCTCCGGCGGCACCCCGAGCGCGGCGGCGCCGAGCAGGTAGGGGGTGGGGTCGGGCTTGACATGGTCCACGTCGTCGGCGGTCACCGTCACCCGAAACACGCCGAGATCCACTCGCCGCGCCAGATCATCCACCCAGCGACGCGGGGACGAGGTGACGAGCGCGAGCGGGGTTCCGGATGCCGCGACCACGGCGATGAGCTCGCGCGCTCCCGGCCTCCAGCGCACGCCGTGGGCGGTGAACTGCTCCAGCGCACGCGCATCCAGCTCGGCCTCGATCTCGGCCACCGCGTCCGGCAACTCCAGCATGCGGCGCACCACCCGGGCGGCCTGGGTGAGGGTGGCGCCCTCGACCGCGAGCATCACCTCGTGCCCGGCCTCGGCGCCGCGCGAGCGCACGAAGCCCGCGACCGCGCGCAGCCACGCCTCCTCGGTGTCGAGGAGGGTGCCGTCCATGTCGCTGAGCACCGCCCCGATGTCTGCATGCATGCCCGACCTCCCGTTCGTTCGCCCCTCATCACGACGAAAGCAGGCGAGCGGGCGGCGACGGTGCGGTGAAGTCCCGGTGAACGCGCCCCGGATCCGGGACCGGGGGCGCGGGCGAGTGTGCACAGTTGATCACGTGGCCGACTCACCCGCACCGGGAGGCACCCCCCGCTACCGTCAGCTCGCCCGTCACCTCGCCGAACGCATCGTGGACGGCGAGTTCGCCGTGGGTTCCGCCCTGCCCCACGAGCAGGAGCTGGCCGCCGAATACCGCGCATCCCGGGGCACCGTGCGCTCCGCCCTCGCCTCGCTCGCCGAACGTGGGATGGTGGCGGCCCGGCAGGGATCCGGGTGGTACATCCGGTCCTCGCGCGCCCACCACGGCTTCGCCGAGCTGCGCTTGTTCGCTCAGTGGGCCCGCAGCAAAGGGATGCGCCCCGGCGGGCAGGTGGTGGCGAGCGAGAGCGCGCCGGCCGACGCCCACGAGGCACGCGCCCTGCGGGTTCCGGTCGGGGTCGCCCTGCTGAGGGTGACCCGTATCCGTTCTCTCGACGAGCGGGATGTGATGGTCGAGCGCACCGCATACGCCCCGTGGCTCGCGGAGTTCGTCGCCGCGATCCCCGACGACGAGCCGTCGGTCGTGGCCGCGCTCGCCGATCGCTTCGGGATCGTCACGGCGCACGCGGAACACACGATCGACGCGGTCGCCGCCACGAGCGCCGACGCGCGGCTGCTCGGCGTCCGACGCACCCACCCGCTGCTGCGGATGCGGCGGGTCAGCTTTGCGCGGGACGGACGCGCGATGGAGCTCGGCGACGACCGCTACCTGCCGGGCACGGTCGCCTTCCGGGTGCACTCCTCCCTCACCCGGAGTCCGCTCTCGCGCACGACCGCCCACGGGAGCGAGACCGCCCACGGGAGCGAGACCGCTGCGGGCGGGAAGGCGCCGGAGAGGGACGCGCCGTAGGCTAGAGGAATGAGCCAGGCAACGGAACGTCTCGTATGGATCGACTGCGAGATGACCGGGCTCGAACTGGAGGTCGACGAACTCGTCGAGGTGGCGGTCGTCATCACCGACGACGACCTCACCCCGGTCGACGAGGGCTTCGACATCGTGATCAAGCCCAACGATGCCGCCTTCGCGCACATGGGCGACTTCGTGCGCGAGATGCACACCGCATCCGGACTCCTCGAGGAGATCCCGAACGGCGTCAGCCTCGCCGAGGCTGAAGCGCGGGTGCTCGCCTACATCCAACGTTTCGTTCCCGAGAGCGGCACGGCTCCGCTGGCCGGCAACACGATCGGCACCGACCGCGCGTTCCTCGCGAAGTACATGCCGCGCGTCGACGCGCACCTGCACTACCGCAGCGTCGACGTGTCGAGCATCAAGGAGCTCTCGCGCCGGTGGTTCCCGCGCGTGTACTTCCAGGCACCCGCCAAGAACGGCGGACACCGGGCCCTCGCCGACATCCTCGAGTCGATCCGCGAGCTCGAGTACTACCGCCGCGTGGCCTTCGTGGCCGAGCCCGGACCCACGAGCGACGAGGCTCACGACGCGGCTGCGGAGGTCGTGGCGAAATGGGCCCCGCGGATACCGTAGAATCGTCCAGTTGCTTCCGTGAGTGAGCAGCGTATGGCGGTCGTAGCTCAGTTGGTAGAGCGCTGGCTTGTGGTGCCGGATGCCGCGGGTTCGAGTCCCGTCGATCGCCCCAGTTCCCGAGAGGGTCACCCCGGTTCGCCGGGGTCCTCCTCCACGGCGTCCCCCGTCCTCGACGTGGAGACGACGTCGTCCCTCGACGTGCCGTGGGTGCTGATCGTGTGGAACGACCCGATCAACCTCATGAACTACGTCGTGCACGTGTTCCGCACCTACTTCGGCTACCCCCGCGAGGAGGCGGAGCGGCTCATGCTCCTCGTGCACCACGAGGGCCGTGCCGTCGTGGCATCCGGACCGCGCGAGGAGATGGAGCGGCACGCGCAGGCGATGCACGACTACGGCCTCACCGCGACGATCGCGAAGGACGTGCCGTGAGGATCGGGCGCGTCGGCGACGAGGTGCGCATCGAGTTCGAGGCCGAGGAGGCCGGGCTCCTCACGGTGCTCGCCCACCAGTTCGCGGACGTCGTGCGCGACCCCGAGCTCGACGACGCCCCGCTGCTCGCGATGCTCTTCCCCGACGCCTACCGCGACGACTCGGAGGCGGCGGCCGAGTTCCACCGCTACACGCGCGACGAGCTCGAGCAGCGCAAGATCGAGGCCGCCGAGCGCATCGCCGGCACGGCGCACGAGGGCGTCGTCGTGCTCGACGCGGAGGCAGCGGACACGTGGATCCGCGCGCTCACCGCGATCCGCATGATGGTCGGCAGCCGCCTCGGCATCCGCACGGACGACGACGAGCCGGGCGAGGGCCCGCTCGCCGACATCTACGGTTGGCTGGGCGAGCTGCAGTGGGTGCTCGTGGAACTGCTGGAGGGTGCATGAGCCTGGAGCTCACCGCGGAGGAGTTCGAGGAGATCGTCATCGACGAGCTCGACGCGCTCCCCGACGAGATGGTCGAGGGTCTCGAGAACGTCGTGTTCGTATGCGAGGACCGTCCCGAGGACGGCTCCCTCGACCTGCTCGGCGTCTACGAGGGCGTGGCGCTCACGGAGCGCGACCGCTACGGCTTCGGCGAGCTGCCCGACCGCATCGTCCTCTTCCGCGAGCCGCTCCTGGCGATCTGCGAGGACGAGGACGAGCTGCGCGACGAGATCCACGTGACGCTCGTGCACGAGATCGCCCACTACTACGGCATCGACGACGACGAGCTGCACCGTCTCGGCTGGGCCTGACCCGGCACGGATCCGGATGCCCCTCACGCGCGGGTATCGCGCTCGGGTCGCGCGCACCCGTATCCTGCGATCCGTACCCGAGGAGGCCTCGATGACCCGTCGCACCACCACCGCCCTCGCCGCACTCCCCCTCGCGCTCCTGCTGCTGCTCACCGGCTGCGGCGACGAGGACGCCGCGAGCGAGTCGACGCCCGCCGCATCCGACTCGGCCGACGACGCTGCCGCGAGCCCCGAGGACACCTCCCCCACGGCGTGCGTCGTGGGCACCTGGAGCGCCGACGTCGCCGACCTCGCGGAGCAGCTCGGCTCCGTGCTCGCCGACACCGGCATGGACGTGCTGACGACGCGCGCGGCGGGCAGCCAGACGGCGACCTTCACGGCCGACGGCGGCTTCCGCTTCGACAACGACTTCGCCGCGGCGATCGACTTCCAGATCAACGGCGCCACGGCGACGGCCTCGCAGTCGCACGCCGGCACCCTCACGGCCTCGTGGGGCTGGGACTCGTCGAGCGACCGCGCGGCCATGATGTTCGCGGACTACGACGACTCCGCCTACGCGATCGAGAACACCGTCTCGATGAACGGCGTCGTCTCGACGGTGCCCATCGAGGTCCCGTCGCTCATCGACACGACGGGCCGCCTGTTCGTCGAGTGCACGGACGACGAGCTGGTGACGACGTGGGAGGACGGCCTCTTCATCACGGCCTGGACGCGCCGCTAGCCCCTGCCGTCGGCCGTCGCCTCACGCGCGCACGACGAGGTCGGCGAGCTCGCGCGGCCGCTCCGCCGCGGAGAACGCCTCCTCCTGCGCCGCCCAGCGGTCCCAGTGCGGCGCGTAGGCGTCGCCGTCGCGGCCGAGTGCGCGGCGCTTGCGCTCCTCGTCGTCGCGGTCGAGCCACCACGCGTGGTCGGCGAGCGGACGCGAGGCGCGCGAGATCGCGCCGCAGCCCTCGACGATGAGCGACCCGGTCCGGTCGACGGATGCCGTGCCGCCCCAGTCGTCGGCCGCCCAGTCCCAGCGGCGCCAGGTGCCCTCGCGCACGATCCCGGGCACGGCGGCGGCCCCGGCGGCGAGGCCATCCCATCCGGGGTAGACCTCGTCGAGGGAGACGAGCGTCGCCCCCGTCTCGGCGGCGAGCCGACGCGCGAGCACGGTCTTGCCCGCACCCGAGCGGCCGTCGATGAGTAGCACCCAGGGCTGCGGGCCGGCGGCGAGGCGCTCGAGCAGCGGCGCGGGGTCGATCTCGCGTCCGATCGTCGGCGGGGAGCTCACAGCACGGGCCTCCAGCTTCCGACGACCACGGCGGTCGTCACGGCCGCCGCGACGACGAGCGCCCCCACGACCATGACCGCGACGTCGCGCGGGCGCAGCACCGAGCGGCGGGCCCAGCTCCGCGGGGCGTCGCCGCCGAAGCCGCGCGCCTCCATCGCCGTCGCGAGCTTCCCGCCGCGGCGCACGGCGAACACGAGGAGCGTGCCCGCCTGCACGAGGAAGCGGCGGACGCGGCCCCGGTCGGCGACGCCGCGCGCCCGCCGGGCGAGCCCGAGCGCCTCCCAGTCCTCGAGCAGCAGGCCGACGAGCCGGAGCGCCGCGAGCGCCCCCAGCACGAAGCGCGCCGGCAGCTTCGCGAGCTGCGCGAGGGAGTCGGCGAGATCGGTCGGGTCGGTCGTCGCGAACAGCACGACCGCGGGCACTCCCACGGCGAGCACGCGGAGCAGGATCGCGACGGCGAGCCCCACGGAGCCCACGGTGACCGTGACGGGGCCGAGCGCGAGCAGGGTCGCCCCCTCGTCGACGCCGTAGAGCGCCGTCGCGATGCACGCGAGCACGGCCGAGACGACGATGGGCGAGGTGCGCACCGCGAGCTGGCGGGCCGAGAGCCCCGCGAAGGGCAGCAGCACGACCATGACCGCGACGACGATCCCCGCCGAGACGACGTCGATCGAGAGCACGAGCGTGACGGCGACGAGCAGCGACACGACGAGCTTCGCGAGCGGGTTGACGGTCGCGATCCAGCTGCGGCGGATCTCGGGCACGACGAGGCTCACGGCACGACCTCCTTCGCCGCCGCGCCCGCGAGCAGCAGGCGGTCGTCGGCGAGCGCGTCGACGAGCGCGAGGTCGTGCGTGACGGTCACGAGGGCGGTGCCCTCCGCGACGAGCTCGTCGAGCAGCCGCAGGAGCTCCGCCCACGTGAGGGCGTCCTGCCCGAAGCTCGGCTCGTCGGCGACGAGCACGGCGGGTGCCGTCGCGAGCGCCGTCGCGACCGAGAGCCGGCGCTTCTCACCGCCCGAGAGCGTGAACGGGTTCGCCTCGAGCAGCGTCGTGAGCCGCAGGCGCTGGGCCAGGCGGTCGCGCACCGCGGCGACCTCGGACTCCGGGCGCTTGAGGGCGCGCGGACCCACCTCGAGCTCGTCGCGCACGGTGCCGCGCAGGAACTGGTGCTCGGGGTCCTGGAAGATCGTGCCGATGCGCGCCGCGAGCTCGCGCGAGCGCCAGCGGATGGGCGCCGGGCTGAGCCGTCCGGCGAGCGCGGGCAGGGCGGTCAGCCCGCCGCCGACGGGCGTGAGGAGTCCCGCGAGCGTGAGTCCGAGGGTCGACTTGCCCGCCCCGTTTGGGCCGAGGATCGCCGTCGTGCGGCCCGCGCGCACGGTGAGGTCGATGTCGGCGGCGGCCGTGCGCGGCTGCCGCTCCCCGAAACGGCGGCGGCCCACCGCGAGCGCGTCCGCGACGAGCAGTTCGGGGGCGTCCGCGCGGCGGCTCCCCCGCGGGACGACCGGATGCCGCCCCGGCACCCAGATGCCCTCCGCCGCGAGCTCGGCGGCCCGGGAGCCGAGCACCGCATCCGGGGCGCCGTCGGCGCGCACGCCCCCGCCCGGCTCGAGCACGACGACGCGGTCGACGAGGTCGACCCACGTCTCGACGCGGTGCTCGACGACGACGAGCGTCGCGCCGCGGTCCGCCACGAGGCGCGCGACGGCCTCGCGCACCTCGGCGACCCCGTCGGGGTCGAGGTTGGCGGTGGGCTCGTCGAGCAGCACGAGGCCGGGGCGCATGGCGAGCACGCTCGCGATCGCGAGGCGCTGCTTCTGCCCGCCCGAGAGCTCGGAGGTGGGGTGGTCGAGCGGCACGTCGAGGCCGACGGCCTCGAGCGCCTCTGCGACGCGGCGCCAGATCTCCTCGCGCGGCAGGCCGAGGTTCTCGCAGCCGAAGGCCACCTCGTCGCCGACGCGCGCGAGCACCGTCTGCCCGTCGGGGTCCTGCAGCACGAGGCCCACGCGGCCGCGCGCGTCCTCGGGGCGGCGGCCGTCGACGAGCAGCTCGCCCGTGCGGTCGCCGTCCTCCGCGTCGCCGAGCACCCCCGCGAGCCCCGCGAGCAGCGTCGACTTGCCGGCTCCGGAGGCCCCGAGCAGCAGCACGCGCTCCCCCGGCTCGACGTCGAGGTCGAGCCCGGACACGGCTGGACGGGGCCGGTCGCCGTGGCGCCAGCCCCATCCGCGTGCCGTGACGCGCGCTGCCGCGGTCATCCGCATCCGTTCTCTGTCGTGGGCTCGCTCAGGAGGCCGTCTCGCGCTCGGGCGTCGGCTCGGCAGCCACACGACGCCGGCCCGCCGCGAAGCGGTTGAGGGCCCCGGCGCGTGCGAGGGCACGCACCGCGAGCCACGAGAGCACGGCGACGATGATGCCCGACACGACGGCCGAGACCGCGTAGACGAACTTCGCCGTGGGGTCGAAGCCCGCGATCGACGAGAAGTTGGTGTCGAGGATCGCGACGGCGACGCCCGCGCCGAGACCCGCGAGCGGTGCCACCCAGAACGCCCACACGCGGTAGAGCAGCACGGCGAACACGATCTCGGCGCCGAGGCCCTCGATCGCGCCCCAGATGAGCGTCTCGAAGCCCCACTGGGTGCCGATGATCGCCGAGACGGTCGCGGCGACGACCTCGGTGAAGACGGCCGCGCCCGGCTTCCGGATCACGAGGCCGCCGAGGATGCCCGCGAACAGCCAGCCGCCCGCGAGCAGGCCCGAGAGTCCGGGCGAGAACGCGAGCAGGGTGCTGAGCGGAGTCCAGGCGAGTCCCCACGCCCAGAACAGCACGCCGGATGCGACACCCAGCACGGCGGCGGTGACGATGTCGATGACGCGCCAGCGCCAGATCGAGGGACGGTCGATGGTTGCGGTGGTCACTTGTTCGTGCCCTTTCTGTGGCTGTGTTCGCCGTAAAAGTGGCACGGGTGGGCGACCGCGGATGCGGTCGGGCCCCGAGATGCCTCCCTGCGCCGGCATGATCCGGATCAGGTTCGACGGTCGAAGCTTGGATGAGCTTCCTCTCAGCCCGGCACACCGGACTCCCGTGTTCGGCCCCAAGTCTAGCCCGATCGCCCGCCCACCACCTGCGAGACTGGAAGCCCGTCGACGGAAGGATCCCGATGAAGCGCTGGCAGCGCATGCGCGTGTTCGTGCTGCAGGGCATGAACGGGGTGTTCGGCGTCGTGCTGCTCGTGTTCGGCCTGTGGAACGACCTCCAGCCGATCGCGATCATCGGCGGCGTGTTCATCGTCGCGGCGATCGTGCTCGTCGTGCTCGCGTGGCGGCAGCAGGTGACCGACCCGAAGCCCGGCGCACCCCGCGGGCGCCGGTAGTCCACCCCTAGACTGACCGCGTGACCGAGTTCCTCGCCCAGCTGCTGCACGGCCTCGCCGTGGCGCTCGGCGCGCTCGGACCGGGCGGCACGGGCTCGGTGCTCACGACCCTCGGCGCTCTCGCGCTCGTCGGCGCCCTCGCCGCGGCGATCGCCGCGCTTGTGCGGGCGACCCTCGCCTCCGCTCCCCGCCACATGACGGTGGGCCTGCGCGCCCGCCGCCACGCCGTGCTGCTCGGGCACCTCCCCGACGCCTCGCACCCGGATGCGCGCGGTCACGTGCGCTCGCGGGCTCCCGGTCGGCTCCTGCCGGCCGCCTGACGCGCACCGCGCGCCCCTGCTCACGCTCCGACGGAGCCGGGCGGCCAGACGATCCCGCCTGTCCGCATCCGACTCCTGGAGCATCCGTGAACCCCTTCGACATCCCTGCCGTCGCCGCGATCCTCGCGGCCGCCGCCGACGCCCTCCTGGCGCTCGGCTCCCTCGTCACCCCCGCCGGCGCCATCGTGCTCGTCACGCTCGCGGTGCGCGCCCTCCTCGTGCCCGTCGGCGTCTCGATGGCGAAGGCCGCGCAGGGCCGCCGCCGCATCGCGCCGCAGCTCGCCGAGCTGCAGAAGCGCTACCGGAAGAACCCCGAGAAGCTGCAGAAGGCGACCCTCGAGCTCTACGCGGCCGAGAAGGTGTCGCCGCTCGCCGGGTGCCTGCCGATGCTCGCGCAGCTGCCCGTCATCTCGCTCGTCTACGCGCTCTTCGCCTCCCCGACGATCGCGGGCGAGCCGAACCGGCTCCTCGAGGGGTCGCTCCTCGGGGCGGGCCTCGGCCGCCACCTGATCGACGTGGGCTCGGGCGTCCAGGCGGGCGACCTCGTGTTCGTCGCCCTGCTCGTCGTGCTCGCCGCGGTCGCGTGGGTCAACCGCCGGATGACGCTGCGGGACGCCGCGCTCGCCCCCGCCCCGTCGCCCGCGGCTCCCGGCGCGGCGTTCCTGAACCCGCGCGGGCCGCTCTCCTGGGCGCCGTTCCTCGTGCTCGCCGCCGCCGCGGTCGTGCCCCTCGCGGCGACCCTGTACCTCGCGGTGTCGGGCGTGTGGTCGGCGACCGAGCGCCGCGTCCTGCGCCATGTCTATGCGTGAGGACAGCCCGCAAGTTTCGGAGTCGAAACCGCATCTTTCGGAGCGGGCACCTCATCCCCTAAAGTTGCCAGCGGCAACAAAAGGAGATGACGATGGCGTCTGACCAGCTCACGTTCGACAACCCCGTCGAGCGCCACTCCCACATCAAGCCGCACGCGTCGTGGCAGCCCCTCCCCGGTCTCGACGCCGAACTCGACCCGAAGGCCGACCACGGCGAGACCAGCTACCGCGGGACGGGCCGGCTCCCCGGACGCAAGGCGCTCATCACGGGTGGCGACTCCGGCATCGGCGCCGCCGTCGCCATCGCGTTCGCGCGCGAGGGCGCCGACGTCGCCCTCAGCTACCTGCCCGAGGAGCAGGTCGACGCCGAGGCGATCGCCGCGGTCGTGCGCGCCGAGGGCCGCACGTGCGTGCTGCTGCCCGGCGACATCCGCGACCGCGCATTCTGCCGCACGCTCGTCGCGGAAGCCGTCGCCGGCCTCGGCGGGCTCGACATCCTCGTCAACAACGCGGCCCACCAGGTGTACCACCAGACCTTCGACGAGCTCGACGAGGACGACCTCGACCGCACGATCCAGACCAACCTCTACGCGATGTTCTGGATCACGCGCGAGGCCCTCCCCCACCTGCCGCCCGGCTCCACGATCATCAACAGCACCTCGGTGCAGGGCTACAACCCGTCGCCCATGATCATCAACTACGCCTCGACCAAGTTCGCGATCATCGGCTTCACGAAGGCGCTCGCGCACGACCTCGCGCCGCGCGGCATCCGCGTCAACGCCGTCGCTCCGGGGCCGGTATGGACGCCGCTGCAGGTGTCGGACGGCCAGCCGCCCGAGAAGCTCAACGGCTTCGGCGAGTCGTCGTGGCTCGGCCGCACGAGCCAGCCCGTCGAGCAGGCGCCCGCGTACGTGTTCCTCGCGTCGCCGGAGTCGAGCTTCGTCGTGGGCGAGGTCATCAACGTCAACGGCGGGGCGAACGTGCCGTAGGACGCGGCCCGGCTGTGGACAGCGGACGGCGCCCGCCCGCGGAGCGCGCCAGGCTGGGGCGATGGTCCTGCGGCTCGACCCTGCTATCCCCCTCGTGTGGCGGGACCCGCACACCCTGCAGTTCGGTGTCGACCCTGCCGTCACCGTCCTGACGGATGTGGCGCCCGCCGTCGAGCACCTCATCGCGGTGCTCGCGGCGGGCGTGTCGCGCTCCGGCTACCGCATGATGGCCGACGTGCGACGTGTGCCGCGCTCCGAGGCGGACGCGCTGCTCACGGCGCTCGCCCCGTGCCTGCTCCCCGAGACGGAGGCCGCGCCCGAGTCCGAGACGGCGGCGGGCGGGTCCGTCGTGCTCGGCGGCGGCGAGGTCGCGCTCGGGCTCGCCCGCCTGCTCGACGACGCGGGGCTCCGGCTGCGCGACCGCCGCCGCGCACCCCGGCTCGCGGTGCTCGTCGCCGACCGCGTCGTCCGCCCCGCAGACCACCGCGGATGGCTGCGCCGCGACATCCCGCACCTGCCGGTCGTCGTCGGCGACACCGCGATCACGGTCGGACCGCTCGTGCTGCCGGGGGCGAGCGCGTGCCTGCACTGCGCCGCGCTGCACCGCCGCGACGACGACAGCGCGTGGCCCGCCATCGCGGCGCAGCTCGCTGCGCACCCCGCGCCCGCGCGGCATCCGCTGCGGGAGGCCGCCGCCCTCGCGCTCGCGGCCCGCGTCGTCGCGACCGCGCTCGACGGCCACGCGCGCACGGTCGCGGGCCGCGAGTGGCGCGTCGCGGGCGACGGCTCCGAGCTCAGCGAGCGCGCGATCGCGCTGCACCCGGAGTGCCGCTGCGCAGCTCCGCCAGGAAGCGACTGGGCTCCCGCGGACGAGAACGGAGCCCCTCCGCCGACCAGTGCAGCGCGAGCGTCCGCCGCGCACGCGTGATGCCGACGTAGAGCAGGCGGCGCTCCTCGTCGATCGCATCGAAGCCCTTCGCGTGCGAGATCGGCAGCAGCCCCTCCGTGAGCCCCACGATGTGCACGTGGTCCCACTCGAGGCCCTTCGCGCCGTGGAGCGTCGACAGCACGACCGAGGGCATCGTGGGCTCGTGCTGCATGCTCTGGCGCTCCTGCAGCTCGGCCACGAACTGCGCGAGGGTCGTGCCCTCCGGGGCCTGGTCGGCGAGATCGACGAGCGCGCCGAGCGCCTCCCAGCGCTCGCGCACCGCGCCCTGGCTCTCCGGGGCGTGCGCCGACCAGCCGTTCGCGAGGGCGACATCCGCGACCGTCTCGTAGAGCCCCTTCGGCGAGCCCGTGCGGGCGAGGCTCGTGAGCTCAAGCACGGCGCGCTTGACGGCCTCGAGCTCGAAGAACCGCGTGCCGCCGAGCACGCGCGAGCTGACCCCGCGCGCCGCGAGCGCCGGTTGGAGCGTGAGCGCCTGCGCGTTGACGCGATAGAGCACCGCGATCCTCTCGGGTGCGGCCCCCGCCGCGAGCTGGGCGGCGACCGCGTCGGCGACGCCGTCGGCCTCCGCGGCATCCGAGTCCCAGCGCGTCACCGTCGGCTCGGGCGAGGCGGCGTCGCCGTCGACCGCGACGAGCTCGAGCGCACCCGGGCGGCCGCGCATGAGGCGGTTCGCGGCGGACAGGATGGCGGGCGTCGAGCGGTGGTTGCGCTCGAGGCGCACCTCGACCGCATCCGGGTAGCGGCTCGCGAAGCCGAGCAGGTACTCGCTCGAGGCGCCCGCGAAGGAGTAGATCGTCTGCGACGCGTCACCCACGACGCACACGTCGGTGCGGGGGCCGAGCCACAGCTCGAGGAGCTCCTGCTGGAGCGGCGACACGTCCTGGTACTCGTCGACGACGAAGAAGCGGTACTGCTCGCGCACCTGGTCGGCCACGCGCTGCTCCGCCTCGAGCATCCCCGCCGTCACGAGCAGCACGTCCTCGAAGTCGAGGCGACGCTGCTCGTCCTTGAGGTCCTCGTAGCGCTGCTGCAGCTCGACGACCGCGTGCATGTCGAGGCCCTGCGGCAGCGGGCGCGAGGAGAGCCGCGCGTAGTCGTCGAGCGAGATGCGGCGCACCTTGCGCCACTCGATCTCGGCCGCGAGGTCGCGCAGCACGGCGGTGTCGACGCGCATGCTCAGCGACTCGGCGGCCTGGCCGAGCAGACGCCCCTTGCCGGGCAGGATCTCGGGCAGCCGACCTCCGACGAGCTGCGGCCAGAAGAAGCTCAACTGAGCGAGCGCCGCCGAGTGGAAGGTGCGCGCGGCGACCCGGCCCGCGCCGAGCGCCCGCAGCCGGGAGCGCAGCTCGCCCGCCGCACGCGTCGTGAAGGTGAGCGCCATGACGCGCTCGGGCGTGTAGACGCCCGTCGCGACGCCGTGCGCGATGCGGTGCGTGAGCGTGCGGGTCTTGCCCGTTCCGGCGCCCGCGAGGATGCAGACCGGCCCGAGGAGCGCCTCCGCGGCCTGGCGCTGCTGCTCGTCGAGCGCGTCGAGGATGTCGGTCACCGCGGCTCCTCGATGGCTGCGCCGAACCAGTCCTCGATGATCGCGCGCGCGATCGACGCGGGGCCGGGCAGCAGCACACGGCCGGCCGCGACCTCCGCGGCGAGCTCCTCGCGCGTGAACCAGCGCAGCTCGCGCAGCTCGGTGCCGTCGGGCTGCGGCTCGGTCGGCTGCCCCGCGGCGACGCGGGCCTCGAAGCCGAGCATGAGCGACGCCGGGAACGGCCAGGGCTGGCTGCCGCGGTACTCCGGGTCCTCCACGACGAGGCCGGACTCCTCGAACATCTCGCGCACGATCGCCGACTCGAGCGACTCCCCCGGCTCCACGAAGCCCGCGAGCAGCGAGAACCGCCGCTCGGGCCACGCGACGTTCGAGCCGAGCAGGATGCGGTCGTCGGCGTCGAGGATCGCCACGATCACGGCGGGGTCGGTGCGCGGATAGCTCTCCCGCCCCGTCGACGGGTCGACGCGCACCCAGCCCGCCTGCGTCACGGTCGTCGGCTCCCCCGTCGCCGAGGAGAAGGCGGCGGTGCTGTGCCAGTTCGCGAGGGCGAGCGCCTGCGCGAACAGGCCCGCGTCGCGCGGCGTCAGGAGCGCGCCCACGCGCCGCAGGTCGAGCCACGTGCCCTGCTCCCCGAGGCGCGCGGCCTCCTTTTCCGACACGACGAGCGCGAGCACCGCGGCGCCCTGGTCGAGGTCGGCGGATGCGGCACGCGCCCGTCCGAGGAACACCGCCGCATCCGGGTCCACCTCGAGCTGCGACGGATCGACGAGTGCGAGCGCACCCTCCGCGGTGCCGAGCGCACGGCCCTCGTGCAGCACGAGGAGCCGGGTCGACGGGTCGTCCAGAAGGGCCGGCACCCCGCCGAGGCGCGACAGGTAGTCGCGATCGAGCTCCGACCGGGACAGGGCGGGCGCGACGGGCGGGCGCCTCGGAGGTCGCACCGACCCGAACGTCGAACCGCTCATCCGCATCCCATCCCCAGAGCCCTCGGATCGCCTGCGAGAACCGCGCGTCGGGCGTGGCGTGCCGGGCGGCCGGGGCGGGGCAGACCTACCCTGTCGCCATGGCCAGATCCCACCTCACTCTAGCGGCGCTCGCCACCTCGGCCGTCGCGGAGCTCGACGTCGTGGGTGCGGCGCCGTACGGCTCCGTCGGCCGCGGGGACTACGACTCCGCGGTCATCACCGGACGCGACGGCCGCCACTGGATCGTCCGCGTGCCGCGCTCCGAGCGCGCCGAGCAGCAGCAGTCCGCCGACCTCGTGGCGCTCCGTGCGCTGAGCCCCGGCGTGCGCGCCCGCCTGCCGTTCGCCGTGACCTCGTTCGCGGGCCAGACCCCCGTCGACGGCACGCGCGCCATCGTCACCGAGTTCGTCCACGGGACGCGCGTCGCGAGCGCCGGCATCGACCACGCCCTCGCAACCTCCATCGGCGAAGCGATCGCCGCGATCCACGCGCTCCCCACGAGCCTCGTCACCGACGCGGGCCTGCCCGCCTTCAGCACGGTCGACGCCCACCGCGCCGCCGTCGGGCTCATCGACCGCGCGGCCGCGACGAACCTCGTACCCGCCGCACTCCTGAGCCGCTGGCAGCAGGCCGGCGAGGACGCGGGCCTCTGGCAGTTCACCCCCGCCGTCGTCAACGGCGACCTGGCCTCCGACTCGTTCCTCGCGAGCTCCGGCGACGTCACGGGCGTGCTCGGCTGGCACTCCCTCCGCGTCGCCGACCCCGCCCAGGACCTCTCCTGGGCGGTCGGGATCCGCCGCGACGGCGTCGCCGACGCGATCTTCGACGCCTACACGCGCATCCGCGGCAGCGTCGACCGCCGCATCCGCCAGCGCGCCACCCTGCTCTCCGAGCTCGAGGTCGCCCGCTGGCTGCTGCACGGCACCGAGCAGCGCGACACCTCGATCGTCGACGACGCCGTGCGGATGATGTCGCGCCTCGTCGACGACGTCACGACGGACGCGAGCGAGTCGATCTCGCCGCCGACACTCCCGGTGCTCGCGGTCGACGAGGTCGAGGCCCTGCTCGACCGCGCGGAGCGGGTCTCCTAGGCCCGGCCTCCGGGGTCGCCCCGGCCCTGCCCGCGGCTGCGCGGTCAGTCGGCGAGCGGGGCCGCGGAGGGACGGCGCACGATCTCGACGAGACGCGACGGCCGGCGCAGATCGACGCGGATGCGCAGCTGGTGACGGTGCGCGAGCACCGCACCCACGACGGCCGCAGTGAGCAGCGGCACCGCCCCCGCGACGAGGAACGCGATCCGTCCCCCGAGGTTCTCGGCGACCCAGCCCATGATGACGCCGCCGACCGCCTGGCCGCCCATGAGCAGCATGATGTAGAACGACACGATCCGCCCGCGGATGGCGGGGTTGGTCGAGAGCTGGGTAAGGGACTCCGCGCTCATCGCGAACATGAGGCGGCTCACGCCGATGCCGACGATCGCCGAGAGGAACACGGGGTACCAGCCGTCCCATCCGGCGAACATCGTGACGGCCCCGAAGATGAAGGTGTACACGACGACGTCGCGCAGGCGCAGGCTGCGCCGGCGGGTCGACAGCAGCGCCCCGACGAACGCCCCGAGCGCGGCGAGCGAGTTGTAGAGCCCGTACCCCGTCGCCCCCGTCTGGTACGTGCGGTCGGCCGCGACCGCGAGCAGCACCGGCAGGTTCATGCCGAAGGTCGCGGTCGCCGCGAGCATCACGAGCGTCCACCGGATGGCGGGCTTGCGCCACGCGTAGCGCAGCGCCTCGCGGATCTGCCCGCGCGAGCGCGGCTGCTTCGGGGTCGGCACGAGCTCGTGGGCGCGCATGAGCGCGATCGCGATGGCCGCGAGCGCGAGCGTGCACGAGTTGATCGCGATCGACCAGCCCGACCCGAGGGTCGCGATGAGCACACCGGAGATCGCCGGGCCGATGAGGCCGCCGAGGTGGAAGGTGGTCGCGTTGAGGCTGATGGCGCCCCGCAGCCGCGCGGTGCCGACCATCTCGGACACGAACGCCGAACGGCTCGGGCCCTCGATCGCGGCCGCGGTCCCCGTGATCGCCGCGATGAGCATGACCTGCCACACCTCGACGTGCCCGCTCAGGACGAGCACGGCGAGCGTGCCGCTCGAGATCGTCGCGACGACCTGCATCGACAGCAGCACCCATCGGCGCGGGAGGCGGTCGGAGAGCACCCCCGCCCACGCGCCGAAGACGAGGGTCGGCGCGAACTGGAGCGCCACCGTGATGCCGACGAGCGCGACGTCCCCCGAGAGCTCGAGCACGAGCCAGTCGATCGCGACGCGCGCCATCCACGCCCCGATGCTGCTGAGGAGAAGGGCCCCGAGGTAGAGACGGTAGTTGAACGCCGCGAGCGCGGCGAAGGCCTGCCGCATGCTGGGCTTCCGATCGAAGACCGGGATGGGCTCGGTCACCGGATAGGCCTCGGGGTCCGACGGGGTGGGCTCGGACGACTCGGGCGACGATGACACGATTCAAGGCTAGATAGCCCGTGACATTGGGTCGAGCTATGTTGGCTATAACTCCCATTCGATTTCTGAATAGAGGCTCCGGATGTTCGACCCCGTGCTCCTGCGCACCTTCGTCGCGGTCGCCGACACCGCGAGCTTCACGCGCGCCGCCGAGCTGCTCGGCATCAGCCAGCCGACGGTGAGCCAGCAGGTGCGGAAGCTCGAGGCCGCCGCGGGCCGCATCCTCGTCGCGCGCGACACGCGCGCCGTGCGGCTCACCGACAACGGCGACGCGATGCTCGGCTTCGCGCGCACCATCCTCGCCGCCCACGACGAGGCCGCCGCCTACTTCGTGGGCTCGGCCATGCGCGGCCGCCTGCGCTTCGGCGCCGCCGACGACCTCGCCCTCACCCACCTCCCGCAAGTGCTGCGCGACTTCCGGCAGCTCTACCCGCAGATCAACCTCGAGCTCACGGTCGGCCAGAGCGGGCAGCTCTCGCGCCGCCTCGCCGCCGGCCAGCTCGACCTCGTCTACGTGAAGCAGGACCCGGGCCACCAGGAAGGTCGCGTCGTACGTCGCGAGCGCCTCGTGTGGGTCGCCCACCGCTCGCTGCGGCTCGACCCCGACGCGCCCGTGCCGCTCATCGTGTACCAGGCGCCGAGCTTCTCGCGCGACACCGCCATCCGCACCCTCGAAGAGGCGGGCCGCACGTGGCGCATCACGTGCAACGTCCGCGAGGTGAACGGCGCCCTCGCGGCGCTGCGGGCCGGCATCGGCATCGGCGTGTTCCCGCGTGTGCTCATCCCCGAAGACCTCGTCGAGGTCACGGGCGCCTTCGACCTCCCGCGGATGGGCGAGGTCGACTTCACGCTGCTCTCCAACCCGAGGTCGGCGCGCGAGCCCGCCGAGGCGCTCGCGAACGCCATCCACGCGACGGCACGCTAGCCGGGTCAGGCGTCGGCGGGCGAGCCGAAGGCCGCGCGCCAGCGGGCGAGCAGCTCCTCCTCGGAGTCGATGTGCGCGGGGCGCACGACGAGGTCGTCCTGGACGAAGTAGAACGCGGCGTCGATGAGGCCGGGGTCGATGCCCTCCCACCGGGCGTAGGCGAGCCGGTAGAGGGCGAGCTGCAGCTGCTTGCGCTCGAGGTCGGCGTCGTCGCGCGGCGCCTTGCCCGTCTTCCAGTCGACGACCTCGAAGCGGTCGCCGTGGCGGTAGACGGCGTCGATCTTGCAGATCACTACGCGGCCGTCGAACGGCAGGTGGATCTCGCGCTCCACCTCGACGGGGCGCAGCTGCGCCCACGGCGAGCGCTCGAAGGTGGCCTGCAGCTCGGCGAGCTTCTCGGCGTCGACGACCTCCCCCTCGCCGTCGAGCTCGAACGGCGCCGCGTCGAGCTCGTCCGAGCCGCCCGACCGGCCGTAACGCTCCTCGACCCAGGAGTGGAAGAGCGTGCCGAGCCGCGTCGCGCGGTAGGGCCGCTCCGGCATGGGGCGGCGCAGCTCGGCGGCCACGGCATCCGGGTCGGTCACGTAGTCCTTGAACGCGGATGCCGGGATGCGCACCGGCAGCGGCACGACACCCTCGCGCGAGCGGCGACGCGCGCGCTCCTCGAGCAGCAGCTCGAGTTCGCGCGCCCACGGCCCGACGAGCGCCGGACTCGCATTCCGGACCAGCTCGGCCGCCTGGCGGACGGCCGCGTCGCGGGTGCCGAACGGATCGTGCGGCCAGCGCGTGACCTCCGGCTCGGCACCCTCCGGCGGCGCGTCCGTCGCCGAGGCCTCCGGCAGCGGCGCCACGACGCCCGCGTCGGCGAGCTCGCGCAGGAAACGGCTCGCGGTGCGGGGCTTCATCTGCCCGCCCCAGAACGAGCCCGTGAGCAGCAGGTGGTCGCGGGCGCGCGTGACGGCCACGTAGGCGAGCCGGCGCTCCTCCGCGCGGTAGTGGTCGGCGACGCGTTCACGGAACCGCTTGACCTCGTCGGAGAACGCCTTGCGCGAGTCGACGAGGTCGAGGTCGAAGCGCGGCAGGTGCTCAGCGTCGCCGCGCTCGGGCCACGGGAAGCGCCCGAAGCCGAGCCAGCCGCCGTAGCCCTCGAGCGGACGCGCGGGCAGCTCGTCCTCGACGAGCCGGGGCACCGCGACGACGTCCCACTCGAGGCCCTTCGAACCGTGCACCGTGAGCACCTGCACCGTGCCGGGCTCCGGATCCTCCGGGCGCGGGGTGAGATCCTCCCGCTGCTCGGCCTCCTTGAGCCACGCCAGGAAGCCGCCGAGCGTCGCCGTCTCGGCGATCGCGAGGTAGCCCGAGAGCGCGTCGAGCAGGGCGTCGAGGTTCGCCTCGCCCGCCGTGCGCTTCTCGTTGGCGGCGAGCTCGAGGTCGAGGCGCAGCTCGTGGGCGACGAGCACGATGAGCTCGGGCAGCTCGAGCCCCGCGCGGGCGCGCAGGCGGTCGAACATCGCCGCGGCGTCGCGCAGACGGGCGAGCCCCTCGGGGCTGAAGCCCTCGAGCGCGCGGTGCGTCTCCGGCACGCGGCCGACGAACTCGAGCGCGTCGACGATCGAGCCACCCTCGCCGTCGGCGACCGAGGCCCGCATGCGCTCCTGCACCTCGTCGGACAGGATGCCGCTCTCCGCGGCGTCGTGACGCGCCAGCCAGCCCGACACCTCCCGCAGCACGTCGAGGTCGGCGACGCCGAGGCGCCAGCGCGCGCCCGAGAGCAGGCGCAGCAGCTCGAGGCCCGCATCCGGGCTGTCGATGACCCGCAGGGCGCTCACGAGGTCGGCGATCTCGGGCTCGGCGAGCAGTCCGCCGACGCCGAGCACGTGGTAGTCCACCCCGAGCGCGTCCATCGCGGCGAGGAAGTGGTGCTGGGTCTTGCGCGCGCGGAGCAGGAGCGCCGCCGTGCCCTTCCGCCCGGTGCGGGCCTCGATGTCGGCGAGGCGGTCGCGCAGCCACGCCGCGACGTGCATCGCCTCCTCGGCGACCGTCTCGCAGAACGCGCTGTCGACCGGGTAGGCGCTCGCACCGGGACGCGGCGCGAGCGTCGGCACGGGGATGGGCGTCGCGCCGCCGGCGACGAGAACGTTCGCCGCGTCGAGCACGCGGACGCCGTTGCGCCAGCTCGTCGCGAGCGTGAAGTCGGGGGCCGGGCTGCCGTCCGTCGCGCGGAACCGCTCACGGAACTCGCCGAGGTTCGAGGCGCTCGCGCCGCGCCACCCGTAGATCGACTGGTTCGAGTCGCCCACCGCGGTGACGGGCGTGCCGGCGAAGATGCGCGCGAGCAGCTCGGTCTGTACGACGGAGGTGTCCTGGTACTCGTCGAGCAGCACGATGCGGAACCGCGAGCGCAGCTCCTCCCCCGCCTCGGCGCGCTTCTCGACGGCGCGCAACGCGAGCACCACCTGGTCGGCGTAGTCGACGGCCCCGCGGGCGCGCTTGGCGGCGTCGTACTCGGCTGCGAGGTCGACGAGCAGGTCGAGCTGGGCGAGGTCGTCGATCTTCTCCACGACGTCCTCGAAGAGCCCGCGGTTCGATCCGATCGGCAGCTCGCGCATCGCGGCGAAGCGGCGCCCGAGCGCGCGCACGCGCTCCGGGTCGGCGGCGTTGTCGGCGAGCCCGGCGGCGATCCGGATGGTGGCCTCGACGACCGCGTCGAGGCGCTTGTCGAGCGACGCGAGGCGGCGGTCGGCGCTGCGGATGACGACCGAGCGCGCGAGCTGCCACGCGGCGGCCTCGCCGAGCACGACGCCGTCGCCGTCGCGCCCGAGCACGAGCGCGTTGTCGCGGAACACGGCGCTCGCGAACGAGTTGTAGGTCGAGATCTCGGGGGCGTCGAAGAGGTCGTGCCCCTCGGGGGTGAGCCCGGCCTCGTGCAGCTCCTCGAGCCGCTCGCGGATGCGCTCCGCGAGCTCGCCTGCCGCCTTGCGCGTGAACGTCAGGCCGAGCACCTCGGCCGGAGCGACGTGCCCGTTCGCGACGAGCCATAGCACGCGGTTCGCCATCGTCTCGGTCTTGCCGGAGCCGGCGCCCGCGACCACGAGCGCGGGCTCGCGCGGGTCGGCCTCGATGACGGCCGTCTGCTCGGGCGTCGGGTAGCGCACGACGCCGTCGCCTCCGTGGCGCGAGCGCACCTCGGCGAGGGCCTCGGCGATACGGGCGGCGCTCACCGGCGAGGCGGATGCGATGGGCTCAGTCATGCGTCACCTCCGGCACCCGCGGGAGCACGGCATCCGGATCGGGCCGGGGCCCGAACGCCTTCGGCTCGAGCGGGCCGTCGAACGCGGCGGCCCTCATGACGGCGGCCGCGGCGAGGATGCGCGCGCGGAAGTCCTCGAGCGCGTCGTCGTCGAGCGTGGCCTGCACGGCCTGGCGGTAGAGCTTGCCGCCCACGCCCTCCTTGACGAAGAGGAGCTTCGCGCCGCCGGCGCGGTGCGCGCCGTGCGGGGCGAGGAACTCGTCGAGCACGCCCTCGCGGTAGGCGAGCTGGTAGATCCCGAGCTGCGGGTGGGCGTCGATCTCGGCCTTCGCGGTCTTCGGGCGGCCCGTCTTGAGGTCGACGATGACGACCTCGCCCGTCGGGGCGAGCTCGACGCGGTCGATCGAACCGCTCACGATCACGTCGTCCGTGATGGGGAACCTGAAGCGGCCCTCCGCCGCGACGAGCGTCTTTCCGTCGCGCAGGAAGTCGGCGAGGTAGCTCGCGAGCCCGCGGATGAGGCCCATCGTGGCCCGACGCTGGAACTCGCCGATCCACTCGGCCTCGAACGGGAGCTCGGGCCAGCGCTTCTCGACCTGCGCCCACAGCGCGTCGACATCCGGGGACTCCGCGGTCTCCATCGCCCAGTGCACGATCGTGCCGATGCTCATGACGAGCGACGAGCCGCCCGCCGCGAGGCGCTGGATCGCCCAGTCGAGCGGAGACGCCTCGACGTTCTCGAGCTGCGACGGCGAGACGCGCACGGGCTCGTCGGCGAAGAGCGGCCGGTCGGTCGAGGGCTCGAGCAGCCCGAGCCACTCGGCGGGGTCGGCGCCCGGCACGCCCTCCTGCGCGAGCCGGGCGAGCGCCGCGGCGGCCTGGGCGCGGGCCACCGGGGTGGAGCGCGGGCTCGTGAGCTCGCGGCGCAGGGCCCCGGTGAGACCGCGCAGGGTGAGCGGGACCGCGCTCTTCACGTCGATCCGCGCCGCATCGCCCGGCGCGAGCGAGAACAGCACGCTGCGGGTCTCGTCGTCGTTGTCGACGGCGGCGAGCACGACCCGCTCGGACGCGCGCGAAACGGCGAGGGCGAACATCCGCAGCTCGTCGTCGAGAACGAGCTTGCGCTCGTCGATCGTGCCGGCGTCGCGGCCCTCGAGCACGCGCACGAGCCGCTGCGGCGCGAGCAGCGAGCCGCGGGGGCGCAGGTTCGGCCAGCCGCCGTCCTGCAGGGACGCGATCACGACCGTGCGGAACTCGAGCCCCACGACCGCGGAGGGCGTCGCCACGAGCACGGCGTCGTCGACGCGCGGCGGAGCGAGGAGATCGTCGGCGATGTCGGAGTCGAGCACATGCTCGAGGAACTCGAGCATGCCCTCGGTGGGGCGCTGCTCGACGAAGCGCTTGGCGGCGGCGAAGAGCGCGACGACGCCGTCGAGGTCGCGGTTCGCCTCGGACGCCTCGATGCCCGTTCCGAGGGCCGCACGCCGCCAGCGCTCCGCGACGCCGCTGCGCTCCCACGCCGTCCACAGCAGCTCCTCGATCGTGGCCTCGGCGGCCATGCCCCGCAGCACGTGGAGGGTCTCGGCGAGCTTCGTTGCGCGGCGTGCCGCGCGCCCCTCGATCGTGGCGAGGCGCCCGGGCGACTCGAGCGCGTCGGCGACGAGCTCGGCGCCGGGACGCGTGCCGCCGCCCGCGAGCTCCTCGTGCCGCAGGGCGAGGCGGAGCCGACGCAGGCCGAGCGAGTCGAGCCCCCCGAAGGGGCCCGTGAGCAGCTCCGCGGCGGTGACCGGGTCGAGCGCGCGGCGACCGACCCCCACCTCGACGAGCGCCAGCAGGGCGCGCGGCGCCGGGTCGTCGCGCAAGGGCGTGCCGCGGCCCGTCGTGCGGGTCGGCACCTCGGCGCGCGCGAGAGCGCGGGCGAGCTCCGGGATCTGGGCACCCGAGCGCACGATGACGGCGAGCTGCCGCCACGGGACGCCGTGCAGCAGGTGCTCCTCGCGCAGCACGCGGGCGATGCCTGCGGCGTGACGCGACGGCGTGGTCGCGAGCACCGTGGCGATCGGCGGGCGCCCGGGGTCGGCGGGCTCGGCCGCATCGTCCGCGACCCGCGCACGCCGCTGGGGCCCCGCGGCCGCGGTGCCGATGCGCTCGACCGTGCGCGACACGAGCGCACGCAGCTCGGAGCCGCCGCGGTGCACCGTCTCGAGCACGAGCCGGTCGCCCGCCGCGAGGCCGATGCGCTCCGCGAAGCGGCCCACGGCATCCGCCTCCCCGCCACGGAAGGCGTTGGCCGCGATGTCGGGGTCGCCGAATGCGATGACGGCGACGCCGCGGTCGAGCAGGGCGCGCAGCACCGCCATGGTCGACTCGGTGGCCTCCTGCAGGTCGTCGACGAGCACGAGGCGCAGACGCGAGACGCGGTCGCCCTCGCCGCCCTCGCGGATGGCGCGCACCGCGAAGCTCACGATCTCGGCGGCGTCGAACTGGTCGGGGCGGTTCTGCGCCTGCGTCGCGGCGTACTCGCGCATGAACTCGGCGGCGGCCGCCCAGTCGGCGCGACCCGTCTCGCGCGCGATCGCCGCGATGCGGGCGGCGTCGGCCCCGTATTCGGTGGCGCGCGCCATGAACTCGCGCAGCTCGCTGCGGAAGCCGCGCAGCTCGCGCACCTCGGGCGTGAGCGGTTCGGGCCAGTCCGGCCCCGTGCCGTCGGCGATGTGGCCCGCGAGGTAGGCAGCGATGTCGGCGTCCTGCTCGGTGCCTGTGAGCAGACGCGGAACCGGATGGCCCGCCGCGCGGGCGGCCGCCCCCACGACCTCGTAGGCGAGCGACGCGACGGTGCGGGCGAGCGGGCCGTCCGTGGGGACGCCGATGCGGCGCGCGAGCCGGTCGCGGAGACGGGCGGCGGATGCGCGCGACGGCGCGAGCACGAGGATCTGCTCGGGCTTCCACCCGCGCGCGACACGGTCGGCGACGAGCTCGACGAGCGTCGTGGTCTTGCCCGTGCCGGGGGCTCCGAGCACGGCCGCGGACGCCGCGTCGGGGAGCTCGAGCACGGCGCGCTGCGACGGGTCGAGCGCGATCGGGCCGGCTTCCTCGGGCGCGTCGACGGCGAACCGGGTGTCGGGCATGCGGCTACCGTAGCGGCCGCCGGCGACACCGCATCCGCTCCCCGCCGGGCTCGCCGGCGCACGCCCGCGGACCGGTGCGCGCGAGGCGCGGTTCCGCCCACGGTGAACGCCCCCGGATGCCGCCCGCGGCATCCTCTACGCTCGACACGTGGACATTCGCATCGGTATCGCCAACACCGCCCGCGAGCTCTCGTTCGAGACCTCGCAGACCGTCGCCGAGGTCGAGAAGGTCGTCGCGGACGCCCTCTCCTCGGACGCGAAGTTCCTGAGCCTCACCGACGACAAGGGCAAGGTGTACGTCGTCCCGACGGCCGCGCTCGCCTACATCGAGATCGGCGGCGGCGAGAGCCGTCGCGTCGGCTTCGTCGCCTGACGCCCGTCTGACCTAGGATCGCGGCGTGGAGATCGTCTTCGTCACCGTCATCGGCGCCGGCATCGGGGGGCTCATCCGCTACCTGCTCCCCGGACGCCGCACCCACGGCCTCGCGCTGCTGCCCGCCGTGGGAGCGGCTGCTACGGTCGCCGTCTGGGCGATCCTCGTGTGGCTCGGCCTGGCCTTCGACGGCGGCTGGATCTGGGTCATCTCCCTCGCGGCGGGCGCCGCCGCGAGCATCGCCGTGGGCCTCGTCCTGCCGCGCGTGCGCGACGCGGCCGACGCCCGCGCCCTGCACGAGCTCTCGGGCGGCCGCCTCTAGTCGAGGGCGGCGTTACGCCGTCAGGCCGAGCTTGTCCATGCGGCGGGTGTGGGCCGCGATGAGCTCCGTGAAGACAGGGTCGACGCGCTCGTCGACCTCCGCCCGCGGGTGCTGCTCGATCGCGAGCCGCGCCACGAGCATCGTGTCGCCCACCAGCCGGCGCCCCCACATCGCGAGGCGCGACGCGAGACGCGGGTTGCCCTCGATCGCGAGCCGCAGCTCCTCCACGAGCACCTCCTCGCCCTCGCGGCTCTGCAGCAGGGTCGCCGCGCGGTCGTCGAGGTCGTCGGGCAGGCCGGAGGCGAGCCCCGCGAAGAAGTCGAGCAGGAAGCCGTCCGTCAGGTAGCAGGTGACGAGGATCTCGTACCAGTCGACGCCCTTCGTGCGGCGCTGGTAGTCGTCGAGCGGCAGGCGGAAGGGCTCCATCTCGGCGGCCGGGTCGACGCCCAGGCGCTCGAGCTCAGCCACGAGACCGTCGTGCATGCGCAACATCTCGGATGCCGCCCGCGCGAGCCGGGACTTGGCATCCGTCGTCGGGGCGGTCGTCACGGCGCGGCCGAGGTTCTCGAACAGGACGAGGGTCAGGTACGCGGTCTGGCCGAGGAAGCGGGCGGGCGCGGGGGCGAGGTCGCGCAGCTCAACGCGCGCGACGGCCTCCGCCTCCGAGCGCGGGGCGACGCGGAGCGTCCCCGGGCGCGGACGCGAACGACGACGGAACCAGGCCACCGGTTCAGTGTAGGAGGTCGTGGCGCCCAGGGCGTCGGGAGGGTGCGCCCGGTAGACTGACGCCATCCCCTACCCAGACAGGTATTCCTTGACTTTCCGCGATCTCAACATCGACCAGGACATGGTCGACGCCCTGGCCTCCAAGGGCATCATCGAGCCCTTCCCCATCCAGGCGCAGACCATCCCCCTCGGACTCTCCAAGCAGGACATCATCGGCCAGGCCAAGACCGGCACGGGCAAGACGTTCGGCTTCGGCCTCCCCGTCATCCAGTCGCTCGGTCAGGACCCCGAGCCCGGCGTCAAGGCGCTCATCGTCGTGCCCACGCGTGAGCTGTGCGTCCAGGTCGCCGAGGACCTCGAGCTGGCCTCCTCGAACCGCCCCACGCAGGTCGTCGCCATCTACGGCGGCAAGGCCTACGAGGGCCAGGTGGAGGCGCTCAAGGGCGGCGCCCAGATCGTCGTCGGCACGCCTGGTCGCCTGCTCGACCTCGCAAGCCAGCGCCTGCTGTCCCTCAAGGACGTGCAGGTCATGGTGCTCGACGAGGCCGACAAGATGCTCGACCTCGGCTTCCTCCCCGACGTCGAGAAGCTCTTCGCCCAGACGCCGCCGACGCGCCACACGATGCTGTTCTCGGCCACGATGCCCGGCCCCGTGGTCGCCCTCGCGCGCCGCTTCATGAACCGGCCGATCCACATCCGCGCGAACGACCCCGATGAGGGTCTCACGCAGGCCAACATCCGCCACGTCATTTACCGTGCCCACGCGCTCGACAAGGACGAGGTCATCTCGCGCATCCTGCAGGCGGAGGGCCGCGGCAAGACGGTCATCTTCACGCGCACGAAGCGCGCCGCGCAGAAGCTCGTCGAGGAGCTGGGCGACCGCGGCTTCAACGCGGGCGCCGTGCACGGCGACATGAGCCAGGACGCGCGCGAGCGCTCCATGGCCGCGTTCAAGGCCGGCAAGAAGGACATCCTCATCGCGACGGATGTGGCGGCGCGCGGCATCGACGTCGACGACGTCACGCACGTCATCAACCACACGGTGCCCGACGACCCCGACACCTACCTGCACCGCGCGGGCCGCACCGGTCGCGCCGGCAAGACGGGCATCGCGGTCACCTTCGTCGACTGGGACGACCTGCACAAGTGGGCGCTCATCAACCGCGGGCTCGACATGGGCGTGCCGGAGCCGGTCGAGACCTACTCGTCGTCGCCGCACCTCTACAGCGACCTGAACATCCCCGAGGGCACGAAGGGCCGCCTGAAGCCGGCAGCCCCCGCCGCCGCGCGCCCGCCGCGCGTGGGCTCGGGGTCCGGATCCGGATCCGGTGGCTCCGGATCGGGTGGCGGCTCGGGCCGTTCGCGTCGCCGCACGCGCGGCGGGTCGAGCGGGGCCGGCGGTGCGGGCGGCGCCGAGGCGTCGACGCGCCCCGAGGGCGCCGGCACGCACGACGGCAAGGGCCACCAGCACCACGACGGCAACGCCGAGAGGGGAAGAGCGTC
>RDDZ01000029.1 GCA_003852775.1 Microbacteriaceae bacterium | reverse complement strand
AAACCCCTCCCCGCCCCCCTCCCGCTCTCCTGATCGCGATATTTTTTTTTTATTTTAGGGGCACGGACGAGATCTACACCGACAAGGACGGCTGGACGTTGCGCTCGCGCGACGGTTCGCGTGGTGCCCACTCGGAGCACACGGTCGCGATCACTGCCGAGGGCCCGGTCGTGCTCACCGCGCGCTCGAGCTGACGCCTGCGGCGGTCGGGGCGCGGTCTACTGCTCGGCCGGCGGCTGCTCGCCGAGCAGCTCGGGACGGTTGCGGCGCGTGCGCTCGAGCTGCTGCTCGCGCCGCCAGGCGGCGATCGCGGCGTGGTTGCCCGAGAGCAGCACGGGCGGCGTCTCGAGACCGCGCCACACCGACGGCTTGGTGTAGCTCGGGTACTCGAGCAGGCCGTCCTCGTGGCTCTCCTCGACGAGCGACTCGGGGTTGCCGACGACGCCCGGCACGAGCCGGCCGGCGGCCTCGATCATCGCCATGACGGCGACCTCTCCCCCGTTGAGCACGTAGTCGCCCAGGCTCAGCTCACGCACACCGGCCACCTCGGGCCGGCTCGCGGTGTGCTCGACGACGCGCTGGTCGATGCCCTCGTACCGGCCGCAGCAGAACACGAGGTGCGGAGCCGCCGCGAGCTCGCGGGCGACCGGCTGGCGGAAGAGGCGCCCGGCGGGCGTCGGGAAGACGACCACGGCATCCGACGCGCCCTCGAGGATCGCGTCGAGCGCCTCACCCCACGGCTCGGGCTTCATGACCATGCCGGCGCCGCCGCCCGCGGGAGTGTCGTCGACCGTGCGGTGCCGGTCGTGGGTGTAGTCGCGCAGGTCGTGCACGCGGACGTCGATGAGGCCGTTCGCCCGAGCCTTGCCGAGCAGCGACACGTCGAGCACCGAGAAGAACTCGGGGAAGATCGTGACGACGTCGATGCGCACGCGACGAGCGTATCCGGGCTCAGGACTCGGCGGAGTCGTCGCCCTCGACGTGCGACTCGGCGGATGCGGTCGCCTCGACCGGCTCCTCGGGGAGGTCCTCGAAGAGGCCCGCGGGCGGCGTGAGGGTCACCGTGCCCGCCTCGACGTCGACCGCCGGCACGATCGCCGACACGAACGGCACGAGCACCTCGCGGTCGCCCGCCTTCACGACGAGCAGGTCCTGCGCGGGCAGGTGGTCGACGCGCACGACGCGGCCCACCTCGACGCCGTCACGCAGGGCGCGCAGGCCCACGAGCTGGTGGTCGTACCACGCGTCGGGCTCCTGGTCGGCCGCCACATCGGCGTCGATCCACAGGATCGCCTTGACGAGGGACTCGGCCGCGGTGCGGTCGACGACGCCCTCGAAGAAGGCGACGGGATGCCCGTTGTACCAGCGCAGCTCGGTGAGCTCGAGGGTCTTGCCGTGCCACGGGGACGAGGTCGGCACCTGCAGCGAGAACGTCGCCCCGGGCACGAAGCGCTTCGCGGGGTCGTCGGTGTAGAGCTCGAGCTTGAGCGCGCCCTTGAGTCCGTGCGCTTTCAGCAGCCGCCCGACGCGCAGCTGGGTGGTGCCGGGACGCTTCGCCCCGCTCACGCCGCGTCGGTGTCGACGACGTCGACGCGCACGCGGCGGCCGTCGGCGAGCGCCGTCACGAGGGTGCGGAGGGCCTTCGCGGTGCGTCCCGAGCGGCCGATGACGCGGCCGAGGTCCTCGGGGTGCACGCGCACCTCGAGGACCTCGCCACGCGGGGTGCTCGACGAATCCACCTGCACGTCGTCCGGGTGATCCACGATCCCCTTCACGAGGTGCTCGAGGGCGGATGCGAGCACGACTTACTCCTTGTCGGCGTCGGCGTCGGCCGGAGCCTCGGCCTCGGTGACCTCGGCGGCGGGAGCCTCAGCGGCCTCGACCTCGGCGGTCTCCTCGACGGGGGCCTCCTCGGCGGGCGCCTCCTCGGCCTTCGCCGGCTTCTCCGACTTGGGCTTGAGGACGGGCTTCTTCTTCTCGTCGACGACGAAGGGGGCCGGGGCCTCCTTGGTCTTGACCTGGCTGGTGGCGTTCTTGTCGCCCTTGAACTTGCCCCAGTCGCCGGTCAGCTTGAGGATGGCGAGCACCTGCTCGGTCGGCTGGGCGCCGACGGACAGCCAGTACTGCGCGCGCTCCGAGTCGACCTCGATGAACGAGGGCTCCTCGGTCGGGTGGTACTTGCCGATCTCCTCGATCACGCGACCGTCGCGCTTGGTGCGCGAGTCGGCGACGACGATGCGGTAGTACGGGGCACGGATCTTGCCGAGCCGCTTGAGGCGGATCTTGACAGCCACAATTCTCCTGAAACGTGTGTATGCGGGGTCGAACTGCTCCCGTGCGCGTGGGGGCACACTCGGCAGAAAGCTCTGATAGGGGGATCCGTCGCGCCAGATAGAGGGTCGGGCGGCGCGGACCCAACGTCCTATTCTGGCACGTCCCCGGATGCGGTGCCACTCGCCCGGCGCGGCGGGGCTGGGCGGCGCCGCGAGAGGCCCACCCCCGTGAGGCACAGCACACCGCCGAGCACGGCGAGGAGGGCGGGTACCTCGCCCAGCACGAGCCACCCCGCGAGGAGCGCGAGGGGCGGCACGACGTAGGTCGAGATGCCGAGCTGGCCCGCGGGGACGCGCGCGAGCGCGTAGCCCCACGTCGTGAAGGCGAGCGCGGTCGGCACGACGCCGAGGTACGCCATGCCGACCCAGCCGAGCGGCGACGCCGTCGCGGCCTGAACGGCGAGCTGGCCGGCGAACGGGAGGCACGCGAGCATCCCGATCGCGCACCCGAGGAACGTGACCTGGACCGAGGGGATGCGGCGCACGATCGGCTTCTGGGCGAGCACGCCGATCGCGTAGGTGACGGCGGAGGCGAGCGCCCACAGCACCCCCGCGAGGTCGACGCGCCCTCCGCCGAACACGCTCGTCGAGAGGCCGATGAGCACGACGCCCGCGAAGGCGACCGCGGTGCCGATGATGAGCCAGCGGGGCACGCCCTCGCCGAGCATGACGCCGGCGCCGAGGGCGATGAGGATCGGCCCGATGCCGACGATCATGGCGGTCGTGCCCGCGTCGAGCGTGTGCTCGGCGATGTTGAGGGTCACGTTGTAGGCGCCGAACCACGCGACGCCGTAGAGGAGCAGGAGGCCCCACTCGCGGCGCGTCGGACGCAGCCAGCTGCGCTGCACGACGAGCAGCACGCCGAGGGCGAGGGTGCCGACGACGAGGCGGCCGAGGGCGAGCGCCCCTCCCCCGATCTCGGGGGCGACGCCGCGGATGACGATGAATGCGCTCGCCCACGCGAGGATCGTGAACCCGATCGCGGCGAGCACCGAGGGCGCGAGCCGCGTGGAGCGGGCTGTGGTGGTGGTCTGCGACACGCTCTCGACGCTACGCCGCGCACCCGACACCGGATAGCGGGGCTTCGGTCACGGTGCAACCCGTTCCCGCCACAGGCACCCGGATGCCAGACTCGCCGCATGCAGGTCGAGTTCGCGCGGTCACCGCGCAGCACCGTGGGCATCGAGTGGGAGCTCATGCTCGCCGACCCCGCGACGGGCGATCTCGTCGGCCGCGGTCCGCAGATCATCGAGGAGCTCGGCACCGACGACGACCCCTCGGCCCGCTACACGGCGACGGCCGAGCTGCTCACCAACACGGTCGAGCTCACGAGCGGCGTCGGGCACGACGTCTCGGAGGCCGTCGCCGACATCGCCGACGCGATCGCCGCCGTCCGCACCGTCACCGAGCCGCTCGGCGTCGACCTCCTGTGCGCCGGGAGCCACCCCTTCGCCCAGTGGTACGACCAGGCCGTGACCGACAAGACCCGCTACCACACGCTCATCGAGCGCACCCAGTGGTGGGGTCGCAACATGATGATCTGGGGCGTGCACGTGCACGTCGGCGTCGAGGACGTACGGAAGGTCATGCCGCTCATCCGCGCCCTGTCGAGCTACCTGCCCCACCTGCAGGCGCTCAGCGCGTCGAGCCCGTTCTGGGCCGGGGAGCGCACGGGGTACGCCTCGAACCGCGCGCTCGTGTTCCAGCAGCTCCCCACGGCGGGGCTGCCGTGGCCGCTCGACACGTGGCAGGAGTACGAGGGCTACCTCGACGACATGGTGCGCACGGGGATCATGGACGACGCGACGGAGGTGCGCTGGGACATCCGTCCGGCGCCGCGCTGGGGCACGATCGAGGTGCGCGCGTGCGACGGCGTCTCGAACCTGCGCGAGCTCGCGTCGATGGCGGCCCTCACGCAGTGCCTCGTCGAGCTCTTCTCCCGGCGGATGGACGCCGGCGATCCGCTCCCCGCCCTCCAGCCCTGGTACCACCGCGAGAACAAGTGGCGCGCGGCGCGCTACGGCCTCGACGCCGAGCTCATCGTCGACCGCACGGGTCTCGAGCGACCCGTCGTCGCCCACCTCGAGGAGACGCTCGACGAGCTCCTGCCGATCTCCGCGGAGCTCGGTTGCCGCGCCGAGCTCGAGGGGGTGCGCACGACCCTCGCGACGGGCGCGAACTACCAGCGGCAGCTGCGGGTGGCGGATGCGGCGGGCGGCGACCTGCGCGCGGTCGCGGCGCACCTCATCCGCGAGTTCCGGGCGGGCGCGCCCGTCTGAGCCGGATCAGCACGAGCGCTCGTCGCGCCACCGCAGCAGGGCGCGCAGCGCCGTGTCGTCGAGCTCGGGCGGCGTGATCGCGAGGATGAAGGTCGTGAAGCCGAGCTCGACGAAGCGCTCGGCCGTCTCGGGGTCGCCCACACCGAGCCCGCGCACGCTCGTGCCCGTGGAGAACTCGATCTCGGACACGTCGCGCCCGACGGCCTCGCAGTGCTCCGTGAGCACGCGCACCTTGTGCGCGAGGGTCTCGACGTCGCCGAACGCGTGCCAGATGTCCGCATGCTCGGCCACGACGCGCAGTGTGCGCCGCTCCCCTCCCCCGCCGATGAGGATCGGGAGGTGCCGCGTGGGCGGCGGATTGAGACGCCCGAGCCGCTCGCGGATGCGCGGGACCGCCGCCTCGAACGCCGACAGGCGCGAACCGACGGTCCCGAAGTCGTAGCCGTACTCGGCGAAGTCCTTCTCGTTCCACCCCGCGCCGAGGCCGAGGATGAAGCGTCCCGTGCCCGTGTCGTGGGCGGAGATGTGGTCGATCGTGCGGGCCATGTCGGCCACGAGGTCGGGGTTCCGGAAGGCCGTCGCCGAGACGAGCGGCCCGAACTCGACGCGGGTCGACTGCTCGGCGATCGCGGCGAGCACCGTGAACGCCTCGAAGTGGGCGCCGTCGCGGTCGCCCGTGAGCGGGAAGAAGTGGTCCCAGCCCATGACGAGGTCGACGCCGAGGTCCTCCATGCGCCGCACGGCATCCCGCAACACCCCGTAGGCGGGCGCGTGCTGGGGTGCGATCTGGACGCCGATCCGGATGTCGCGAGGCTGCATACCCGTCACGCTAGCCGTCAGGAGTTCGCGTCCCGCCAGGCCACGAGGCGCTTCGCGGCCTCCATGTCGTAGTCGGGCCCCGTGAGCCCGATCGTGAAGAGGGTCGCGCCGACCTCGACGAAGGCGTCGGCGGCGCGCTCGTCACCCCCGCGGTTCTCGACGGACACCTCGATCTCGCCCGGATCGCGCCCCTCCGCGGCGCAGTGCTCCGCGAGGATGCCGAGCTTGCGCTGAACGGTCTCGGGGCTGCCGAATGAGTGCCAGATGTCGGCGTGCCGGGCCACGAGCCGCAGGGTCTTCTTCTCGCCGGCGCCCCCGATGAGGATCGGGATGTCGCGCAGCGGCGCCGGATTGAGCTTGGCCCAGCGCGCCTCGATGCGCGGCAGCGCCTCGCCGAGCGCCGCGATGCGCGAGCCGGGGGTGCCGAAGTCGTAGCCGTACTCCGCGTAGTCGCGCTCGAACCAGCCCGCGCCCGTGCCGAAGATGAACCGGCCGCCCGAGATGTGGTCGAGGGTGCGAGCCATGTCGGCCTGCAGGTCGGGGTTGCGGTAGGAGTTGCAGTTCACGAGAGCGCCGAACTCGACGCGGCTCGTCTGCTCGGCGATCGCGCCGAGCATCGTCCACGACTCGAAGTGCTTGCCGTCGGGGTCGCCCGAGAGCGGGAAGAAGTGGTCCCAGTTGAAGATGACGTCGACGCCGAGGTCCTCGGCGCGACGCACGGCGTCGCGGATCTGCGGGTAGTCGGCGTGCTGCGGGCCGAGCTGTACGGCGATGCGGATGGGGCGGGAGGTCATCCCTCCACGTTAGGGCGCGGCGCGCCCTCCTCGCCGGGCCGCGGCGTCAGCGACGGCCGAGCAGCTTCTGGAGGGCGGCGAGCTCCTCCTCGGTCGGCGCCGGCTTGGCGCCGCCGCCGAGTCCGAAGCCCGAGCCGCCTCCCGTGGAGCCGCCGGGCTTGATGCCCTGGGCGAGCGCGGCGTTCTCGGCGGCCCGCTTGGCCGGGTTGCCCGACCGCGAGCCCTTCTTCTTCTTGTCGTTCTTCTTCTTGCCGCCGTGCATGCCGGGCATGGGGCCCATGCCGGGCACCTGCGGCACCCCGCCCTTCGCGACGGTCTTCATCATCTTCGCGGCCTGCTCGAAGCGGGCCACGAGCTGGTTGACGTCGGTGACCGTGACGCCGGCACCCTTCGCGATGCGGAGGCGGCGCGAGCCGTTGAGCAGCTTGGTGTTCTGGCGCTCGGCGGGCGTCATCGACTGGATGATCGCCTCGGTGCGCGTGAGCTCGCGCTCGTCGAAGTTCTCGAGCTGCTCCTTCATGCCGCGGGCGCCGGGCAGCATCCCGAGCATGCCCTTGAACGAGCCCATCTTCTTGAGCTGCTGCATCTGCTGCAGGAAGTCGTCGAGCGTGAAGGAGTCGGTGCGGAACTTCTCCGCGACCTTGGCGGCCTCCTCCTCGTCGAACGCGGCCTGCGCCTGCTCGATGAGGGTGAGGATGTCGCCGAGGTCAAGGATGCGGCTCGCCATGCGGTCGGGGTGGAACGGCTCGAAGTCGTCGAGGCCCTCGCCCGTGGACGCGAAGATGATCGGACGGCCGGTGACGGAGGCGACCGAGAGCGCGGCGCCGCCTCGCGCGTCGCCGTCGAGCTTCGTGAGCACGACGCCCGTGAAGTCGACGCCCTCCTGGAAGGCGCGGGCCGTGTTGACCGCGTCCTGACCGATCATCGCGTCGATGACGAAGAGCACCTCGTCGGGGTCGACGGCCTTGCGGATGTTCGACGCCTGCTTCATGAGCTCGGCGTCGATGCCGAGACGACCGGCGGTGTCGACGATGACGGTGTCGTACTGCTTGCGCTCGGCCTCCTTGACGCCCTCCTTGGCGACCTTCACGGGGTCGCCGACGCCGTTGCCGGGCTCGGGCGCGAAGACGGGAACGCCCGCCTGCTCGCCGACCACCTGGAGCTGCGTGACGGCGTTGGGGCGCTGGAGGTCGCTCGCCACGAGGAGGGGCGTGTGGCCCTCCTTCTTGAGCCACTTGGCGAGCTTGCCCGCGAGGGTCGTCTTACCGGCACCCTGGAGGCCGGCGAGCATGATGACCGTCGGCGGCTTCTTCGCGAACTCGAGGCGGCGCTGCTGACCGCCGAGGATCCCGATGAGCTCCTCGTTGACGATCTGCACGACCTGCTGCGCCGGGTTGAGCGCCTTGTTGACCTCGTCGGAGAGGGCGCGCTCGCGCACCTTGCCGGTGAAGTCCTTCACGACCTCGAGCGCGACGTCGGCGTCGAGGAGGGCGCGCCGGATCTCCCGCACGGTCCCGTCGACGTCCGCGGGGCTGAGCTTGCCCTTGGTGCGGAGGTTACGGAAGGTGTCGGTGAGCCGGTCGGAGAGCGTGCCGAAGGTTGCCATGACCGGATCAGTCTAGGCGGGGAACCGGGGCGGAGGCGCGGTAGCGTGCTGGCATGAGCGTCATCCTGCCCTTCGGCGACCACGAACCGCGCATCGACGAGACGGCCTGGACCGCGCCGAACGCCACCGTCATCGGCGATGTCGTGCTGCAGCCGCACTCCTCCGTGTTCTACGGGGCCGTGCTGCGCGCCGACAGCGACACCATCACGCTCGGCGAGGGCTCCAACCTGCAGGACAACGTCGTCGTGCACGTCGACGCGGGCGTGCCGACGACGATCGGCTCGGGCGTCTCGGTCGGGCACGGCGCCGTCGTGCACGGCTGCACCATCGAGGACGACTGCCTCATCGGCATGAACGCGACCGTGCTCAACCGCGCCGTCATCGGCCGCGAGTCGCTCGTGGCCGCGGGCGCCCTCGTGCTCGAGGGCACCGTCGTGCCGCCGCGCTCCCTCGTCGCGGGCGTGCCCGCCAAGGTGCGCCGCGAGCTCACCGACGAGGAGGTCGCCGGCATCCGCCGCAACGCCGAGCACTACCGCGAGCTGTCCCGCGCGCACAGGGAGCTCGCGTGACGGATGCTCCCGCTCCCGAGCGGCGCGAGTTCCGTCCCTCCTGGCCCGCCTACCACCGTCGGATGCTCGTCCGCCTCGTGTGGCTCGCGCCGCTGCTCGTGCTGACGCTGCTCATCGTCACGTGGCCGAGCGTCGGGGCGGCGGTCGTCGCGATCGGGGCGGCGCTGCTGCTCGGCGGCATCGCGATGCTGCTCTACTTCGGCCGCACGCGCGCGACCGTCGAGGCGGGCGAGCTGCGCCTGCGCGGGCCGCTGCGCACCCGACGGTGGCCGACGCACGCGATCGCGACCCTCGTGATGCTGCCGCTGCCCGGCACGCGCGACGCGACCCTGTACGGCGTCTCGCCCGCGCTCGAGCGCATGTTCTCGCTGTCGGCGCAGACGTGGGAGCAGGACGCCCTCGAGGAGCTCGCCACCGCGATCGGCGCGCCGGTCGTGCGCGCGCCCGCCGGGCTCGCGGTCGCCGACATCACGGAGCGCTACCCCGGCACGATCGGCTGGACGACGCGACACCCCTGGGCGGTCGTGCTGCTCGTCGTGGGCGGCACCCTCCTGGCGTCGTTCCTGTTCTCGGTGCTCGTCGCCGCGATCATGATCGCGACCGGCCAGGTGCCGCTCCCGACCCCGACGCCCGCGGGCTGAGCGTCAGGCGTCCGCGCCGCGCAGGCCCGCGAGCATCGCCGCCTGCACCTCGGGGCGGATGGGGTAGCTCGCGCTGAACGAGAGCCGGGTCACGAGACCCGTGAACCGCTCGCGCAGCTGCGTCGCGACCTCGGCGGGCGAGCCGACCGCCGCGAAGGCCCGCAGCATGTCGTCGTCGACGAGCTCGGCCATCTGGGCCCACTCGCCGCGCTTCGACGCCGCGTTGAGCTTCTCGTGCACCCCCTCCCAGCCGTGCAGGGCGAGCACGGGCAGGTAGGCGGGGGTCGAGCCGTAGAAGGCGATCTGCGCCTTCGTGGCCCGGATCGCGCCGGCGAGCTCGGCATCCGTCTCCCCGACCGCGACGAACGCCGGGATACTGATGCCGAGCGTCGAGGCGTCGCGCCCCGCGGAGGCCGCGCCCCGCTCGAGCGCGGGGCGGGTCACCTCGCGCAGGTAGCGCTCGGTCGTGAAGGTGTGGGCGAGGACGCCGTCGGCGACGGCGCCCGCCGTCTCGGTCATCTTCTCGCCGACGGCGGCGATCCAGATCGGCGGGGCGCCGAAGGGGTTGGGGCCCGGCGAGAAGAACGGCGTCATGAGGGTGTGGCGGTAGTGCTCGCCCTCGAACGCGAGCTTCTCGCCCGTCTCCCACGACGACCAGATGGTGCGCACGGCGGCGACGAACTCGCGCATCCGCGCGGCGGGGGCCGACCACGGCATCGAGAAGCGGCGCTCGATGTGCGGCTTGATCTGCGAGCCGAGGCCCAGGATGAAGCGCCCGCCCGAGACGAGCTGCAGGTCGTTCGCGGTCTCGGCGACCGTCATGGGGTTGCGCGCGAAGGCGACGGCGATGCCCGTCATGAGGCTCACGCGCTCGGTGCGCATGGCGGCGGCCGCGAGCGCGATGAACGGATCGTGGCTCGTCTCGGCGGCGAAGATGCCGTCGAAGCCGGCGGCCTCGATGTCGGCCGCGCCGCCCGCGAAGGTCCGGGGGTCGGTGCCGGCGTCTCCGCCCGCGTCGAGGAGGAAGGGGGCCGTCGCGTCGTCGCTCACGCCCCCATCCTGCCGCAGCCGCGGCGCGATCGCGCGCAGGCCGGTCAGCCGACGAGCTGCTGCGCGAAGACGTGGGGCGTGAAGCCCGTGAGGTCGCCGATGCCCTCGCCCTGACCCACGAGCTTCACGGGGATGCCCGTCTTCTCCTGCACGGCGAGCACGAACCCGCCCTTCGCGGAGCCGTCGAGCTTCGTGAGCACGAGACCCGTCACGCCCGCGTGCTGCACGAAGGCGTCGGCCTGCGCGAGCCCGTTCTGGCCCGTCGTCGCGTCGAGCACGAGCAGCACCTCGGCCACCGGCTCGAGCTTCTCGACGACGCGGCGCACCTTGCTGAGCTCGTCCATGAGCCCCGACTTCGTCTGCAGGCGGCCGGCCGTGTCGATGAGCACGATCTCGACGCCCTCGCGCCGGGCGAGCTCGACGGTCTGGTACGCGACGGATGCCGGGTCCTGCCCCGCCTGCTGCGGCCGCACGATGCGCGCCCCTGCCCGATCCGCCCACGTCGCGAGCTGCTCGACGGCGGCCGCGCGGAAGGTGTCCGCGGCGCCCACGACGACCGAGCGCCCGTGGGTGACGAGGAACTTGGCGAACTTGCCGATCGTCGTCGTCTTTCCGACGCCGTTGACGCCGACGACGAGCACGACGGCGGGGCGGTTGCTGAGCGTGAGGGTCGAGTCGAGCTTCGCGAGTCGCTCCTCGATCGTCTCCCGCAGCATCCGCTGGAGGTCCTTCGGGTCGGTCGTGCGGTAGCGGGCGACCTTGTCGCGCAGCTCGTCGACGAGCTTCTCGGTGAGGTCGGGGCCGAAGTCGGCGCCCAGCAGGGCCGTCTCGAGGTCGTCCCACGTGTTCTCGTCGATCGTGGGCTTCGCGAACATGCCGCGCAGGGCGCTGCCGAGGGACCAGGATGCCGCCATGCGTCCAGGCTATCGGGCGCGGTCTGGGAGACTCGTCGGGTGACGCTCGCATTCATCCGCCACGGCCAGACCGACTGGAACCGGCGGGGGCTGTTCCAGGGTTCGAGCGACATCCCGCTCAACGACACCGGCCGCGAGCAGGCCCGCGAGGCGGGGCGGATGCTCGAGCGGTGGTCGTGGGACGCCGTCGTGAGCTCCCCGCTCGCCCGGGCGCGCGAGACCGCGCGCATCGTGGCCGACGACCTCGGCCTCCCCCTCGGCCCCGCCTACCCGGAGCTCGTCGAGCGCGACTACGGACCGCTCGAGGGCACCCCCGACAGGGAGGCGATCGAACGCTGGCCGAATCGCGACTACCCGGGCGCGGAGCCGCTCGACGCGGTCGTCGACCGCTGCCTCGCGGGGCTCGCGCGCATCGACGCCGACCACACGGGCCAGAACGTCGTGGTCGTGTGTCACGGCACGATCATGAAGTACACCCTCATCCGCCTCACGGGCTACCCCGTGAGGGTCGTGCTCAACGGCGCCGTGTCGGCGATCGAGCGCGACGGCGACGCCTGGCGCGTGCTCACGATCAACGGCGAGCCCGTCGAGGCGTGACTCCGACCCGTCAGCCGACCGCCTGGGCCCCGCGCTCCTGGACGCGCCGCAGCTTCCGCCGCTCGAGCCGGACGTCGAGCGCCCACGCGCCGGTCGCGACCACCGCGAAGACGACGAACACGAGCACCCAGCGCAGGTAGTCGTCGCCGACCTCGGTCCACGCCTCGGGCACCGTGAACGTGACGAGCCCGAACGCGGCGACCCCCACGAGGTAGACGAGGAACCACACGAGCTTGCGCCACGCGAACACGATCGCGCCGTCGAGCGCCGCGAGCGGCAGGAGCGCGAGGGGCAGCGAGCCCCAGCGGAACGTGATGCGCGGCTGCGCGTCCGGCTGGATGCGGCGCACGATCGCCGCGGCCGCGAAGCCCGGCCAGACGAGCCACCGGGGCTGACGCCGGGCGGGACGTGCCGCGGGCCGCGCGCGGCGCGTCCGCCACCACGCCCGCAGCTGCGCCCAGCGACGATCGAGCACGGTGTCGACGAGGTAGCCCGGGCGCGCCACGAGCAGCGTGAGGAGCCCGGCCGTGCCGCCGAGGGCGGCGGCCTGCGTGGCACTCGGCGCGGCCTCCTCGATCGTGCGGAGCCCGCTCAGCACGCTCGGGTCGGCGGCGCCCGTGAGGTCGTAGTCGCCCGTGACGGTGACGTCGATCATGAGCACCGAGCGGCCCGGGAAGCCGGGATCAGGCTGGTAGAGGGCACCGTCGCCGTAGGTGAAGTGGATGATGTCGTGGCCCGTGTTGTGGTCGCCGAAGCGCACGTTGGAGATCGCGCCGCGCGGCATCCGGATGCGGCGCGTCAGCTCGCGCGCTCGGCCTCGGTCGTGACGCGCTGGCCCACGACCGCGCTCACGCCGTCCTGGCGCATCGAGACGCCGTAGAGCGCATCCGCGATCTCCATCGTGCGCTTCTGGTGCGTGATGACGATGAGCTGCGAGTTCTCCCGCAGGCGCTCGATGACGGTGAGCAGGCGGCCGAGGTTGGCGTCGTCGAGCGCCGCCTCCACCTCGTCGAGGATGTAGAACGGGCTCGGGCGGGCCGTGAAGATCGCGAACAGCAGCGCGACGGCCGCGAGCGAGCGCTCGCCGCCGGAGAGCAGCGAGAGGCGCTCGATCTTCTTACCCGCGGGCTTGACCGTGACCTCGATGCCCGTCGTGAGCATGTCGTCGGGGTTCGTGAGGTGCAGCGAGCCCGTGCCGCCCGGGAACAGCAGCGGGAACACCTCGTCGAACGCGGCCTTCGTGTCGGCGAAGGCGGCCGCGAAGATGTCCTGCATCTTCTCGTCGATCTCCTCGATGATCGTGAGGAGGTCCTTGCGCGTGGCCTGCAGGTCAGCGAGCTGCTCGGTGAGGAACTTGTGGCGCTGCTCGAGCGCGGCGAACTCCTCGAGGGCGAGCGGGTTCACGCGCCCCAGCTGCGCGTACTTGCGCTCGGCGCGCTCGAGGCGGGTCTTCTGCTTCGCGCGGTCGAACGGCTCGGTGCGCACCTCGCGCTCGGCGTCCTCGCCGTCCTCCCCCTCGGCAGGGGCGGAGGCGGCGGGGTCGTCGACCGGCACGGGCACGTCGGGCCCGTACTCGGCCACGAGCACGTCCTCGACGAGACCGAGCTCGTCGGCGGCGCGCTCGAGCAGGCTCGACAGGTGCAGCTTCTTCTCGTAGGCCTGCATCTCGAGGCCGTGCACGTTCTCGTTGAGGGCCGCGAGGCGCTCGCGCAGCACGGCCTCGTTGCGGCGCAGCTCGCTGAGCTCCTCGTTCTGCTTCGCGCGCTCGGCCTCGGCCGCGGCGAGCGCGACGCGCGCCTCGGCCACCGAGCGGTCGGCGGTGTCGAGCACGGCCGGCAGCGCCTCGATGACACCCTGCGCGGCCTCGATCTGGTGGCGGCGGATGACGGCGAGCCGGGCCGCCTCCTCGGCCGCGGCGCGCTCGGCGTCGAGCCGGCGCTTGAGCTGGTCGGCCTGCTCGCGGGCGGCGCGCACGCGCTCGCGGGCCGTCTCGAGCTCGACGCGGGCGGCCACCTCGACGGCGCGCGCGTTCTCGAGCTCGGTGAGCAGGGCGTCGCGCGCGGAGACGTCGAGGATGGGGCGCGGGGTCGCGGCGTGCGCGTCGCGCTCGGCGACGGCCTTCTCGAGTCCCGCCTCCGCGGCAGCGACCTGCTCGCCGAGGCCGGCCATGGCATCCGCGAGGCGCTCGCTCTCGGCGGCGGCCGCCTCGAGCTGCACGCGTGAGCGCCCGAGGGCCTCGCTGCGCTCGGCGAGGCGCGTCTCGAACTCCTTGAGGGCGGTCTGCGCCTGCACGAGGTCGATGCGCGCGAGGTCGAGCTTCTCGCGGTGCTCGGCGAGCTCGTGGGCGAGCCGCTCGATGGTCGTGGTGACCCCGACGAGCTTCTGCTCCGCGGCGTCGCGCTCGGCGAGGAGCTCGATGCGGCTGCGGCCCGTGCCCGAGCCGCCGCGCAGCACGTGCTCGGCGAGCACCTCGCCGTCGCGCGTGATGACGGTGATGCCGCCGAGCTTCGCGAGCGCGGGCCACGCCTTCCGGGCGGCCTCGAGGTCGTCGGCGACGACGACGCCCGCGAGCACCCCCCGGATGCCGTTCGGCCCCGTCACGAGCGACGCGGCCGAGCGCACACCCGCGGGAAGGCCCGTCGGGTCGGCGGGCGCCGCGGCATCCGCGACGACGATCTCGACGCGGCCGGCGGCCGCCTCGCGCGCGTGGTCGAGCGCCGCGACACCGGAGTCCCACGTGTCGGCGAGCACGGCGTCCGCGAGCGAGCCGAGCGCCGCGGCGATCGCCGCCTCGAAACCCGCCTCGACCTTGATGTGCTCGGCGACGAGGCCGCGGATGCCGCCCAGGCCGATGATCTGGTGCGAGCCGTCCTGCTGGTCGGTCGCCATCGTGAGGGCGCTCGTGCGGGCGGCGAGGGCGTCGCGCTCGCGCTCGGCGGCGTGCAGCTCTTCGCGCAGCGCGTCGACGCGCTCCTGCAGCTCCTTGACCGAGCGCTCGGCGGCCTCGACGGCGCCCGCGAGCTCGGTGTCCTCGGCCACGCCCTCCTCGTCACCCTCGAGGGCCACGAGCTCGGCGCGCGCGGCTTCGCGGCGCTCCTCGGCGGCGGCGAAGGCGGTGCGCTGCCGTTCGAGCTGCGCGCGCAGGGCGCCGAGACGCTCCTCGGCCGCGCGCACGGCGCCCGCGAGGCGCCCCTGCTCGAGGTCGTGCTGGCTCACGAGCGCCGACTGGGCACTGATCTCCTCGTCGAGCGAGTCGAGGCTCGCGCGCGCCGTGGCGGTCGCGGCGGTGGCGCGGCCGAGCACGGCCTCCGCCTCCGCGATGCCCCCCTGCAGGCGCTCCGCCTCGGCGTACGCGTCGGCCACCTGCGACTCCGAGAGCGTCGAACCCATACCCGGGAGCTCGGCCTGCTGCGACAGCAGCGAGAGGCGCTGGTTGGCGAGCGTGTAGAGGGAACGCAGGTGGTCCTGCACCTGCTCGAGCCCGAACGCGACGCGGCGGGCCTCGTCGACCGCCTCTGAGGTCGACGACTGCTCGATGCGCGCCTGGCGCAGCTTCGACTGGTCGAGCTGCTCCTGCAGCACCACGCGCTCGGTCTTGCGTTCCGACTCGCTGCGGGTGACGTCGGTGATCGCCTTGCGCAGCTCGACGACCTCGTCGGCGAGCAGGCGAGCTCGCGCGTCGCGCACGATGGCCGCGATCGTCTGGGCCTCGCGCGCGATCTGGGCCTGCTGTCCGAGCGGCTTGAGCTGGCGGCGGATCTCGCCCGCGAGGTCCGAGAGGCGCGTGAGGTTGGCCTGCATCGCGTCGAGCTTACGGAGGGTCTTCTCCTTGCGGCGGCGGTGCTTGAGGATGCCGGCCGCCTCCTCGATGAAACCGCGGCGGTCCTCGGGGGTCGCGTGCAGCACCTGGTCGAGCTGACCCTGGCCCACGATGACGTGCATCTCGCGGCCGAGGCCCGAGTCGGAGAGGAGCTCCTGCACGTCGAGGAGGCGGCACTGCTCGCCGTTGATCGCGTACTCGCTGCCGCCGTTTCGGAACAGGGTGCGCGAGATCGTGACCTCGGTGTACTCGATCGGCAGGGCGCCGTCGGAGTTGTCGATCGTGAGCTGCACCTCGGCGCGGCCGAGCGGGCCGCGCGTCGCGGTGCCCGCGAAGATGACGTCCTCCATCTTGCCGCCGCGGAGGGTCTTCGCGCCCTGCTCGCCCATGACCCAGGCGAGCGCGTCGACGACGTTCGACTTGCCGGAGCCGTTCGGGCCGACGACGCACGTGACACCGGGCTCGAAGGCGAAGGTGGTCGGCTGGGCGAACGACTTGAATCCCTTGAGGGTCAAGCTCTTCAGATGCACCCGGCCACCTCCGTCTCTGCCGTCTCGCGGCGTCGCTCTACGCTACCGGCCCGGACGGGCGGGGGGATGCCATCGCGCCGCGGAAGGACCATGCTGGTCGGATGACCGACATCGTCGTCGAGGAGCTCCCCATCCCGTCCGCGCTCGACGGGAGCCCGGCCGCCGCCGACGTGCTCGCGACGGTCGAGGTGCGCAACGCCGCCGAGGAGGCGGGCTACGGCACCCCCGACGTGCGGGTCGACGCCCCGCGGCTGCTCGCGAGCTGGAGCGACCCGCACGCGCCGCACCGGCTGTTCGCCGTGCGCGACGGAGGGCGCATCGTCGCGCGCGGCATGATCGAGGCCCAGCTCGACGAGCCCGCGGGGGCGTGCTGGGTCGACGTGCGCGTGCACCCGGCTGCCACCGGCCGCGGGATCGGACGCGCGCTCGCCGACCACGTGGAGACCGTCGCGCGCGAGGCCGGCCACTCGCACGCGATCGTGTACGCCGTCTCCCCCGACGGCCCCGGCCCCCGCCTCGTGCCGCCGACGGGTTTCGGCTCGCTCCCGGCCGACAACCGCGAGGTGCGCTTCCTCCTCGCCCGCGGCTACCGCCTCGAGCAGGTCGTGCGGGCGAGCCGGCTGGGGCTGCCGCTCGACCCCGACGAGCTGCGGGCGCGCATCCGTCTCGCGCACGAGCGCAGCGGGCCGGACTACCGGGTCCACCGCTGGGCGGGGCCCTCCCCCGAGCGCTTCCTCGCCGACATGGCGGTGCTCCGCACGCGCATGAGCACCGACGCCCCGCAGGCGGGGCTCGAGGAGCCGGAGGACGTGTGGACCGCCGAGCGCGTCGCCGACTACGAAGCGCGCAGGGAGAGCGACGAGGCGGTCGTCATCACCGCCGCCGTCGAGCACCTCGGTGAGGGCCGGCTCGTGGGATTCACGGAGCTCAACACGCCCGTCGACATCACGCGCGCCGTCTCACAGGAGGACACGCTCGTGCTGCGCGAGCACCGCGGCCACGCCCTCGGGATGCTCCTCAAGCTCGAGAACCTCGAGCAGCTCGAAGGCGAGCACCCCGGTCACCCGTCGATCATCACGTGGAACGCCGACGAGAACCGGCACATGCTCGCCGTCAACGAGGCGCTCGGATTCGCGCCCATGGCGTACGAGGGCGCCTGGCGGCTCGACCTCAGGTGAGCCGCGAGGCGCCCTCTCGCCAGATGGTCAGCGCCGCGCGATCGCGATGAGGCGCAGGATCTCGAGGTAGAGCCAGATGACCGTGACCATGACGCCGAACGCGCCCGTCCACTGGTACTTCTTCGGGATGCGGTTCTGCACGCCCTTCTGGATGAAGTCGAAGTCGAGCACGAGCGAGTAGGCGCCGAGCAGCACCGCGAAGACGCCGAGGATGACGCCGAGCGGGATGCCCGCGATCGTCACGCCCGTGAGCAGGCCCCACGGGTCGTTGTTGACGCCGAAGAGCATGAGGCCCACGTTGATGAGCGAGAAGACGAGGTAGCCGACCATCGCGATGAGGAAGACCTTCGTGGCCTTCGCCGAGGCGCGCACGCGGCCGCTCGCGAACAGGAAGAGCGTGACGCCCACGACGCAGAAGGTCGCGAGGACGGCCTGGCTCACGATGTTCGGGAACATCGCCTCGTAGAACGCCGAGATGCCGCCGAGGAAGACGCCCTGGGCGCCGGCGTAGCCGAGGATGAGCGCGGGCGAGGGCTCGCGCTTGAAGATGTTGATCATCGCGAGCACGAAGCCCACGAGGGCGGCGCCGATCCACAGCATCGGCACGAGGCCGACCGTGATCCAGCCGATCGCCGCACCGGCGAGCAGCACGCCGAAGGTGCCGAGCGAGACGCGGACCGTGCCGTCGACCGTCATCGGGGCCGCGGCGGCGGGGTCCGGAGCCGACGGCAGCTCGAACTGCTGCTGGAGCTGCTCGGGCGTGGGCGTGGGGATCGTGGGCACCCCCTTGCCGTTGAACGCGGGATTCGTCGAGAAAGCAGGGTTGGCCATGGCGTGTCCTTACGTCGGGTCCTGGCCACAGGTTACCGGGAGAGCCTTCGAGATCGCTGGTGCGCGGGCCGCGACCCGGAACGCTGTCGGCGAACGAGGTAGCCCTCCTCGCGGGAGCACACGACCTCTATGAGGGCTCAGTCAGCGCTCGGAGCACTTTGGGCGCGAAGTATCGATGTCCTTGTGGCGTAGTGGAGAAACGCTGGAGGACACCGAGATCCTCGAGCTGATGCACCAGCGTGTTTACGCGCTGGTACGAGAGTCCGAGTGCCGCCTGAGCCTTCGAGATGGAGAAGGTCGGATTCGCGACCGCGAAGTCCACGATCGCGTGCGCCGAATCTGCCCGCAGCTTGGACTGCCGGATCCGCTCCTTCAGCTCCGCCTGCACGCCCACGAGGACGTTCATTTGACGATGCGTCTGGTCAGCAGCAGCTTGGAGACCTCTCGCGAAGAACTCAACGAACGCGTCCCAATCCCCGTGGGTGCTGACGGCAAGGAGACGGTCGTAGTACTCAGCACGACGGGCCTCAAACCACGGCGAAACCGTCAGCGTAGGTTCCGACAGCACGCCGTCGTGCAGCAACTGCACGACGATGAGGAACCGGCCCAGTCGGCCATTGCCGTCGCGGAACGGGTGGAGGGTTTCAAACTGATAGTGAGCCATTGCCGCGGCGACGACCGGATCGATGACACCCGCATGATCTGCCTGCATCCAGTCGGCGAGATCACGAAGCCGCGCCTCCAGATCAAGGCCCGGGGGCGATGGAACGAACCTCGCCGCGTACACCGGGAAAGCCCCGACCGGAGCGTCCGTCCGCCTGCCGATGACAACCTGACTGTCGCGCACCCGCCCTGATTCACTCTCAAGCGGTGTGCCTCTCATGAGTAGCCCTTGCATGCTGCTCAAGAAAGAAACCGAGATTGGCCGCCCCGCCCGAACATGGTCGAACCCTTCGTTGGCCATGCGCACGTAGTTCAAGACCTCGACGAGTTCGGGCGTGCGGGGACTGTCCTCGTCAGCCGTGAGCACTGACTCCAGCGGAGCGTATGTACCTTCGAGTGCCGATGTACTCTGCGCTTCGCGCTGAAGCGCTGGGTGCCGCAAGAGTTGAGGATTAGGGAGTTGGCGGGCCGTGTTGTCCAGCGCAGCAAGAGAAGCACGCGCATCCGCGACGGCCAAGTACGCCTGCCCGGAGAGGGGAGGAGCGGATGGTGGGAGCGGCACCGGCACGAACGCCTGGTGTGCCCACTCCCCGAGGTAGGCGTCGGTGCCGGAGATGGCAACCAAGGAACCCATCTCGGGGTTGACGAACATCCCCAAGTCCATGTTGAAAGTGTACGTGGTGTTTACTTTCAAGCCAAACGTTGCGATACAACTTAAACTGACAATCACGAGAATGGTCCGGCACGCATACTACGGAAGCGACGTATAGCGAGCCGACACTCTCGGCCAACTTGAGCGCCTTGCTACGAGCGACGCTTGACGTGAACACGAACGACCCGCTACCGCGGCATCCGGATGCGCTGGCAGCGCGGGCAGAAGTGCGAGCCGCGGTTCATGAACGTCTCGCGCACGATGGCGGTGCCGCAGCGCGGGCACGGCCTGCCGTGCTGCCCGTAGGCGTTGAGCGAGTGCGAGAAGTAGCCGGAGGCGCCGTTGACGTTGACGTACTGCGCGTCGAAGCTCGTGCCGCCCTCGGCGAGGGCCTTCCGCAGCACCGTGCGCACCTCGGCGAGCAGCGCGCGGGCACGCGGGCGGCTGAGCGCGCGCGTCGGCTGGTCGTGGTGGATGCGCGAGGCCCACAGCGCCTCGTCGGCGTAGATGTTGCCGATGCCCGAGACGAGGGTCTGGTCGAGGAGGGCGCGCTTGATCGTCGTGTCGCGGCGGGCGAGCCGGTCGAGGAAGGCGCGGTCGTCGAAGTGCGGGTCGAGCGGGTCGCGCGCGATGTGGGCGACGGAGACCGGGACCCGCTCGTCGGGGCGGTCGCGCGTCGGCACGAGCGCGTCGATCGCCATGGAGCCGAAGATGCGCTGGTCGACGAAGTCGAGCCGCACGGGGCCATAGGCCGGCTGGTCGACGTCGAGCACGATGCGCGTGAGCTTCGCGACCTCGGCGCCGGGGTCGCGCAGGAGCACCTGGCCGCTCATGCCGAGGTGCACGACGAGCGCCTCGTCCGCCCCCTGGAACGGGATCCAGAGGTACTTCCCGCGGCGGGAGGGGAAGGCGAGACGCGCCCCCGTGAGGCGCTCGACGAAGTCCTCGGAGGGACCCGGATGACGGCGCAGCGAGCGCTCGTCGAGCACGCGCACGCGCGCGACGTGCGCATCCGTGACGGCGGGGACGAGCCCGCCGCGGACGACCTCGACCTCGGGCAGTTCGGGCACGGGGGCTCCGGCTCAGCGCTTGGAGCGCTGCAGGATCGCCCACGCGGCGAGCGCGGCGGCCATCTCGGCCTGCTTCTTGCTCGTGCCGTCGCCCGTCGCGATCGGCTCGCCGGCGAGGGCGACCGTGGCGGAGAAGCGCTTGGAGTGGTCGGGACCGGAGTCGGTCACCGTGTACTGCGGCAGTCCCTTGCCGAGGCGCGTCGAGAGCTCCTGGAGGCTCGTCTTCGGGTCCATGGCGGCGCCGAAGCGGTCGGGGTCGGCGAGCAGCGGGGCGATGAGGCGCATGACGAGCGCGGTCGCCGCGTCGGGGCCCACCGAGAGGTAGGCGGCGCCGATGATCGCCTCGACGGCGTCCGCGAGGATCGACTGCTTCTCGCGGCCGCCCGTGAGCTCCTCGCCGCGACCGAGCAGGAGGTAGCGGCCGAGGCCGATGTGGCCGGCGATCTCGGCGAGGGCGGCGGAGCTCACGAGGCTCGCGCGGCGCTTCGCCAGCTCGCCCTCGTCGACGTCGGGGTTCTCGAGGTAGAGCATGACCGTGACGGCCTGCCCCAGGATCGAGTCGCCGAGGAACTCGAGCCGCTCGTTGTGCCCGATGCCGCCGTTCTCGTATGCGTACGACCGGTGCGTGAGCGCGAGAGTGAGCAGCTCGGGATCGATCTCGAGCTGCAGCACCGAGTTCAGCTCGGCGCGGTCCGCGTCACCGTCCGGGAGGGGTGCGGACGGCACGACCTCAGACGTCGGCGACCTTCCGGCCCTTGTACTCGAGGTACAGGGGGGTGCCGGCGGAGTCCTCGACGACCTTGGCGCGGTGCGGGAGGCTGTAGGTGACCTTGCCGTTCTCGACGGTCTTCACGAGGGTCGGCACGGACGCCTTCCACTGCGAACGGCGGGCGTGCGTGTTGGCACGCGACTGGCGGCGCTTGGGAACGGCCATGGTGTCTCTTCTTTCGTGTTCGGCGTGCGCTCGCGCGCGCCGGAGGTCTATTCGGTGTCGGTGGAGCTGGGGCGGAAGCCCTCGAGCGCGGCCCACCGGGGGTCGGTCACCTCGCGGTTCTGCGTCACGGCACCGTCCTCCAGCTTCTCCCCCGTGGCGGGGTCGAGACCGGGGCAGTCCGGTCGGCAGACCGGCTGGAACGGCAGTGCCAGCACCACCGCATCCCGCACGACGGATTCGAGATCCACGTGGTCGTCTCGAATCGCGAAGTCGAAAGCTTCGTCCTCAGAATACGCGAAAAGCTCCTGGAATTCGACTTCGACCAGGAGCTCGACGGGGTCGAGGCAGCGCACGCACTCGCCGTCGGCGGTCGTGTCGACCTCGCCCGTCACGAGGATGCCGTCGTGGAGGCCCTCGAGGCGGAGGTCGATGCGGAGGGGCGTGCCCTCCTTCACGGACGCGACGGACTCGCCGAGGCGCTCGGGGACGTCGAACTCGAGCACACGCTCGCGCATCTCGCCGGGGCGGTGCATGAGGTCGTGCACGGGCACGAGGTAGGGGTTCTGGTGGGCAGGCACGGTGGCCGATTCTACGCGTCGGTGATGCGGGGCGCCTGGTCCCGGACGGAGGAGGCGCGCTCCCCCGCCCGGGACCCGGGCGTCACTGCTGCTCGACGGCGGTGAACGCCTCGTCGAGGATGGCGAGCGCGCGACGGCACTCCTCCGCGGTCACGGTGCACGGCGGCACGACGTGGATGCGGTTGTCGGCCGCGAAGGGCAGCAGGCCGCGGGCCATGAGCTCCTTCTTGAGGGCGCCGATCGTGGACGCGGGCACGGGCTCGCGCGTCTCGCGCGAGGTGACGAGGTCGAGCGCCCAGAAGACGCCGAGACCGCGCACCTCGCCGATCATCGGGTGCGCCTCGGCGAGGGCCTTCAGGCCCGGGCCGAGCACGTCGCGGCCGATGGTCGCGGCGTTCTCGATGATGCCCTCCTCGACCATCGCGTCGATCGAGGCGACGATCGAGGCCGCGGCGAGCGGGTGGCCCGAGTAGGTGAGCCCGCCGGGGAACACCCGCTCGTCGAAGGTGTGCGAGATCGGGTCCGAGATCACGACGCCGCCGACCGGCACGTAGCCGGAGTTGACGCCCTTCGCGAAGGTGATGAGGTCGGGCACGACACGGTCGGGGTTGACCTCGGGGTTCTGCCACGCGAACCAGTCGCCCGTGCGGCCGAAGCCCGACATGACCTCGTCGGCGATCCAGACGATGCCGTACTTGTCGCACAGGGCGCGCACGCCCGCGTACCAGCCGGGCGGGGGCACGATGACCCCGGCGGTGCCGGGCACGCCCTCGAGCAGGAGCGCTGCGATCGAGTCCGCGCCCTCCGAGACGATGACGCGTTCGAGGTGCTGGAGCGCACGCTCCGTCTCCTGCTCGGGCGTCTCCGACCAGAACTCGGAGCGGTACGGGAACGGCCCGAAGAAGTGCACGTGGCCGCGCGCGTACTCGTTCGGCACGCGGCGCCAGTCGCCGGTCGCGACGACGGCGGCGCCCGTGTTGCCGTGGTAGCTGCGGTAGGTGGAGAGCACCTTGTCGCGCCCGGTGAACAGGCGCGCCATGCGGATGGCGTTCTCGTTGGCATCCGCGCCCCCGTTGGTGAAGAACACCTTGTGGAAGCCGGGGCCGGCCTTGTCGAGGATGCGTGCCGCCGCCTCGCCGCGCTGCAGGTTCGCATGCGCGGGGGCGACGGTCGCGAGGGTCGCGGCCTGCTCCTGGATGGCGGCGACGACCTTCGGGTGCGAGTGGCCGATGTTGACGTTGACCAGCTGGCTCGAGAAGTCGAGGTAGCGGTTCCCGTCGTAGTCCCACACCTCCGTTCCGGAGGCTCCCGCGATGACGAGGGGCGCGAGCGCGCCCTGCGCGGACCACGAGTGGAACACGTGGGCGCGGTCGAGGTCGACGGTGTGCTGGTTGGTGCTCATGTATCTGTTCCCTGGCTGGGCCGCCGGATGGCGGGGTGACGGGGCGGACGGCCCGGAAGCCGCCCGCCCCGTCGGTGGTGTTGTTACTGACCGCCCTCGGTGAGGACGACGTCGATCGGAGTGTAGGCGCCCGAGAGGTCGAAGCCCTCCTCGGCGAGCTCCGCGAGCGCCTTCTTGATGTACTCGTTCGAGTACGCCGAAGCCGGCGGCTCCTCCGTGATGAGGTTGAGCCCGTCCTGGTTGACGGCCGAGAGCGCACCCGCGACGGTCTTCTTCCAGGCCGCCTCGTCGATGACACCGAACTCGGCGCCCGTCCAGACGAGCTTGTTGGTCTCGTTCATCATCCAGAGCTGGTGCACGGGGCCGACCGGGAAGGCGGCCTCGGCGTTCGACGCGATGTCGTAGACGATCTCGGCGGCCTCCTCCGGGTTGTCACGCGCGTAGAGCCAGCCCTTCGCGACGGCCTTGAGGAAGCGCACGGCGGCGTCCGCGTAGGCCGGGTCGGTCTCGAGGCGCTGCGTGTCGGCCCACAGGGCATCCTGGAGCATGGCGCCCTCGGTGTCCTCGTAGGCGACGATGTCGAGGTCGTCGAGCGTGTAGAGCTCGCCCGTGGCCGGGTCGACCGTCTCGAGCACCTGCGCGAGCTCGTTGTACGTCATGGCCTGGGCCGCGTCGACGTCGCCGTCGAGCAGGGCGTTCATCGAGAAGTCCTGCGTCGTGATCGACACGGTCGTCGAGTCGAGGCCCTCGGCCGCCATGGCGGCGAAGATCTCCCACTCGTTGCCGAAGCCCCACGAGCCGATGCGCTTGCCCTCGAAGTCGGCGACCGACGTGATGCCGTCGCCCTTCCACGACACCTGGAGCGTGCCCGAGCTCTGGAAGACCTGGGCGATGTTCGTCAGCTCGACGCCCGTGGCCTCGATGCTGCCGAGCACCTTCGGGACCCACGCGACCGCGAAGTCGACGTCGCCCGCGACGAGCGCGTCCTGCGGGACGATGTCGCCACCGGAGGGGACGATCTCGACCGAGTCGAAGCCCTCCTCCTCGAAATAGCCCTTCTCGAGCGCGACGAAGTAGCCGCCGAACTGGGCCTGCGGCAGCCACTGGAGCTGCAGCTTGATGGAGGTGAGGGGCGTGAAGTCGCCGTCCGCGCCGTTCGAGTCGGAGTCCGACGGACCCGTGCACGCGGCGAGAGCGAGCGCCGTGACGGCGGCCGCGGACGCGAGTCCGAGGCCGCGCCTCTTGCTGAGTCTCATGCTGTTCCCTTTCGTTCTGTGGTGGCGGATCCGGGGATCCTGGTGTTCGGGATGGTGCAGGTGGTGCTTTCTGGTGCGGGTGCCGGGTCAGCCCGGCGCGTGCCTCGCCACGAGGCGTTCGAGGAACGCGGTGATGAGGAAGAACACGAGACCGATGAGGATGCCGCCGCCGACGTACGCCCACGCGAGCGCGGCCCTGCCGGACTTCGCGTAGGTCGCGATCGACGTGCCGATCCCGTCGGACGGGCCGCCGAAGTACTCGGCGACGAGCGCCGCGATGACGGCGAGGGAGGCCGCGACGCGCAGGCCCGTCATGAGGTAGGGCATCGCGGTGGGCAAAGTCAGCATCCGGAACGTCTGCCCGCTCGAGGCGGCGGACGCGCGCATGAGGTCGCGGTGCACGGGCTTGGTCTGGCGCAGGCCGCGCAGCACGTTGACAAAGACGGGGATGAAGGCCGCGATCATCGCGACGGCCTGGCGCCCGAACTGGCTCGAGGCGCCGAACATCGTGTTGAGGATGGGCGTGATCGCGACGATCGGGATGACGGCGAGCGCCGCGACGAGCGGGGCGAGCATGCCGTCGATCGGCCGCCACGCGGCCGCGAGGCCCGCGAGCACGACCGCGAGGATCGCGCCGACCGTGAGGCCGATGAGGGCGTTCGTGGCCGTGATGACCATGTCGTCCCAGATGATGCCCCAACGCAAGCCGAACTCCTCGCCCACCGCGATCGGGCTGGGCAGCATCCGGGGCGCGTTGCCGAACTCGACGTAGAGCGCCCACGCGACGAGCATGAGCACGCCCACGCCGATCGGCGACGCCACCCGCAGCCACTGCGCCAGGCGCGTCGCGCCGGGGCCGGCCGTGCTCATCGCTCGTTGGCCCTCTCGACCTTGACGCCGTGGAGCGCCTCGCGCACCGCGGTGACCTTCTCGAAGTAGACGGGGTTCTCGCGCAGGGACTCGTCGCGCACCTCGCCGAGGCCGATCTCGATGACGTCGGTGATGCGTCCGGGGCGCGGGCTCATGACGACGACGCGGTCGGAGAGGAACACGGCCTCGGGGATGGAGTGGGTCACGAACACGACGGCGGCGCCCGTCTCGGTCGCGATGCGCGTGAGCTCGCTCTGCAGGTACTCGCGCGTCATCTCGTCGAGCGCGCCGAACGGCTCGTCCATGAGCAGGAGCTTGGGGCGGGCCGCGAGCGCCCGGGCGATCGCGACGCGCTGCTGCATCCCGCCCGAGAGCTGGTCGGGGTAGCGGTCGACGAACTCGGTGAGGCCGACGAGCTCCGCGAGCTCGGCGACGCGCGCCTCCCGCTCCGCCTTGGCGACCTTGTGCAGCTCGAGCGGGAGGGCGATGTTGGCCCCGACGGTGCGCCACGGCAGCAGGCCCGCCTGTTGGAAGGCGATGCCGTAGTCCTGGTCGATGCGGGCGCGGCGGGCCGGCTTGCCGAAGATCGTGAGCTCGCCGCTCGTGGCCTCGTCGAGGTCGGCGATGAGGCGCAGGAGCGTCGACTTGCCGCAGCCGGACGGACCGATGAGCGACACGAACTCGCCCGCGCGCACCTCGAGGTCGACGCCCGTGAGCGCGATCACGTCTCCGGCCTTCGTGTCGAAGACCTTGCCGACGCCGGCGGCCTTGACGGCGAGATCAGCGGTCATGTGTTCGCCTCTCCTCTGCGGTAGTTCTTCAGACCGAGTCCGATGAGAGCGACGGAGCCCGCCGCGATGAGGCCGAGCGCGATGGAGCCGAACATCGGCCCCCAGGGCGCGGCCGGGTCGCTCGAGGCCTGGCCCGCGAGCTGGATGAGCATGCGGCCGATGCCGCCGCGCATGCCGATCGAGACCTCGGCGACGACGGCGCCGAGCACGGCGTTGGCGGCGGCGAGCCGCAGCGCCGGGAGCAGGTGCGGCACGGATGCCGGGAGCCGCAGCCGCAGGAGCGTCGCCCAATAGCCGGCCGCGTAGCTGCGCATGAGGTCGACGTGGATGCGGTCGGGCGCCTCGAGTCCGCGCAGCACTCCCACGGCGATGGGGAAGAACGCGAGGTACGAGGCGATGACCGCGACCGAGAGCCATTGCGGCCACGGGGTGCCGGAGCGGTCGATCTGGTTGCCGATCGCGTTGACGACGGGCGCGAAGGCGATGAGCGGGACGATCTGGCTCACGACGACCCACGGGAGCAGGCCCCACTCGAGCAGCTTCCAGCGCTGCATGACGAGGCCGAGCAGCGCGCCGACGGCGACGCCGATGAGCCAGCCGACGGCGGCCATGCCGAGGGTGACGAGCGCCGCCTGGGCGACCGTGACGAAGAGCGGCGGTGTGGAGCCGCCGCTCGTGGGCTCGCCGAGGCGGATGATCATCGACCAGATGTGCGGCATCGCACGGTCGTGGGTGCGGGGCAGGATCATCACGCCCGAGCCGGTCTGCCCCTCGACCTGCCCGATCGTGACGCCCTCGGCCGGACCGAGGAACTTGTAGAGCTCCCAGACCACCGCGACCGCGAGCACGCCGAGGGCGCCCCATGCCGCGGCCGCCCAGCCGCGTCCGCTCGCACGTCGACGGGCGACGACGAGGGACGCGGTCTGGGCGTACTCGGTCACGACTTGGCCTTGACCGTCTCGCGAAGCGCGGGGATGACCGTCTCGCCGTACACGCGGAGGGTCTCCTCCTTGTTGTCGTGCATGAGGTATCCCGCGAACTGGTGCACGCCGATCGACTTGAGCTCCTCGAGCTTGGCGATGTGGTCCTCCGCCGTGCCGAGCATGCAGAAGCGGTCGACGATCTCGTCCGGCACGAAGTCGACGTGGTCGTTGCCCGCCTTGCCGTGCGAGTTGTAGTCGTAGCCCTTGCGGCCCTCGATGTAGTCGGTGAGGGCCTGGGGCACCGCGCCGCTCGTGCCGTACTTGGCGACGATGTCGGCTACGTGGTTGCCGACCATGCCGCCGAACCAGCGGCACTGGTCGCGCATGTGCTGCATCGTCTCGGGGTCCGAGCTGTCGCCGATGTAGAACGGCGCCGCGACGCAGAAGGTGATCTCGTCGGGGTCGCGCCCCGCGGCCTCGGCCGCGTCGCGCACCGTCTTGATCATCCACTTCGCGATGTCGATGTCGGCGAGCTGCAGGATGAAGCCGTCGCCGACCTCACCCGTGAGCTTGAGCGCGAGCGGGCCGTACGCGGCCACCCACACCTCGAGCTCCGAGCCCTTCGACCACGGGAACTGCAGCGTCGAGCCGTTGTACTCGACGGCGCGGCTGTTGCCGAGCTCGCGGATCACGTGGATCGACTCGCGCAGCTCCTTGAGCGTCGTGGGCTTGCCGTTGGTGACGCGCACCGCCGAGTCGCCGCGCCCGATGCCGACCACCGTGCGGTTGCCGAACATCTCGTTGAGCGTCGCGAACGTCGACGCCGTGACCGTCCAGTCGCGCGTCGCCGGGTTGGTGACGAACGGGCCGACCTTGATCTTGCGCGTCTCCGCGAGGATCTGGCTGTAGATGACGTACGGCTCCTGCCACAGGATGTGGGAGTCGAACGTCCACGCGTAGTCGAACCCGTACTGCTCGGCGAGCTTCGCGAGGTGCACCGTCCGCGAGGCGGGCGGGTTCGTCTGGATTACTGCTCCGAAGTCCAATTCGAGCCTTTCAGATGAGGTACTGCGAGAGACCGCGCTTGACGAAGCGGCCGTCTCCCTTGGCGCCCAGGTACTGGTCGCCCTCGACGATGACCTTCCCGCGCGAGAGCACGGTGTCGACCTTGCCGTCGACCTCGAAGCCCTCCCACGCCGAGTGGTCCATGTTCATGTGGTGGGTCTCCGCGCTGATCGTCGTGTGGCCCTTCGGGTCGTACACGACGATGTCGGCGTCGGCGCCGGGCGCGATGACGCCCTTCTTGCCGTAGAGGCCGAACATCCGCGCCGGGGTCGTGCTCGTGAGCTCGACCCAGCGCTCGAGCGAGATCTCGCCGGTCACGACCCCCTGGTACATGAGGTCCATGCGGTGCTCGACGGTGCCGATGCCGTTCGGGATCTTGCGGAAGTCCCCGAGGCCGAGGTCCTTCTGGCCCTTCATGCAGAACGGGCAGTGGTCGGTCGAGACCATCTGCAGGTCGTTGGTCCGGAGAGCCTGCCACATGGAGTGCTGGTGACCCTCTTCGCGCGAGCGGAGCGGTG
>RDDZ01000093.1 GCA_003852775.1 Microbacteriaceae bacterium | reverse complement strand
GGTGACCCTCGGCCTCGCCGTGGCCCGCAAGTTCCCGTGGAAGCTCGTGCCGGCGTACATCATCGCCCAGGTGCTCGGCGCGATCGCCGGCTCCTTCGCGATCGTCGGCGTGCTCGGCCAGGCGGCCGTGGACGCCGGCCTCGGTGTCGCCGCCTACAGCGCCGACACCCCGATCCCGCAGGCGTTCTTCGCCGAGTTCATCGGCACCTTCCTGCTCGTGTTCGGCGTCTTCGGCGTGATCTACCGCAAGGCGGCGGCCGGATGGGCCGGTCTCGCGATCGGCTTCGTCGTCTTCGCCGCCATCATCCCCGTCGCCCCCACGACGGGCGCCTCGATCAACCCCGCCCGCACGACGGGCCCGATGATCGTGCAGACGCTGCTCGGCGGCGAGGTCGCCTGGGAGCAGTGGTGGGTCTACGTCGTCGCCGAGCTGCTCGCGGGTGCGCTCGCCGCGCTCGCCTTCGGGCTCATCGCCCACACCGACGCCGACCGCACGGGCGTCGCCGAGAAGGAGGAGGTCGCCGCGTGAAGAAGCTCATCAACGCCCCGGAGGACGTGCTCATCGAGTCCCTGCGCGGTGTGCAGGCCGCGCATCCGGAGCTCCGGGTCGACTTCGACAACCGCGTCATCTACCGCGCCACCCCGAAGGCCGACGGCAAGGTCGCGCTCATCTCGGGCGGCGGATCGGGCCACGAGCCCCTGCACGGCGGCTTCGTCGGCGTCGGGATGCTCGACGCGGCGTGCGCCGGCGAGGTGTTCACCTCGCCGACGCCCGACCAGATGCAGGCGGCGACCCTCGCGGCGAACCGCGGCGCGGGCGTGCTGCACATCGTGAAGAACTACACGGGCGACGTCATGAACTTCGAGATGGCCGCCGAGCTCGCCGCCGCCGACGGCGTCGAGGTCGCGACGGTCGTCACCGACGACGACGTCGCCGTGCAGGACTCCACGTGGACGGCCGGACGCCGCGGAGTGGGCGTCACGGTGCTGCTCGAGAAGATCGTCGGCGCCGCCGCCGAGGAGGGTCGCGACCTCGCGGCCGTCACGGCGATCGCCGAGAAGGTCGACGCGAACGGCCGCTCGATGGGCATGGCGCTCACGAGCTGCACGGTGCCCGCCGCCGGGAAGCCCACGTTCGACCTGCCCGACGACCAGATGGAGATCGGCATCGGCATCCACGGCGAGCCGGGACGCCACCGAGTGCCGCTCGCCCCCGCATCCGAGATCGCGGAGCAGCTCGTCGAGCCGATCCTCAGCGACCTCGACTTCACGGGCGCCCCCGCGATCGTCATGCTCAACGGCATGGGCGGCTCGCCGCTCATCGAGCTGTACCTCATGTACGGCGAGGTGGCGCGGATCCTCGAGGCGAAGGGCGTCACGGTCGCCCGCAGCCTCGTCGGCAACTACATCACCTCGCTCGACATGGCGGGCTGCTCGGTGACGGTGCTGCGCGCCGACGACGAGCTGCTGCGGCTGTGGGACGCGCCGGTGAGCACGCCCGGGCTCCGCTGGGGCATGTGACGGCAGGGACACGAAGGAGGAGGATGGCCGTATGAGCGGCGACACCCTGACCATCGACGGACTCATCGAGTGGCTGACGGCCTTCCGGGCCGAGATCGCGGAGCAGCGGTCGTGGCTCACGGAGCTCGACTCGGCGATCGGCGACGCCGACCACGGCGCCAACATGGCGCGCGGCATGGACGCCGTCGTCGCGAAGCTCGATGATGCGCACCCCGAGACGGTCGACGAGCTCTTCAAGGCCGTCGGCATGACCCTCGTCGGGTCGGTGGGCGGGGCCAGCGGGCCGCTCTACGGCACCTTCTTCCTCCGCATGGGCATGACCGCGGGCGCGGTGTCGTCTCTCGACGGCGCCGCGCTCGCGGCGGCCCTGCGCGCCGGCCTCGACGGGATCGTCGCGCGCGGCAAGGCCGAGGCGGGCGACAAGACGATGTTCGACGCGCTCGCGCCGGGCCTCGACGCGCTCGACGCGGCCCTCGCATCCGGATCCTCGCTCGCCGACGCGACGCGGGCCGCGGCCGATGCGGCGCTCGCGGGGCGCGACGCGACCGAGCCGCTCGTCGCCCGCAAGGGCCGGGCGAGCTACCTCGGCGAGCGGAGCGCCGGCCACCTCGACCCGGGAGCGGCGTCGAGCGCCATCCTGCTCGAGACCCTCGCGGGAACCGCCGCCGGGACCTGATCATGATCGGCATCGTCATCGTCTCGCACAGCGCGAAGCTGGCCGAGGCGGCGGATCAGCTCGCCCGCCAGATGGTCGGCGAGCAGGCCCCGCCCGTGCGCCTCGCGGCCGGCGCGGGCACCGACCCGGACGGCACGGCCGTGCTCGGGACGGATGCCACGGCGGTCGCCGCGGCGATCGACGAGCTCGCGGGCGCGGGCGCCGACGGGGTGCTCGTGCTCATGGACCTCGGCTCGGCCGTCATGAGCGCGGAGCTCGCGCTCGAGCTGCGGTCGAGCGACGTGCCCGTGCACCTCGCCGCAGCCCCCTTCGTCGAGGGGCTTCTCGCGGCGACCGTCGCGGCGTCGGCGGGCGCCCCGCTCGACGCGGTCGCGCGTGAGGCGGCCGGTGCGCTCGGGGCGAAGACGGCGCACCTCGGCGAGGCGGACGCGGATTCGGCTCCCGCCGAGGGCGGCGCGGCCGACGGCGACGCCGCACCCGGCGCCCTCGCGCGCCGGTTCACCCTGCGCAACCCCCTCGGACTCCACGCCCGGCCCGCCTCGCTGCTCGCGGGGATCGCGGGCTCCGCGGACGCGCGCGTCACCGTGCGCCGCCTCCCCGACGGCGCCCCCGTCTCGGCCGCGAGCATGACGGGGCTGCTCGCCCTCGGCGCCGCGGGGGGCGCCGAGCTCGAGTTCTCGGCGGCGGGCCCGGACGCGGCGTCGGTGCTCGATCGCATCGCCGAGCTCGTCGAGGACGGTTTCGGGGAGCTCGACGCGGCAGACGCGGAGGACCCGGCGCCCCCCACCGAGCCGCCCGCCCCCGCCGCCGACGGGCTGCTGCACGGCCGCGGTGTGAGCGCGGGCACCGCGGCGGCGCCCGTCGCGCGCCTCGCGGCGCCCCTGCCCGACCCCGCGCCCGCAGCGACGCTCCCCGCCGAGGAGCGCGGCGCCGAGGCGGCGCGCATCGCACCCGCCGCCCAGCGCGTCGCCGACACCCTCCGCGCCCGCGCGGCCCACGCGTCGGGGGAGGCGTCCGGCATTCTCGAGGCGACCGCCCTCATCGCCCTCGACCCGGAGTTCGCCGCCCTCGCGGAGGCCGCCGTGCGCGACCGCGGGCTCACCGCCGACGCGGCGATCGCGGAGGCCGCCGCCGGCTACGAGGAGGCGCTCGCCGCGCTCGGCGGGCGCATGGCGGAGCGCGCCGCCGACCTACGCGACGTGCGCGACCGCATCCGCGCCGAGCTCGCGGGCGTCGAGCTGCCCGGCGTGCCCGAGCGCGAGGAGCCGTTCGTGCTCGTCGCGCGCGACCTCGCCCCCGCCGACACCGTCACCCTCGCGGGGAGTGCGTGCGTCGCCCTCGTGACCGAGCTCGGCGGGCCCACCTCGCACACCGCGATCATCGCCCGCTCGCTCGGGCTCCCCGCCGTCGTGGGCGTCCCGGGTGCGCTCGAGCTCGAGGAGGGCGCGGTCGTGCTCGTCGACGGCGACGCCGGGACGGTCGATCCGCATCCGGATGCCGAGGCCGTCGCGCGGGCGTCGCGGCGCGCCGAGGCGCTCGTCTTCGGCGGGCACGGTGCGACCGCCGACGGCATCGCGGTGCCGTTGCTCGCGAACGTCGGCGGACCCGACGACGCGGTGGCCGCCGCGGACGCCCGCGCGGAGGGCGTCGGGCTGTTCCGCACCGAGTTCTGCTTCCTCGACCGGCGCACGGCGCCCGACGTCGACGAGCAGACCGAGGCCTACCGGGGTGTGCTCGCCCCGTTCGCCGGCCGGAAGGTCGTCGTGCGCACGCTCGACGCGGGGGCCGACAAGCCGCTCCCGTTCGCGAACGACGACGAGGAGGAGAACCCCGCCCTCGGCGTGCGGGGCCTGCGCATCGCCCGCCGGAACCCCGGCCTGCTCGACGACCAGCTCACGGCGCTCGCGCGCGCGGCATCCGCGTCGGAGGCGGACGCGCAGGTCATGGCGCCCATGGTCGCGACGGTCGAGGAGGCGCGCTTCTTCGCCGAGCGCTGCCGCGCCGCGGGCCTCGAGACGGTCGGCGTCATGATCGAGACGCCGTCCGCGGCGCTGCTCGCGGCCGAGCTGCTCGAGGTCGTCGACTTCGTGAGCCTCGGCACCAACGACCTCACCCAGTACACGATGGCGGCCGACCGGATGCTCGCCGAACTCGGCGAGCTGAGCGACGTGTGGCAGCCTGCCGTGCTGCGCCTTATCGGCGCGGTCGGGGCGGCGGGACGCGCGGCGGGCAAGCCCGTCGGGGTGTGCGGCGAGGCGGGCGGCGACCCCGAGCTCGCCCCCGTGCTCGTGGGGCTCGGGGCGACCTCGCTCTCGATGACCCCGCGCGCGCTCGGCGCCGTCGCGGAGCGGCTCGCGACGTACACGCTCGACGACTGCCGACGCGCCGCGGAGGCCGCGCTCGGCGCCGCGACGGCCGACGAGGCGCGCGCGGCCGCGGCCCGCGTGCTCGCACAGGCCGCGTCCCGCTGAGGGCTGCGCGTCACCCCGGCGAGCGCTGCGAGGTGACGTAGGGTCGGCACGTGACCCGCCGCCTCACCATGCTGTTCTCGGCGTTCGAGGCACTCCTCGTCGCGGCCATCGGCGTCGCGATCCCGCTGCTCCTCGCGACGCTCATGTGGGCCGTGCACTTCGGCTTCGCGCCCGACTGGAGCGGGTTCTGGCGGGCCTCCGTCGACGTGTGGCTCATCGGCCACGGGGTCGACGTCGACTTCGCGCTCGACGAGACGACGGCGCTCGTCATCGGCGCCCCCGCCGGCACGGCCGTGACGATCTCGATCGCGGCGCTCGGGTTCGCCCTGCTCACGCTCGCGCTCGGCGTCCGGGCGGGGGCGCGGGTCGCCGAGACCGGCCACCGGATGCTCGGCGAGCTGACGGCGTTCGTCGCGTTCGCAGCCGTCTCGCTCCTGCTCACGCTCTCGGCGTCCCACCCGGCGGCGGCCCCGTCGCTGTGGCAGGGCGCGCTCCTCCCCGCCGTGGTCTTCGGCGTCGGCCTCCTGCTCGGCATCCTCCGGGCGGACGCCGACCGCGGCGTCACGGCGCACGGCCGGATCGCAGAGCTCACCGCGCGCTGGGACCCGCGCGTGCGCGGGACCGTCGCAGCCGCGCTCAAGGCGGGCACGGCCTCCGTCATGCTCGTGCTCGTCGCGAGCTCGATCGCGGTGACCGTCGTGCTCGTCGCGGGCTACGCCCAGACGATCCGGCTCTACGAGTCGCTGCACACCGAGGTGCTCGGCGGCATCGTCGTGACCGCGGGGCAGTTCGCGCTCATCCCCAACATCGTCGTGTGGGCGGCCGCGTGGTTCGCGGGGCCCGGGTTCGCGCTCGGCACGGGGTCGCTCGTGTCGCCGCTCGGCACGAGCGTGGGGCCGCTCCCCGCGGTGCCGATCCTCGGCGCGCTGCCCGCGGGCGACCTCGCGTTCGGCTTCGTCGGTCTCGCGGTGCCGGTGATCGCCGCTTTCCTCGCCGCCGCGGCCGTGCGACCCGCGCTGCTCGTCGCGATCGGCGACGGATCGCGGCTCGGGTGGTCGGCCCTCGTCGCGGTCGGCGGGGGCCTCGCGGGCGGGCTCCTGCTCGGGCTGCTCGCGGCGGCGTCCGCAGGAGGTGTCGGGCCGGGCCGCTTCGCCGAGGTCGGCCCCGATCCGCTCGCCGTGGGCCTCGCATCCGGCCTCGAGTTCGCGACCGGGATCGCCCTCGGTCTCGCCGCCGGCTCCGTGACGATCCCCCTCCCGCGTCCCTCCCGCTCCCGTTAGTTGCACGCGCCGCCGTAGGTTCGAGCGCGCGTGCAACTAACGGGAGCGCTGAGCGAGGAGCGGCGGCGCGGGTAGGCTGGGCGGGTGCTGCGGGTCGTCGTCCTCATCTCAGGGGGCGGGTCCAACCTCCGCGCCCTCCTCGAAGCCGCGCAGGACGCCGAGTTCCCCGCGCGGATCGTCGCCGTCGGCGCCGACCGGCAGGCCGACGGCCTCGCCCACGCGGAGGCGTTCGGCATCCCGAGCTTCGTCGTTCCGTTCACCTCGTACCCCAGCCGCGAGGCGTGGGGCGACGAGCTGCTCGCGAAGCTGCGCGAGTGGGAGCCCGACCTCGTCGTGCTCTCCGGGCTCATGCGCCTGCTGCCGCACCAGGTGGTCGCCGAGTACAGCCCCGCCCTCATCAACACGCACCCCGCGTACCTGCCCGAGTTCCCGGGCGCGCACGGGGTGCGGGACGCGCTCGCCGCCGGCGTCAGCCAGACGGGTGCGAGCGTCATCGTGGTCGACGACGGCGTCGACACCGGACCGATCCTCGCCCAGCGCCGGGTGCCGATCGAGCCGGGCGACACCGAGACCACCCTCCACGAGCGCATCAAGCCCGTCGAGCGCGAGCTGCTCATCCAGACCGTGCTCGACATCGCGAACGGCGCCATCGACCTCAAGGAGTACGCATGAGCGGCCCCGCCATCGATCCCTCCCTCTACCGCGAGCGCGACCGCGTCCCGATCCGTCGCGCGCTCGTCGCCGCCTCGGACAAGACGGGCCTCGTCGACCTCGCACGCGCCCTCGCCGACGCGGACGTCGAGATCGTGTCGACGGGCGGCACCGCGAAGGCGATCGCCGACGCCGGCATCCCCGTGACCCAGATCGGCGACCTCACGGGCTTCCCCGAGCACCTCGACGGCCGGGTGCGCACGCTGCACCCGAAGGTGCACTCGGGTCTCCTCGCCGACCTGCGTCTCGAGAGCCACGAGGCCGAGCTCGCGAGCTTCGGCATCGAGCCGTTCGAGCTCGTCGTCGTCAACCTCTACCCCTTCGCCGAGACGGTCGCCTCGGGCGCCGCCCCGGATGCCGTGATCGAGCAGATCGACATCGGCGGCCCCGCCATGGTGCGCGCCTCGGCGAAGAACCACGCCAACGTCGCCGTCGTCGTCTCGCCCGAGCGCTACGCCGACATCGTGCACGCCCTCCAGGTCGGCGGTACGACCCTCGCCGAGCGCCGCGAGCTCGCCCGAGAGGCCTTCCGGCACACCGCGAGCTACGACGTCGCGGTCGCGAGCTGGATGGGCGACGTCGTCGCCCCCGACGACGAGGGCTCGGGCTTCGCCGGCTGGACGGGCGCCACCTGGTCGCGCGCCGACGTGCTGCGCTACGGCGAGAACTCGCACCAGAGCGCGGCCCTGTACCGCTCGCCGCAGGGGCGCGGCATCGCGCAGGCCCGGCAGCTGCAGGGCAAGGAGATGTCGTACAACAACTACGTCGACGCGGATGCCGCCCTGCGGGCCGCGTACGACCACGACGGCCCCGCGGTCGCGATCATCAAGCACGCCAACCCGTGCGGCATCGCGACGGCGGCGACGATCGCCGAGGCCCACGCCCTCGCGCACGCGTGCGACCCCGTGTCGGCCTACGGCGGCGTCATCGCAGCCAACCGGCCGCTCACGCGCGAGGCCGCCGAGTCGATCGCGCCGATCTTCACAGAGGTCATCGTGGCGCCCGGCTTCGAGGAGGGCGCTCTCGAGGTGCTCGCCGGCAAGAAGAACCTGCGTCTGCTCGAGCTCCCCGCCGACTACGCGCCGGCCGTCACCGAGCTGCGCCAGATCTCGGGCGGCCTCCTGCTGCAGCAGGCCGACCACCACTTCGCGCCCGCCGCGCAGTGGAAGCTCGCCGCGGGCGAGCCGGCGGATGCCGACACCCTCGCCGACCTCGAGTTCGCGTGGCGTGCCGTGCGCGCCGTGAAGTCGAACGCGATCCTGCTCGCCTCGGGCGGCGCATCCGTCGGCGTCGGCATGGGCCAGGTGAACCGCGTCGACTCGTGCAGGCTCGCCGTGGAGCGAGCGGGGGAGCGTGCCGCGGGCTCGGTCGCCGCATCCGACGCGTTCTTCCCGTTCGACGACGGCCCCCGGATCCTGCTCGAGGCGGGCGTGAAGGCGATCGTGCAGCCCGGCGGCTCCATCCGCGACGAGGACGTCATCGCGGCGTGCCGGGAGCACGGCGTCACGCTCTACCTCACGGGAGAGCGCCACTTCTTCCACTGACCCCGCTTAGTTGCACGCGCGCCCGAATGTCCGGGCGCGCGTGCAACTAACGGGAGCGAGAACGCCCGCCCGGGGTGGCCCGGGCGGGCGTTCTGCGTGAGGTGGGCGCGGGTTACGCGAAGAGGGCCTCGAGGGGACCGCGCGCGAAGTAGAGCACGAAGCCCGCGGCGACCACCCACAGGAGCGGGTGGATCGTCTTGGCCTTGCCGCTGAGCGCGTTGACGACGACCCAGGCGATGAAGCCCGCGCCGATGCCGTTCGCGATCGAGTAGGTGAGCGGCATGACGGTGGCCGTGAGGAACACCGGCAGCAGCACGCGGAAGTCGCCGAAGTCGATGTGGCGGATCTGCGAGAGCATCATCGCGCCGACGAGCACGAGCGCGGCCGCCGCGACCGAGCCCGGCACGAGCGACGTGATCGGCGTGATGAACATCGCGAGCAGGAACAGCACACCCGTCACGACGTTCGCGAAGCCCGTGCGGGCGCCCTCGCCGATGCCGGAGCCCGACTCGATGAACACGGTGGCCGACGACGACGAGGTCGCGCCGCCGACGACGGCGCCGACGCCCTCGACGATGAGCGCCGACTTGATGCGCGGGAAGTCGCCCTTCGCGTCCGCGAGGTCGGCCTCCTTCGCGAGACCCGTCATGGTGCCCATGGCGTCGAAGAAGTTCGAGAACACGAGCGTGAACACGAACATGATGAGCGCGACCATGCCCACCTTGCCGAGGTCGAAGCCGAAGTCGATCGCGCCGATGAGGCTCAGGTCGGGGAGGCTCACGATGCCGGCCTCGAAGCCGAAGCTGAGCCCGAACGGCCAGATGAGGTTGAGCAGCGCCGCGAGGAGCGTGCCGGCCACGAGGGCGATCAGGATCGCGCCCTTGACCTTGAGGGCGATGAGCACGCCGCCGAGCAGGAGCGTCACGACGAACACGAGCGTCGCGAGCGACGCGATCGAGCCGCCCTCGCCGAGGTCGACCGGCGGCGAGCCGACGCCCGTCGCGGTGACGAAGCCGGAGTTCACGAAGCCGATGAAGGCGATGAAGAGGCCGATACCCACCGTGATCGCGAGCTTCAGCTGCACCGGGACGGCGTCGAAGATGAGCTTCCGGAGGCCGGTCGCGGCGAGCAGCACGATGATCAGACCGTTGATGACGACGAGCGCCATGGCCTCCGGCCACGACACCTGGCCGACGACCGTGAACGCGAGGAACGCGTTGATGCCGAGGCCCGCGGCGAACGCGAACGGCAGGCGCGTGACGATGCCGAACAGGATCGTCATGACACCGGCCGTGAGGGCGGTGCTCGCGGCGACGGACGACTGGGCGAGGGTGTCGCCGTTGACGTCGGGCGTGCTCAGGATGAGCGGGTTGAGGATGACGATGTAGGCCATCGTCACGAACGTCACGACACCGCCGCGGATCTCGGTGCCGAGCGTGGATCCGCGCTCGGAGATCTGGAAGAAGCGGTCGAGGGCGTTCTTGGGTTGGGTGGAATTGGTGGCGGTCATCTCGCTCCGGTGGGGTTCGTACGGGGGAGCGTCGGGGCTCCGCCGCCGAGTCTAGGACCGCGCGGGCCGCGTGCAGCGGAGTCGGAATCGGCCTGTTGCGGCGCCGGCGGAGACGGGCATAGTCTGTAGGGCTGCTCGGGCACCCTCCGGGCGGCTCACGCTCGCACGACGAGGAGGCATCATGACGACCACCGGTATCCCGCGCGCTGTCCACTCCGCGCACCCGGCCGCCGTCGCCGTCCTCGTCGGGCGACCGTAGCGGCAGAGCCCGCCCGCCTCTTCGGACGGATCCGCGCCATCCGGAATCCGTCCCCCTCCTCTCGCGTTCCACCTCCCCGTGCGGCTTCGCACGTCTGTCTTCGGGTCCTTTCATGTCTGAGCTCACCACCACCGTCCCCGCGCGGGGCACGGTCCGCACGCTCGTGCGCATCCTCCCCTTCGTGCGCCCCTACCTCGCGCGCACCGTCATCAGCCTCTTCGTCTACGTCGCGCTCGTGCTCGTCTCGCTGAGCGTGCCGGTCGTGCTGCAGTGGATCATCGACGGTCCGCTCGCCTCGGGGGATGCGGCGCAGGTGTGGCCCGCCGCGGGGATCGTGCTCGCGCTCGGCGTCGCCGAGGGCCTGCTCATCATGCTGCGCCGCTTCCTCGTGCTGACCCCCTCGACGCACATCGAGGCGAACATGCGCAACGCGCTCTACGCGAAGCTGCAGGATCTCCCGGTCGCGTTCCACGACCGCTGGCAGTCCGGGCAGCTGCTGTCGCGTTCGATGGGCGACCTCGGCACGATCCGCCGCTGGCTCGCCTTCGGCGTCATCCTGCTCGTCGGGAACGTCGTCGTCATCCTCGTCGGGTTCGGCATCCTGTTCACCTGGTCGTGGCAGCTCGCGCTCGTGTTCATCATCGCGTCGGTGCCCATGTGGGTGGTCGGGTTCCGTTTCGAGCACCGCTACTCGCTCGTGTCGCGCCGCGCCCAGGATCAGCAGGGCGACCTCGCGACGACCGTCGAGGAGTCGGTGCACGGCATCCGCGTGCTGAAGGCGTTCGGGCGCGGGCGGCACAGCCTCGAGAACTTCCTGCGCCAGGCGGAGGAGCTGCGCGGCACCGAGCTGGAGAAGGCGCGTGCGATCGCGGGCCTGTGGCTGTGGCTGCTGCTCATCCCCGACGTCGCGTTCGCGCTGTCGCTCCTCGGGGGCGTCGTGCTCGCGGCGGGCGGCCAGCTCTCGGTGGGCGCGCTCATCGCGTTCTTCGCGGCGGCCGCGGTGCTGCGCTGGCCGATCGAGTCGATCGGGTGGCTGCTCTCGATGACCTTCGAGACGCGCACGGCCGTGGAGCGCATCTTCGAGGTGCTCGACGAGCCGAACCCCATCCGCGACCCCGAGGCGCCCGCGACGGTCGCGGAGCCCCGCGGCCGGCTCGTGTTCGATCACGTGCACTTCCGCTACCAGGACTCGCCGGCATCCGTGCCCGACCTGCTCGACGACATCGTGCTCGAGCTCGAGCCGGGCGAGACGATGGCGCTCGTCGGTCTCACGGGGTCGGGGAAGACCACCCTCACGGCGCTCGCGACGCGTCTGTACGACGTGACGGGAGGTCGCGTGCTGCTCGACGGCGTCGACATCCGCGACCTCACGCGCGAGGAGCTGCGGGCCCGCATCGCGATGGCGTTCGAGGAGGCGACGCTGTTCTCGGCGTCGGTGCGCGAGAACGTGCTGCTCGGCCGCCCCGAGCTCGACCTCGACTCGCCCGAGGCGGAGGCGGTGCTCGCCGAGGCGCTCGAGATCGCGCAGGCCGACTTCGTGGAGCGCCTGCCGATGGGCGCCGACACGACGATCGGCGAGGAGGGGCTGAGCCTCTCGGGTGGGCAGCGTCAGCGCATCGCGCTCGCCCGCGCCGTCGCGGCGCGGCCGTCCGTGCTCGTGCTCGACGACCCGCTGTCGGCGCTCGACGTCGACACCGAGGCGCGCGTCGAGGCGGGGCTGCGGCGCGTGCTCGCCGACACGACCGCGCTCATCGTGGCGCACCGTCCGTCGACGGTCATGCTCGCCGACCGCGTCGCGCTGCTCGAGGACGGACGGATCACGGATGTGGGACGCCACTCCGAGCTGCTCGAGCGCAATGCCCACTACCGCCACGTGATCTCGTCGCTCGACGACGACGTCGCGACGGCCGAGGACGAGCCGGCGGAGGGGTGTGACCGCGCTCACGCCCCGGATCACGCGCGGGGCGCGCGCACGTCGGCGCGCCAGACGGACACGGGGGTGATCGCATGACGCTCGCAGGTGTGGCGGGCGAGGACCGCCAGGACTACACGCGCGAGGAGAGCCGTGCCATCCGCGCGCGCTCCTCGCGGCTGCTCGGGTCGCTCCTGCGTCCGCTGCGCGGGCGCGTCGTCGCCGCGATGATCATCGTCGCGACGAGCACGGCCCTGCAGACCGCGGGACCCCTGCTCATCGCCTTCGGCATCGACGCCGGTCTCCCCGCGATCCTGGAGCGGCGGGATGCCATGCCGCTCGCCGTCGTCGTGCTGCTGTACCTGGCGGCCGCGGTGGTCGGGGCCGTGCTCATGTGGCACTACACGATGCTCGCCGCGCGCATCAGCCAGGCGTTCCTCTTCGACCTGCGCGGGCGCATCTACCGGCACGCGCAGCTGCTGAGCCTCGAGTTCCACGAGAGCTACACCTCGGGTCGCATCATCGCGCGCCAGACGAACGACCTCGACTCGATCCGCGAGCTGCTCGACTCGGGCATCCAGGGGCTCATCCGCGGCGTGCTCTACATGGTGTTCATCGCCGTCGCGCTCCTGTTCCTCGACCCGCTGTCGGCGCTCGTGATCGCGTGCTCCCTGCCCGTGCTCGCGCTGCTCACGCGGTGGTTCCAGGTGACGTCGCAGCGCGCCTTCCGCGCGACGCGCGTGCACTCGGCGCGCCTCATCGTGAAGTTCGTCGAGACGATGACGGGCATCCGCGCGGTGAAGGCGTTCCGTGCCGAGAAGCGCAACGAGGAGGAGTTCGGGCGGCACGTCGAGGACTACCGCGCGGCCAACGCGAAGGCGATCGGGGTGTTCGGCATCTTCGACCCGAGCCTCGTCGTGATCGGCAACGTCGTGGTCGCGGTCGTGCTGCTCGTCGGCGGCCTGCGGGTCGCGGACGGCTCGCTCGCCGTGGGTGTGCTGCTCGCGGCGCTCATGTACACGCGGCGCTTCTTCGACCCCATGGAGGAGATGGCGCAGTTCTACAACTCGTACCAGTCGGCCGCGGCGGCGCTCGAGAAGATCTCGGGCGTGCTCGAGGAGACCCCGAGCGTGCCCGACCCGGTGAAGCCCGTCGACCTGTGGGAGGCGAGGGGCGCGATCGACTTCGACGACGTCCGCTTCGCGTACCGCGAGGACCGCGTGATCCTCCCCGACTTCGAGCTGCACATCCCCGCCGGGCAGACGGTCGCCCTCGTCGGCTCGACGGGGGCCGGCAAGTCGACGCTCGCGAAGCTCGTCGCGCGCTTCTACGACCCGAGCGCGGGCACCGTGCGCCTCGACGGGGTCGACCTGCGGGAGCTGCATCCGAAGGACCTGCGCCGCGCGATCGTCATGGTCACGCAGGAGGCGTACCTGTTCTCCGGCACGGTCGCCGACAACATCGCGCTCGGCAAGCCCGGGGCCTCGCTCGAGGAGATCCAGGCGGCGGCCAAGGCGGTTGGTGCGCACTCGTTCATCGAGGAGCTGCCCGACGGCTACGACACCGACGTCAACAAGCGCGGGGGTCGCGTCTCTGCGGGGCAGCGCCAACTGCTGTCGTTCGCGCGCGCGTTCCTCGCCGACCCGGCGGTGCTCATCCTCGACGAGGCGACGGCGTCGCTCGACATCCCGAGCGAGCGCCTCGTGCAGGAGGGCCTCACGACCCTCCTCGCGGACCGAACGGCGATCGTCATCGCGCACCGGCTGTCGACGGTCGCGATCGCCGACCGCGTGCTCGTCATGGAGCAGGGCCGCATCGTGGAGGACGGCACGCCCGCTGAGCTCATCGGCGGCACGGGCCGCTTCGCGACGCTGCACAGGGTGTGGCGCGACTCCCTCGTCTGACCGGCGAGGGGGCGCGCCGCGTCAGCCGAGGGCGTTGACGATGAGCACGAGGACCAGGACGACCGCGGCGACACCGCCCGCGGCGACCCCGAGCATCGTGTAGAGCTTCTTGCGCTCGACCTTCTCGCGGAACCCGAGTCCGCCCGCCTCGCGGCGCACGAGGCGGCGGATCGGCTCCGCGCTCACGCGCAGATCGACCTCGTCCTTCATGCTCTGCTTCGGGCCGCCGGGCGCATTCTGAACGAAGCGGGGCGCGTCGTCGCCGCCCCACTCGATGCGCCGCGGGAGCTCGACGATCGTGAACGTGGAGTCGATCTCGTCGGTCACGATCTGGAAGCTCGAGGTCTCGACGAGGTTCGCCTGCGCGATGACCGGCCACCACTGCGGGTTCGCGAGGTCGAGGTCGATCGTGAAGCCCTTGGGGGTGCGTGAGAACACGAACGCCGTGCCGTGCATGTGCCTCTGCATCATCGCCATGAGGTCGTCGGTTCGGGTCATGGCAAGTGAGGCTACCGGCGGGGGTGGTCGCTCCGAACGCGCCCGTTCGGGGGGAGCGCGGACGCTACCCGCGGTCCCCTTCCGGCCACCAGCGGGCCGCCGCGAGGTCGACGCGGTAGGCGGTTCCCTCGCGCGACCAGAGCAGCGGTGTGCCCTCGGCCCGGTAGTGCTGCAGGGCCGCGCGCTCGTGGTCGACGGGCGGGTGGCCGCTCGCGCGGACGACACGCCACCAGGGCGCGTCGGCGCCGTAGTACGCCATCACCTGGCCGACGCCGCGCGCGGCCCGCGAGCCGATCGCGGCCGCGACGTCGCCGTAGCTCATGGCGCGGCCCTCGGGGATCTGCGCGACCACGTCGAGCACCGCGCCCACGAAGTCGTCGGGCGGGAGCGGCATCCGGGAGGGCGCGGGGTCAGAGGGTGCGGGGTCAGAGGGCGAGCGCGCCGAGCTTCTCTCCGTAGGGCGTCTCGCCCACGACCTCGAAGCCCACGGCCTTGAAGAACGCCTCCGGGCCGGCCTCGCCCGGTGCCCACACGACCGTGAGGCGGTCGAAGCCGCGGCGGCGCGCCTCCTCGGCGAGCGCCTTCACGGCGAAGCGGCCCACGCCGGAGCCCTGCGCGTCGGCCTCGACGTGGATGCGCCACAGCGCTGCCTTGAGGTAGTCCTCGGTGGCGTCGGGGTCGAAGGTGCCCATGACGTAACCGACGAGACGGTCTCCGTCCATGACCACGCGCGGCCAGGAGCCGGCGGGGTCGAGGTCCTGCTCGGCGTGCACGTACGTCTCGGGCGCGATGAACGCCTCCTGCCCCGGCTTGAGGGCGAGGTTGCGGGCCGCGACGATCGTCTGCGCCGTCAGCTCTTCCAGTCTCAGGTCGGCCATTCAGACAGGCTAACCCGGTACGCCGACGATCGGCAGGTATCTCGATGTCGAGATATCTGCCGGGGGAGGTAGGCTTGACGGCGGCTTGCACGCGAAAGGACAACACGTGGTCGACAAGATCAAGGTCGAGGGAACGGTCGTCGAGCTCGACGGCGACGAGATGACGCGCATCATCTGGCAGTTCATCAAGGACCGTCTCATCCACCCCTACCTCGACATCACCCTCGAGTACTACGACCTCGGCATCGAGAACCGCGACGCGACCGACGACCAGGTCACGATCGACGCGGCTCACGCGATCCAGAAGCACGGCGTGGGCGTCAAGTGCGCCACGATCACGCCCGACGAGGCGCGCGTCGAGGAGTTCGGCCTCAAGAAGATGTGGAAGTCGCCGAACGGCACGATCCGCAACATCCTCGGCGGCGTCATCTTCCGCGAGCCGATCATCATCTCCAACATCCCGCGCCTCGTGCCGGGCTGGAACAAGCCGATCATCATCGGCCGTCACGCCTTCGGCGACCAGTACCGCGCCACGGACTTCAAGTTCCAGGGCGAGGGCATCCTCACGGTCGAGTTCACCCCGAAGGACGGCGGCGAGCCGCAGAAGTTCGAGGTCTACCAGGCCCCCGGCGACGGCGTGGCCCAGGTGCAGTACAACCTCGACGCGTCGATCCGCGACTTCGCGCGCGCCTCGCTCAACTACGGCCTGGCCCGCAACTACCCCGTGTACCTCTCGACGAAGAACACGATCCTGAAGGCCTACGACGGCCGCTTCAAGGACATCTTCCAGGAGGTCTACGAGACCGAGTTCAAGGACAAGTTCGAGGCTGCGGGCCTCACCTACGAGCACCGCCTCATCGACGACATGGTCGCGTCGGCGCTCAAGTGGGAGGGCGGCTACGTCTGGGCCTGCAAGAACTACGACGGCGACGTCCAGTCCGACACCGTCGCACAGGGCTTCGGCTCGCTCGGCCTCATGACCTCGGTGCTCACGACGCCCGACGGCAAGGTCGTCGAGGCGGAGGCCGCCCACGGCACCGTCACGCGTCACTACCGCCAGCACCAGGCCGGCAAGCCGACGTCGACGAACCCGATCGCCTCGATCTTCGCCTGGACGCGCGGCCTCGCGCACCGCGGCAAGCTCGACGGCAACGAGGCGCTCATCTCCTTCGCCGAGACCCTCGAGGACGTCGTCATCAAGACGGTCGAGTCGGGCAAGATGACGAAGGACCTCGCGCTCCTCGTCGGCCCCGACCAGGAGTGGCAGACGACCGAGGAGTTCCTCGCGACGCTCGACGAGAACCTCAAGGCGCGCCTGGGCTGAGTCCCGCCGCCCGGTTCTCGAAGACCCCCCGTCGCGCTCGCGGACGGGGGGTCTTCCGCGTTCGGGCGCGCCTCGCGCGGGACCGAAGGCCCGGTCGCTCACACCCCCGCGCGCGTAGCGTGGGGCCCATGACCGCTCCCACGACCGTCACCGTCACGGGCGCCGCCGGGCAGATCGGCTACGCCCTGCTGTTCCGCATCGCGGCAGGCGACATGCTCGGCGACCGGCCCGTGCGCCTGCGCCTGCTCGAGATCCCGCAGGCCGTCGCGGCCGCGGAGGGCACCGCGATGGAGCTCGCGGATGCCGCGTTCGGGCTGCTCGACTCGGTCGACGTCTTCGACGACGCGGGCGTCGCGTTCGAGGGCGCGAACATCGCACTGCTCGTGGGCGCCCGGCCCCGCACGGCCGGCATGGAGCGCGGCGACCTGCTCGCGGCGAACGCGGGCATCTTCGGGCCCCAGGGGCGGGCGATCAACGACCACGCCGCCGACGACGTGCGCGTGCTCGCGGTCGGCAACCCGGCCAACACCAACGCGCTCATCGCAGCGGCCCACGCGCCCGACGTGCCCACCGAGCGTTTCACGGCGATGACGCGCCTCGACCACAATCGCGGCCTCGCGCAGCTCGCCGCGAAGCTCGGCGTCGGCGTGGGCCGCCTCTCGCGCATGACGATCTGGGGCAACCACTCCTCGACGCAGGTGCCCGACCCCACCCACGTGCTGCTCGACGGCGAGCCGGTGGGCTTTGACCCGGAGTGGGTCGCGGGGGAGTTCGCGCCGACGGTCGCGAACCGCGGGGCGGCGATCATCGCGGCGCGCGGCTCCTCGTCGGCGGCGAGCGCTGCATCCGCCGCGATCGACCACATGCGCGACTGGGTGCTCGGCACGCCCGCGGGCGACTGGGTGTCGGTCGCCCTCCCGAGCCGGGGCGAGTACGGCGTGCCGGCGGGTCTCGTGAGCTCGGTGCCGGCCACGAGCGACGGCGGCGCATGGCGCGTCGTCGAGGGGCTCGAGCAGTCGGACGCCGTGCGCGCGGCGCTCGCGGCGTCCGCCGCCGAGCTCGCAGCCGAGCGGGACGCGGTGCGCGCCCTCGGCCTGCTGCCCGACTAGAGCGGGGTCAGTGCAACGTCTCGCCCCGTTCGAGCATCTCGAGGAACTGCCGGGCGCGGCGTTCCCGCGTCTCGGGCTTCACGGCCTGCTGGATGCGGAAGATGAACGCCCAGCGGTTCTGCGCGGTGAGCGCGGCGAAGTTCGCGGATGCCGTGGGGTTCTGGTCGAGCAGCGCCTGCAGCTCGGGCGGCACGGGGGCGTCCTTCTGGCGGTAGGCGGCGTCCCACCGGCCGTCGGCCTTCGCACGGTCGATCTCCGCCTGGCCCGCGGGCCGCATCCGGCCCTCGGCGATGAGCCGCTCGACGTGCTCGCGGTTGATCTGCGACCACGGGCTGCGGGCCCGGCGCGGGGTGTAGGCCTGGAGGCTGTAGTCCTCGTCGAACGCGCCCGCTTGCCCGTCGATCCATCCGAAGCAGAGGGCCACGTCGAGCGCTTCCTGCCGGGTGATCCCCGGGACGGCGGCCTTCGCCTTGACGATCTTCAGTCGCACGCCGTCGGCGGGCGGGTCGTCCTCGAGGAAGGCCTCCCACTCGCGCCAGTCGGTGAAGGGGAGGATCGGCTTCTCGGCGAAGGACGACATGCCGACACGATACGAGCCCCGGACGACACGCGCCCGGGGCTCGCTGCGGAGGCTGCTACGCCTCGACGGATCCCGCCGTGGTCTCGACGGCCTCGACCTTCTCGGCCGGGGCCTCGACCTGAGCCGAGCCGCCGGCGGTCTGCACCGCGATCTTGCGCGGCTTGGCGGCCTCGCTCACGGGGATCACGATGCTCAGCACGCCGTTCTCGTAGCTCGCCGAGATCGCGTTCGTGTCGATGCCCTGCCCGAGGTTGAGCTGGCGCAGGAACGTGCCGCCCGAGCGCTCGCGTGCGATCCACGTGACGCCCTCGGCGCTGCGCGTCGTGCGCTCGGCACGGATCGTGAGCACCTGGCCGTCGACGTCGATGTCGACGCTGCCCGGGTCGATGCCCGGCAGGTCGGCGTTGAGCACGTAGTGGTCGCCGTCGCGGTAGAGGTCCATCGGCATGAACCGCGGCCCCTGCCGGCTGTCGAGCAGCTGCGAGGCGACGCGGTCGAACTCGCGGAACGGGTCGAAGAACATGGTCATCGGTACCTCCTGGGATACGGATGTGAGTCTGGGGGACTCAACTTTCTCTGTATCCGTTTTAGCACTCTCGGCCGGAGAGTGCCAAGAGGGTGCGGGTGGGATCGCGCAGGGCGAACGGAGGGAGTGGCCGGCTAGTACCCGAGGAAGACGTCGGTGCGGATGCGGCGCGCGCCCGCCGCGCGGAGGGACCGGCGCAGGCGCGCCACCTCCGACGGTGCGCCCGAGAGGTACACGTGGCGCTCCGCCGCGTCCGGGATCGCGCGCAGCACCGTGTCGGCGTCGAGCGCACCCGCCCCGAGCCAGGCCCAGCCCTCGGGCAGCTCACCCGGGTCGTCGGGGGAGAGCACCGCGACGCGGCATCCGGCGGCGGCGAGCTCCTCGCGGTAGGCGAGGTCGGAGGCCGAGCGCACCGCGTAGAGCAGCACCGCGTCGGCCGCTCGTCCCGCGGTCGCGAGAGCGGCGAGGTGCGACACGAAGGGCGTCACGCCGATGCCCGCCGCGACGAAGGCGACCTTCGCGTCCGGGTCCCGCGGGAGCGTGAAGTCGCCCCACACGCCCGTCGCCCGCAGGCGCGCCCCGGGTTCGAGCGCGAGGAGCGCCCGCTTGAAGCTCGACGTCTGCTCGCGCACGCGCACACCGATGGCGACCTCGGGAGCCCCGGGTGCCGACGAGATCGAGAACACGCGGCGGACGCCGCCTCGATCGGGCCGGCGGTGGGGGAGCGTGAGCTCGAGGTACTGCCCGGGCGCGAAACGCACGGGCGCCGCGGGGCGGAAGCGGAACTCCCACGCGGTCGGCGTGAGCTGCCGCCGGCCGACGAGCTCGAGTTCCACCGCCCGCCGCTGGCCGAGCAGGAAGGCGAGCACGCCGCCGATCGCGAGCGCGAGCTCGGTCGTGTTGCGGAACGGGCCGATCGTGAAGGGCACGCTCGTGAGAAGACCCGTGACGACCGCGTAGAGGACCCGCTGCCAGGCGCGCGGCGGCATCGTGAGCGGTTCGCTGAGCATGTATCCGGCCGCGAACACGACGGGGGAGGAGAGGAAGGCGAAGGCGAGCGCCGTCGGCACGTCGACGCCGAACAGCAGGGAGCGCACGACGAGCACGCTGCCCGCGACCGCGAGGTAGACGAGCGCGGTGCCGAGTCGCCGGGTGCGCCACAGGATGAGGAGGGCCCCGAGGGCGACGAGGGGCAGCAGCGGCGGGGTCGCGACCCACCACGACGAGAAGGCGAGGCCCGGGACCCCGACGACGACCGCGGCGAGGGCGGCGGGGTTCACGAGGTGCCGGCCGCGCCACGCGATGAGGTACTTCGAGAGCGCGGCGATCGCCGCGGCGAGGGCGAGGGACACCAACCCGGGCGCGTCGAGCGCCGGCTGCAGCACGAACAGCAGCAGGAGCGCCGTGATGGCCCCCGACTCCCCGAGCGGCCGCGTGCGGAAGACGACGCCGAGCACCTGGTTGGCGATCCACGAGCTCGCGAGCAGCACGACCGCCGAGGCGAGGAGCGCGAGCGGCTCGATCGCGATCGCTCCCGCGACGGCGAGCGCGAGGGCCGCGACCCCGATCACAGAGAGCACGACGATCACGAGCCGGTACATCGGCACGCGGCCGAGCAGCCGGTCGATCGCGGCGGTCGGACGGCTCATGAGAAGACCTCCCCCGGGAACGCGCGGCTCACCTCGAGTCCGCCGTCGGACAGCATCCTGACCCATTCGACGCCGCGCCGTTCCAGCCACCCGGGGTCGACGTCGAAGAAGAGCGCGGTGGCCGCGCCGTCGGCCGTGAGGTCGTCGGAGGCGATCGCCCACGTCGCGACGACGTCGCGTGCGGGCAGACCCGTGACGGCGTCGAGGACGTGGTGGCGCCCGTCGGCGTGGCGGCGGCGGTTGCCCGCGCTCGCGGAGAGCGCACCCGCGGACAGCTCGGCGACGCCGACGGCGTTCGTCGTGTCGCCCGGATGCTCGAGCGCGATCCGCATCGGCACGTCGCGGATGCGCAGGTCGCCCGAGCCGTCGACCACCGATCGTGCGACACCCGCGTCCGCGAGCAGGGCGCTCACGAGGTCGACGAGGTGGCCCTTTCCGGCGGCGCCCACGTCGAGCAGCACGGGGGAGACGGTGTCGAGGTGGGTGCCGTCCCAGGCGAGGACGTCCTCGAAGCGCGGGACGGCATCCGGCACCGCGGCGAGCCGGGGGCCGAAGCCCGCCGAGGCGAGGGCGCCGCCCACGAGCGGCGACACCCTCCCGCCGGTCGCGGCGTACAGCTCGGCGTAGAGCGCGAGGAGCGGACCGGCCTCGTCGGGCAGGCGGTGGCGTCCCGGGGTGCGCGCGATGCGCGCCACGAGCGAGTCGTGGCGGTAGCGCGACCAGTCGCGGTCGAAGCGGTCCACGAGGTCGCCGACGGCGGCGCGCACGTCATCCGCGAGGGGTTCCTCGGTGTCGATCCGCCACGGTGTGCCGAGCGCGTCGAAGCGCCAGGCGTGGGGCAGCGGGTCGGTGATCACCCGGACCTACGAGCGCGCTTCGGCCTTGATGGCCTCGAGGGCCGTGGCGAACCCGCCGCTCGTGAGCGACGAGCCCGCGACGCGCGAGACGTCGAGGGTGTCGATGTCCTTGCCCACGACGATGTCGGCGATGCCACCCGCGAAGCGCTCCTGGAAGGTGCGCGCCGTCGGGTCGGCGGCTTCGGGCGTCACGGTGATGCCGGTGACGACGTCGTCCTCGAGGGTGAGCTCGACCGTGATCGACTCCTCGCCTGCGGGGGAGAGGTAGCTCGCCTCGGCGCTGTAGTCGCCGTCGGCGTAGCTCGCCGAGGTGTCGGCGTCGGGGTCGGTGCCCGTGTCGGGGTCGCCGGCCGCGGCCCCGGAGGTGGCGCATCCGCTGAGCGCGAGGAGTCCGATCCCGGCCGTGCCGGCGAGAGCAAGAAGCGGGCGTGCGGAGGGCGCCTGGATCGTCGTCATGCGCACCAGGATGGCAGCGCATCCTTGGTCGCCGCTGGCAGGGGCGCCGTGCTTCGTCATGACTCGGTAGATCCTGCGATCGGGGATTGCGCGACGTTTGTTCGTACGCTTTACTAACAAACATGTCGGCTCCGGAAGCGCAGCGAAGCGCCCGCCCCCGCGCCCTGCGCCCCTCGGCGAAGGTGCTGCCGGAGCACGCGCGCAGCCACAACCGCTCCCTCGTGCTGCAGCACCTCTACCGCGGCGGCCTCCAGAGCCGCGCCGACCTCGCACGCGAGACGGGCCTCACGCGCGTCACCGTCTCCGACCTCGTCGCCGAGCTCATCGCCGACGGCCTCGTCGTCGAGACCGGCCAGCGCGAGGAGGGCCGCCCGGGCAAGCCCGCGATCCTGCTCGACGTCAACCGCGACGGCCACCGCATCATCGGCATCGACCTCTCTGACACGGGCGTCTTCCGCGGAGCCGTGCTCGACATCGACGGACGTCTCGTCACCCGGATGGAGGCCGAGACGGACGGTGCCGCAGGCGACGAGGTCGCGGCGGTCGCCGTGCAACTCGTGCGCGACCTCGTCGCCGCAGCCGACCGCCCGATCCTCGGTGTCGGCATCGGATCGCCCGGCATCGTCGACCTCGCCGGTCGCGTGCTCTCGGCGCCCAACCTCGAGTGGTCCGACCTCGCGCTCCAGAGCATCGTCGAGAAGACCATCGGGCTCCCCGTGCTCGTCGCCAACGACGCCAACGCCGCCGCCCTCGCCGAGCACAGCTTCGGCGCCGCGGTCGGCGACCTCATGCTCATCCGCGTCGGCCGCGGCGTCGGCGCGGGCCTCATCCTCGGCGGCATGCCCGTCTTCGGCAGCCGCTTCGCCGCGGGCGAGCTCGGCCACGTCGTCGTCGGCACCGACGGCGGCGAGCTGTGCGTGTGCGGCAAGCACGGATGCCTCGAGACGTGGCTCTCGGTGCCGCGCCTCCGCGCCGGGCTCGCGGCCGCATCCGACGACGCCGACCGCGACGCGGTGCTGCGCCGTGCCGGCGAGCGCCTCGGCATCGCCCTCGCGCCGGTCGTCGGCGCCCTCAACCTCGACGAGGTCGTCATCAGCGGCCCCGTCGAACTCCTCGACGGTCCGCTCACCCAGGCGGCCATCGAGACCTTCCGCGCCCGCACGATGGCCGAGTTCCATGGGCGTCTGACGGTGCGGATGTCCGACCTCGGTCAGGACATCGTCATGCGCGGCGCAGCCGCCATGGTCCTGTCGGGGAGACTCGGGGTCTCCTGAGCCCGAACAACGCAACACCCATGCACCAGCGGGGCCGCCACCCGGCGCATCCGCAATTCGAAGAAGAAGGAAAGCACGAATGAAGCGAAAGATCGCAAGCGTCGCCGCGGCGACGGCCGCGCTCGTCGTCCTCGCGGGCTGCGCGGCTCCGGCCGAGACGCCGGACGCGGACGACGCCCAGGGTCAGGACATCACGTTCTGGGTCATGGGAGGTGACACCCCAGACGCACTCCGCGACTACCTGAAGACCGAGTACAAGAAGGCGACCGGGGGCACCCTTACCATCGAGGAGCAGGGATGGGGTGACGCTCTCGCGAAGCTCACCACGGCCCTGCCCGACGCCGAGAATACCCCGGATGTCACGGAGATCGGGAACACCTGGTCGCCCACCTTCACGACCGTCGGCGCCTTCAGCGACATCACCGACCTCTACGACGAGCTCGGAGGCGACAAGCTGCTGAAGTCGTTCGTCGACGTGGGTGCCGTGGACGGCAAGAACTACGCGCTTCCGTACTACTTCGGATCGCGCTACGTCTTCTACCGCAAGGACCTCTACGCCGCTGCCGGCGTCGATGTGCCGACGACCCTCCCGCAGCTCACCGAGGTCGCCTCGAAGCTCCACAGCGACTCCGTCTCGGGCTTCTACCTCGGCGGCGAGGACTGGCGCAACGGCATCTCGTGGGTCTTCGCCCACGGCGGCGACCTCGCGAAGAAGGAGGGCGACACCTGGAAGTCGACGCTGTCGGACCCGAAGACCATCGAGGGTCTGACCGCGCTGCAGGAGCTCTACACGAGCGCGTCGAACGCGCCCGTCACGGAGGCTGACAGCACCCCGTGGGTGAACATCAACACCCAGCCGGAGGCCGCAGCGCCCGAGGCTGCCACGATCATCGCGCCCGGTTGGGCGCACTGGTCGATCGGCGACCTGACCCCGGACCCCGCGGACGCCACCAAGACGGTCGCGACCTGGAACGACGACGTGTTCGGCGTCTACGTGCTCCCGGGCGTCGACGGCGGTGTCGCGCCGGTGTTCGCGGGCGGCTCCAACATCGCGATCTCGGCGGCCTCGAAGAACCAGGCCGGCGCGCGCGAGCTCATGAAGATCATCTTCAGCCCGGAGTACCAGAAGCTCCTCGGTGAGAACGGCCTCGGCCCGGCCAACGCCGACTACGTCGACGCCCTCGGCGACGACCAGTTCGCGAAGGCCCTCATCGAGTCGGCCCTCGGCTCGAAGCTCACCCCCGCGGCGCCCGGCTGGGCCGCCGTCGAGGGCTCGGGCCTGCTCGAGGAGTTCTTCGGCAAGGTGAACGCGGGCGGCGACATCGCAGCCCTCGCGGCCGAGTACGACAAGAAGATCGACGAGCTCATCAACGGCTAGTCCGTCAGCCGGTCGGGCAGCGCACGCTGCCGCTGCCCGACCGGCACCACCCGGCCCCGCCGGGCACGCAGCGTCCACGTCTCACGCCCCGCCGCATCCGGCCCGGGCTCGCAGCTCCCACTCCCACCCGACGCCTTCGAAAGGAGGATCACGCATGTCCGCACAGGCCCCCGGTGCCCGCATCCAGCCGCGGCGCACCACCGGCATCCCGTATGTGCTGATCGTGCCCGCCGTCCTCGCGCTGCTGCTCGGCCTCGGCTACCCGCTCATCTGGCAGGTCGTCACGTCGTTTCAGAAGTACGGACTCGCCCAGCAGTTCGGTCAGCCGCCGCAGTGGGTGGGCTTCGACAACTTCGCGAACCTCGCCTGGAACGGCGAGTTCTGGGCCGTGGTCGGGCGCTCCCTCCTGTTCTGCATCGTCACGGCCGTCGTGACCGTCGTCATCGGCGTCGGCATGGCCGTGCTCATGAACTCCGTCGGCCGCGTCGTGAAGCTCATCCTGCAGATCTCGATGCTGCTCGCGTGGGCCATGCCCGTCGCGGCCGCCACGACCGTCTTCATCTGGCTCTTCGACCGCCGCCGTGGCGTCGTCAACCACCTGCTCGACCTGCTCCCGGGCGTCGAGATGAACCGCTACGACTGGCTCGGCAACCCCACCACGTTCTTCCTCGTCGCGAGCGTGCTCATCGTCTGGATGTCGGTGCCGTTCGTCGCGTTCGCCGTCTACGCGGGCCTCACCCAGATCTCCGACGAGGTCATGGAGGCCGCCCAGATCGACGGCGCGAACGCGTGGCAGCGCTTCGGCGGGATCATCATGCCGATGATCAAGCCGGTGCTCTCGATCGTGCTGCTGCTGCAGCTCATCTGGGACCTGCGGGTCTTCGCGCAGATCACGCTGCTCAAGGACGCCGGCTCGAAGTCCGGCGACTTCGACCTCCTCGGCACCTACATCTACAAGCTCGGCGTCGCCTCGAACGACTTCGGGGTCGCGAGCGCCGTCTCGATCGTCGTGCTCCTCATCACCCTCGCCATCAGCTGGGTGTACGTGCGGGAGCTCATCAAGGAGGATGAGGCACAGTGACCGCCGCCAAGCTCGGGCGCATCGCCCTCAGCGTGCTCGCGATCGTGCTCGCGATCGTCTGGGTCTTCCCCGTCTACTGGATGGTCAACTCGGCCTTCATCTCGACCGCCGTGCTCCAGCAGTTCACGCCGCACTTCTTCCCCGGCCAGTACTTCACGACCTCGAACTTCACGGGGGCGGTCGCCGACGGGTCGTTCTTCGGCGCACTCGGCATGAGCCTCGCGATCACGCTCATCGTGGTCGTCGTGTGCCTCGTGTTCGCGTTCCTCGGCGCCGTCGCGATCAGCAGGTTCCGCTTCCGCGGGCGCAAGAGCTTCGTGCTCGCGCTGCTGCTCATCCAGATGCTGCCGGCCGAGGGTCTCTTCATCGCGCAGTACAAGATGGTCTCGTCGGTCGGGCTGCTCAACACCGTGCTCGGCGTGAGCGTCATCTACATCGCGGCCGTCATCCCCTTCACGGTCTGGATGCTGCGCGGCTTCGTCGCGGGCGTCCCCGCGGAGCTCGAGGAGGCCGCCATGGTCGACGGGCTCAGCCGCTTCCAGGCGTTCATGCGCATCACGTTCCCGCTGCTCGCCCCCGGCCTCGTGGCATCCGGCGTCTACGCCTTCCTCCAGGCGTGGAACGAGATCACGGTCGCCGTCGTGCTGCTGCCGGCGGAGGCGGCCCAGACGCTGCCGCTCTGGCTGCGGGGCTTCGTGCAGGCGTCCGCGACACGCGAGACCGACTGGGGTCAGGTGATGGCCGCGTCGACGATCGTCGCGATCCCCGTGATCGTCTTCTTCCTCATCGTGCAGGGGCGGATGACGAGCGGCATCGTGGGGGGTGCGGTCAAGGGATGATCGCCTCTCCCACCCTCCTCCCCGGCTTCGCCGGCACCGAGCTCCCCGAGTGGCTCGCCGCGCGCCTGCGCGACGGCCTCGGCGGCGTGTGCCTCTTCGCCGAGAACATCTCCTCCGTCGAGCAGCTGCGCGCGCTCACGGCCGCGATCCGGGAGGCGAACCCGCGCGCCCTCATCGCGATCGACGAGGAGGGCGGCGACGTGTCGCGCCTCCACGCGGCGACGGGTTCGCCCTTCCCGGGCAACGCCCTGCTCGGTCGGATCGACGACGAGGCGCTCACGGCGTCCGTCGGCGCGGCGGTCGCGCGCGAGCTGCGCGCCGTCGGCGTGAACCTCAACTTCGCGCCCGACGTCGACATCAACTCCAACCCCGACAACCCCGTGATCGGCGTGCGCAGCTTCGGCGCGGAGCCGGGGCTCGTCGCGCGGCACAGCGCCGCGTGGGTCGCGGCGCACGAGGCGGAGGGCGTCGCGGTGAGCGCGAAGCACTTCCCCGGCCACGGCGACACCGACGCCGACTCGCACCACGCGCTGCCCGTCATCGACCTGCCGCTCGAGGTGCTGTGCGAGCGCGAGCTCGTGCCGTTCCGCGCGGCGATCGAGGCGGGTGCCCGCACGATCATGTCGAGCCACATCCTGCTGCCGCAGCTCGACCCCGACCGGCCGGCGACGTTCTCGCCGCGCATCCTCCAGGAGCTGCTGCGCGGCGAGCTCGGCTTCGCGGGTGTCGTCGTGTCCGACGCGCTCGACATGGCGGGCGCCTCGGGCGAGATCGGCATCCCCGCCGCGGCCGTGCGCGCGCTCGCGGGCGGGTGCGACCTGCTGTGCATCGGCACGCGCAACACGGATGCCCAGCTCGCCGAGATCGAGGCCGCGATCGAGGCGGCGCTCGTCTCGGGCGAGCTCGCCGAGGAGCGTCTCGCCGACGCCGTCGCGCGCGTCACGGCGCTCGGCGACGCGCTGCCGTCCGGGCCCTCCGCGCTGCCGGAGCCGTACACGACCGACCCGGCGCGCCTCGCCTCCGCGTTCGACGTCGCGGACGGCACCGTGCTGCCCGCCGAGGTGCGCATCGTGAGCCTCGAGACGACCGCCAACATGGCCGTCGGCACCGTGCCCTGGGGGCTCGCGAGCGTCGGATCGGCACCCGAGCCGCTGCGGGAGGGCGACTCGTTGCCGGCATCCGACGTGCCGTACCTCGTGGTCGGCAAGGACAACCACCGGCGCGCCTGGACGCGCGGACTCATCGACGCCGCGCGGGCCGCGCAGCCCGGCACGGTCGTCGTCGACATGGGCTGGCCCTCGCCCGACCGCGCGTACGCCGACATCGCCACCTTCGGCGCCTCGCGCAGCGTCTCCGCGGCGCTGCGCCACCTGCTGGACGGGGGAGAGCGGTGAGGGTCGGACTCGACATCGGGGGGACCAAGACCGATGCCGTGGCCGTCGGCGACGACGGCCGCGTCGTCCACACCCTCCGGATGCCGACGGGCTTCGGACCGGAGGCCGTGCTCGCGACCGCCGTCGAGGCGGTCGAGCGGGTCTCGGAGGCGACCGGCACGCTCGTCGCGGACGTCGCGTCGATCGGCGTCGGCATCCCCGGCGCCGTCGACTCCGTCACGGGACGCGTGAGCCACGCGGTCAACCTCGGTCTCGCCGACCTCGAGCTGGGGGAGGCGCTGCGCGCCCGCCTCGGCCGCCGCGTGCGCATCGAGAACGACGTCAACGCGGCCGCGGTGGGGGCGTTCCACCTGCGCGGGCTCGGCTCCGGGCAGTCGATGGCCTACCTCAACCTCGGCACGGGGCTCGCGGCGGGGCTCGTGCTCGGCGGCGAGCTGTGGCGCGGCGTGAGCGGCGTCGCGGGCGAGATCGGGCACATCCCCGTCGACCCCGCCGGGCCCGCGTGCCCGTGCGGCCAGCGCGGCTGCCTCGAGCTCTACGCGTCCGGCTCGGCCGTCGCGCGGCAGTGGCCGAGCGAGGACCCGCTGCCCGTCGCCGCGCTCTTCGCGGCCGCGGCGTCCGGCGACCCGGCGGCCGCCGCCGTGCGCGACCGCCTGCTGCAGGGCGTCGCCGAGGCCGCGCGCCTGCTCGTGCTCACGGTCGACGTCGACGACGTCGTGATCGGCGGCGGCATCAGCCGCCTCGGCGAGCCGCTGATCGCGGGCGTGCAGGCGGTGATCGCGGACTGGGAGGCCGCGTCCCCGTTCGTCGCGTCGCTCGGGCTCGGCGCGCGGCTGCGGCTGCTGCCGCCCGACTTCCCCGCCGCGGCGGTCGGCGCCGCGCTCGTGGGCGACCCGGAGGCCGAGACCCTGGAGGTGGTGTGATGGCTGAGGTCGTGATCCTTCCCGGCACCCCCGCGGAGGCGAAGGCCGCGGCCGGCGAGCTCGCGGCCGACCTCATCGAACGCGTCGTACGACGCAAGGCGGATGCCGTGCTCGGTCTCGCCACCGGCTCGACACCCCTGCCCGTGTGGGGTGCGCTCGCGCGGCGCGACCTCGACTGGTCGCGTGTGCGGGGCTTCGCCCTCGATGAGTACGTGGGCCTCCCCGCCGGGCATCCGGAGAGCTATCGCGCGGTGATCGCGCGTGAGGTCGTTGACACCCTCG
>RDDZ01000134.1 GCA_003852775.1 Microbacteriaceae bacterium | reverse complement strand
CAAAAGACGATTGTTTGGGCGCGGTTCCAGATGGACATCACGCTCATCCTCGCGCCCGACCACTTGGCCGCGGTCGTACAGCGCGCGCTCGCCCTGGAACAGGGCCTTGGCCTCCGCGCGTTCGTCATCGCTGACCAGCCCATCGTACCGGACGGCCTTGATGCCGCGCTTCTTCAGCTCCGCGAGGATGAGCGTGATGTCCATCTGGAACCGCGCCCAAACAATCGTCTTTTGCTGCTGGGCTTCGATCAGATCGCAAAGGAGGTCCAGGCGGCGGTTCGCGCCGGGAATGACATACAGCGGCTCATCCTCATCGTCGGTCGGGAGGTAGCCGCAGGTGATCTGCTGGAGACGGAGAAGCCGGGTGATGGCCAGGGCCGCGATCACCGGCGTGTCGCCGTCCAGGCCCAGGTCCTCGACCCCGGAGCAGTCAGGGCACGGGTAGATGAACCCCTCCAGCTCAATCTCGTGCTTGCCCAAGCAGGTCGGGCAGGCGTCCGGGCGCGGGGCGGCTTCGACCTCCGCGGCCTCCTTCTCCAAGCCCCCCAGCTCCAGCCAGACGATGTACTCATCACGCAGCTGCTTGTACAGCTTCGCCTGCTCCGCGGTCGTGCTGAAGAACCGCTTGCTGTACAGCTTCGGCGGGAGGTCCAGCACGTCATCCTTCGTGACGCGTGAGGAGACGGGCTGGAGCAGCGCGTTGAGCTGGTCCAGGCGGCGGTAGCCCTTGAGCACGTCCACCTTCGCACCCTCGCAGTTCTCCCAGCGTTTGGTCTTGGGGTTGAAGGCGCGCTTGACGTTCGGGTTCCAGACCTTCTCGAACACTCCAAAGTGGGTCTTGAACTCCGTGAAGGTCGGCAGCTCCGCCTGCTTCCAGTAATCCTCGATCAAGAACTTGATCTGGCTGTAGGCGTCAAACGGCCCCTGCGCAATCGGCGTGCCGGTCAGGATGCGACGGAACGGCGCGTATTTGGCGGAGCGGAGGATGGACTTGGTGCGCTCCGCGTCGGGTGACTTGATGTAGTGGGCTTCGTCCAGGACGTACAGGAGGCGGCGGCGGTCGAAGAAGTCAATCAGCGCGCGCTTACCGGAGGCGGTGACAAAGGCGTCATAGCTGATCGTGAGCCAGGCGAAGCCCTTGTGCTCAATCGTCGCCTTGACGGCCTGCTTGTGCCACTTCGTGTCGGCCTTCGGCGACTGGTAGTGGAAGGCCCGGATATGCCGCATGATCGGGTCCGGGACGTGATCGGGTATTTCCTTCTCAACCCAGTTGCGGTGAACCCCGTTCGGGGCGACCACCAGAACCCCGTCGATGAGGCCCCGCATCCACAGCCAGCAGGCCGTGTCGATGGTCAGCTTGGACTTGCCGGTGCCCTGCTCCCAGAAGATCGCGCGGGCTTCTTCCTCCCGGGACCGCTCCCACTCCTCGCGCTGGTGCGTGAAGGGCTTGGTCTTGAACTCATAGGGGACGCCCGGGGCGACTTCGTATGACGGCTGGCTCATAGTAGCTCCATTTCTGAATAGTGACTCCCGCATATTTTAGCCGCGGACCGCCCAGAAGGCGAGCGCGGAAGCGTGGGCGCTTAGGTTCCCAGCGGTCGGCTTAGGTTCGGCGTGCGAAGAAGTCTGAAGCCAGGCTGCTGAAAACTCCACATAAATCCTATATTTATAGATAGATAGATAGATAGATACTTAACTTACTTAACTTACTTACCTACAGACGGCTGGCCGGGGCTCCGCCGGTCGGTTCACCGCAGGTCGTCCGCCTCCCTGGGCGATTTATCGGGAGAACTTCGCCGGGACCCGAGAAAGTGAAGTAACCTAAGCGAACGGCCCGGAAGCCCTTGATTTTACTGGGCCTTTCATGCGCTTGGGTTATATACTTCTTCAGGTGTGAAGGTAAGTAACCTAAGCGCATTCTCATCGCGTGAACCACTCCTTGATCCCGATCCCGACCAGAGAAACCAGGCCCGTGAGGAAGATGCCCAACAGGGCGAGCATCCCCTTGCTGCGCAGGTCCTCGCCCGCGCGCCGCCACTGCCGGAGGTGCTGGAAGTCACGCTGCATCTGGAGCGGGTCCTGGGCGTCCACCCCCAGCTGGACCAGGGTTTGCTTCACGGTTTCAGAAACGATCCGCGCCAGCTCCTCCCGGCCCGGGGTCGCTTCCAGGACGGCGGCGCGGGCCGCTTTCGTCGCCGCCTCCGTGGCTATGCGTTCGACTTCCTCCGGCGTGGTGCTCATACATGTTCTCCCGGGTCAAATGTTTACAGTTGTTCAATAGGATAGCGGCATATGCGTTTCTTGGCAAATTTTAAATGTACTTTGGGGTGAGTCCCGGGATAACTTCAAAGGGGACGGACGGATCAAGGTACAGGATGCGGTCGGGGAGGGTGATCAGCTGTCCGTTCTTCAACCGGGTCGGGCGGTACTTCCCACGGGTCGCGTTGGCCAGCAGCTTCGCCTTCACGGCCTGGACCTCTGCCCGCGTAGTCAACCGGCGGTATCCCTGAAGCATACAAGCGACGGCCCCCGCGACGAACGGGGTTGCGTAGCTGGTCCCGTTGCCCAAGCGGTATCCTCCCCCGTCCACCTCCCGGCGGGCTCCCACCGTGGATTGAGCCGGGGCAAGGATGTCCACGGGATTCCCCCAGTTCGTCCCGTTTTCGTTCCAGGTCGTCATGTACGCCTGGTCCCGCATCTGTAGCCCGCCGCAGATGATATTGTCCGGGTCGGACTCCGCCGGACGAACAACCACCGTGTCCAGGTCGGTCGCGTCGTTTCCCGCCGGGAAGCAACAAACCACTCCTGCGTCAATCAGTTCCTCGACCGCCGCGTTGATACCCGTCCCGAACCCGGACCAGCTGAAGAACAGAACCGAAGGCCGGTCCAGCTTCTTCCGGTTGTGCTGGCTGAGGACATTGCCCAGGGCGGATACGGCGTTGCTTTCGCCCGCTCCCGAGTTGGAGTTGTAGAACTTCAGGGATATGAGGCGGGCTCCCCGGGCGAGTCCCGCCGTTCCGCCGATAGCCTGCGTTGAGCAGTGGGTCCCGTGGCCGGAGTCGTCCAAGGTCGAACCGTAGGACGCGGAGGACCACCAATTTTGGACGGCCCGCCCCTCGAACTCCGGGTGGGTGATTTCCACGCCGGAGTCGATGATGAAGATGTCCACGCCGGAACCGTCGCGCAGACAATGAAAATCGGCCTCCATCGGGTAGGGCCGGACCTCCGCCCAGGGGTCCTCGCGGCGGATGAGGCGAGCCGGTCCCCAACCCCCGTTACCCGGTCCAATCGCCTCCACGGTGGTCGTTTCGACCGCTGCCGGCTTCAGCTCGCGGTCCCCGTCGCTGATATTGCGCACGTAGGGGTGCTGTTTCAGGGGGAAGTCCTCCGGCTTCACCCCCGGGACCCGAATCATGCGCCGCAGTCCCTCGAAAGGCTCCGGGCTCAGGCCTTCGGCCTCCAGCAGCTTGATCAAAGGGTCCCGTTGCTCCGGGCGTTGAACTACAACGATGGTGGTCATAGGGCCTCCAGGCGAAGGGTGAATGCGAGGTCCGCAATTCCATTGGAAGCGGAAGGGGCGATGATCTTGCGAACGTCCCCGGGCGCGAAGTCAACTTGCGCCCCCACAAAGGCCCCCGTATTGGACCCCGACCCGAACGTCAAGGTGCCGATACTGACGCCGTTCTTCTGAACGTCGAAGGCCGTGGAAGCGGAGGGGGCAGTGTCGGCGTAGAACTGAGAACCTGCCGCGTTCTCCGCGAGGCGATAGGCCCGGGGAGCAACGTCCAGGTCCACCACGGAAGAAGCCGCGACCGCGCCCAAGGCAAGGACCTTGGAGTCATAGGGCAGGCTGACCACGTCATCGGCCTCAACAACCTCGATACCAAACCAGGCCCCGGCGTCCGCGGGAACCGTAACCGTGGCGGAGGCGGAGTTGCCCGAATTCACGCGCAGCTCGAAGTAATCCCCGGGCTCAACCTCAATGACCGGGGATACCAAGAACGCCCTGTTGTCCCCGTACCCAGAATTGTTCTGGCGAATGTTCAGGATCGGGGCATAGTCGAATCCGCCCCCGTTCTTTTGTATGGAGTAGTAGAAGCCGGAGGCCACGGCGTTAGAGCCCAGGACGGATTGAGCCGCCAGGCGGACCTTCTTCACCCCAGGCGGTATCGTGAACCGGCTCGATTGAGCGACGGAGAAGAAGCCGTCAGTATCGTAGGCGATAGCGTCCCAGGCGTAGAACAGAGGAAACGAAGCCGTGAAGGCCGCGCTGCGGCGAACCAGAGCCCCGCGGAAAGGCACGGACCAATTGCGACCGCCCAGAAGGCCGGAGGCGAGTTGCGCCAGGGCGCTGCCGGGGACCTTGCGGCTGTTGCCGCCCTGTACAACGTGGAACAGCTCCGTGCCGGTCAACGGACCGGCGGCGGGCAGATCGGGAATGGAACTGTGGGCCATGATCGGTTCTCCTTCAAATGATAAGTTGGTCCTGACCGGAGGTTTGAACGTCCCCGGACAGGAGGATGCCGCGGAGGGCGTCCGCGCCGATAGCGTCCACCTCCTCCAGGCTGTATTCAAGCAGCGTCGGCGTCCCGGCTCCGGTCGTCACGCTGAGTTGCTGACCGAATTGTTCGACGGAGCCCAGAAACGCGCTCACCATGTAATAGTACGTGGTGTTGGGCGCAGCGGTATCGTCCGTGTACACGGTCGTGTTGGGCGGGAGGGTCGCCAAAGGGGGCGGCGCAGTCTCCGGCGTGAACGGGGAGGTGCTCCGATAGATGCGGTAGCCCTCCTCAATTCCATTAGGGTCGGACCAGCTCAGACGTACAGAAGTTGATGTCATATTATCTTACTCCAGGTGTATCAGGGCCGTTATATCCGAGCAAGACTCATTTGAGTTGGTCCCGCTCGCCGTCGAACTCCCCAGGAGGGTCGGAAACTGTAGATTACCCCGGATACAATTTCCAACAGGTAGTGAAAGTGCGCAAAGTCGC
>RDDZ01000064.1 GCA_003852775.1 Microbacteriaceae bacterium | reverse complement strand
GGGCGGCCTTAACGGGCCCGGGGCCTGGGGGGGGGGCTGGGGGCCTATTCGGGGGGGGTGGGGCCGCGACGCCCGGGTCTCCTCGCTCTCGCCGCCGGTCTCCCGTAGCTCCTGCACGAGCGGGGGAGGTGTGACGGATCCCTCCACGGCGTGGGCCGCACCCACGAGGGTGAGGGAGTTGATGAGGCGCTGCACGTTGGCGCGGGGCACGCCCGTGACGAGGGCGATGTCGGCGATGCTGAGGGGGCTCGCGCTGATCGCCGCGATCACCTGGATGTCGTCGCCGTCGTGCGTGAGCTCGGTGAGGTTCGGCCAGCTCGCGAGGGAGTAGTGGTCGTCGGGGCGCATCCACCGCGCGCGCGACTCGCCGAGGCCCATGCGCGCGAGGTCCCACAGGAACGGCTCGAGGGGGCGCCAGCTCGCCCACGGGTAGGGGTCGTCGTCGGGAGTGGTCGGGCGCGAGTGGAACTGGAAGGTGCCGGGGTCGTCGGCGAGGGATCCGGCACCGCCGTCGGTGCAGTACCGCATGGTCCCGAAGTCGACCCACAGCGTGGGCCAGTTCGTGAAGACGAAGGCGAGCAGGAGCGGGCTGTCGAGTCGCCGTGTGGAGTGCAGCACAGAGGCGACATCGCCCCAGCCGCGCATCTCGGGCGCGACTCGGGGTACAGACGTGCCCGTGTCCGATGATGAAATCGTCAACGTCGTTGAACCCCCCGAGAGTGAAGGCTATCGGGCGATGGCGCGTCGCCACAGTGACGTGAAATGGGGGCGACCGGTTGGTTGGAAACGCGCCCAGAACCCTGCTAATGGGGTACAACAGGGGGGCTCGCCCCACCCCCATGACGTGCGTTCGCCGGATTCTGCCCGCCGACCCCATCCGGAATGCTGGTGCCCATGGAGACGACCACCCGACGCAGCTACGGCCGATACTGGGCCGGGCTGCTGCCCGAACTGGGCTACCTGTTGCCCCTGCTCCCCATCGTCATCGTCAGCCTCTCGGTGCTCATGACGCTGTTCTGGACGGGCGTCGGACTGATCCCGGTCTTCGTGGGCGTCTTCATCGCCCTCGCGGCGCTCTTCGTCGCGCGCGGCTTCGGCGTCCTCGAGGTGTGGCGCCTGCGTGGCGCGCTCTTCCCGGCCATCACCCCGCCGCGCTGGGACCGCGCGGCGCGCGGCGGCGGTGCGCTCACCAAGCTGCTCTCGCCTGTCGTCGACGGCCACTACTGGCTCTACCTGCTGCACGGCGCGATCGTGAACCCGATCGTGGGCGTCATCACGTGGTCCATCACGATCACGTGGCTCTCGATTGCGCTCGCCGGCGTCGGCTTCCCCCTCTACGCCTGGTTCGTGCCCGAGGACTCGATCGGCCTCGTGCACCTCGTGCAGTACCTCGTCGACAACGGCGCCGTGCTGCCCGAGTTCCTCATCAACTCGGTCTTCCACGTCGCCGTGCTCTTCGTGATCGGTCTCGTCTTCCTGCTGACGCTCCCGTTCGTCACCCACGGCCTCACGTGGGTGCACCACGCGATCGCCCGCGGGATGCTGTCGGCCTGGCGCTCGGAGGAGCTGCGCGAGCAGATGGCCGACCTCTCGGCCTCCCGCAGCGCGGCCGTCGCCGCGGAGGGCACGGCGCTGCGTCGGCTTGAGCGCGACATCCACGACGGCCCGCAGCAGCGTCTCGTACGCCTGCAGATGGACCTCGCCTCGGCCGAGCGCCAGCTCGAGAAGGACCCGGATGCCGCACGCGAGCTCATCACGCAGGCCCGCCTCCAGTCGAAGGAGGCCCTCGAGGAGCTCCGCGCCCTCTCGCGCGGCTTCGCGCCGCCCATCCTCATGGACCGCGGTCTCATCGCGGCGCTCGAGTCCCTCGCCGTGCGGTCGCCCATCCCGACCCATGTCGAGGCCCTCATCCCCGCGGACATGCGACTGCAGCCCGAGCTCGAGCGCAACGCCTACTTCATCGCCGCCGAGGCGCTCACCAACGTCGCGAAGCACGCCCGAGCCGCGAACGCGTGGGTGCGCATCGAGCAGCGCGCCGACGACTCGGGCGAGCCCCGCTGGCTCGACGTCGTCGTGACCGACGACGGCGCGGGCGGCGCGTCCGCCGTCGACGGGCACGGCCTCGCGGGCATCGCCGAGCGCGTGCGCGGTCTCGGCGGCACGATGGAGCTCGTGAGCCCCGTGGGCGGCCCCACGCACGTCATCGCGCACCTCCCGGTCGCGAACGGGGTGGCACCGGCTCGCTAACCTGGGGGCGTGAGCGTGCGCGTGGTTGTTGCCGACGATTCCGTCCTGCTGCGCGAGGGCCTCGTGCGCGTGCTCGAGGAGGCCGGTCACGAGGTGATCGGCTCCTACGGCGACGCCGACCAGCTGCTGGCGGCCGTGCCGGAGCTCAGCCCCGACCTCGCGGTGCTCGACGTGCGGATGCCTCCGACGTTCCGCGACGAGGGCGTGCGCGCCGCCATCCGGCTCCGCAAGGAGCTGCCGGAGACCGGCATCCTGCTGCTGTCCCAGTACGTCGAGGTCGCCTACGCGCAGGAGCTGCTCGGCGCGGGGTCGGGAGGCGTGGGCTACCTGCTCAAGGACCGCGTGGCCTCGCTCGACGAGCTCACCGACGCCGTCGACCGCATCGCCGCCGGCGGCACCGTGCTCGACCCGGAGGTCGTGGCCCAGCTCATCGGGCGTCGGCACGACCCGCTCGCCTCGCTCACCCCGCGCGGGCGCGAGGTGCTCCAGCTCATGGCGGAGGGGCGCAGCAACACAGCGATCGCGAAGCAGCTGTTCATCGGCGTGGGCGCCGTCGAGAAGAACGTCACCGCGATCTTCGGCAAGCTCGGCCTCGAGGACTCGGGGTCCGACCATCGCCGCGTTCTCGCGGTCGTGGCCTGGCTCCAGCGCTGACGCGGACGCGCACCGCGCGCAGACGAGACGACGCGCGGGCGGATCCGGAGGGATCGACGCCCGCGCGTCGGGGGGATAGGCGACGCACCCACCCGTCGAGTGCGCCGCCTATCGGCTGTGGGTAATCGCAGGTGTACCCGGGGGTCCAGAGCGCGCTGCGATCACGTGGCTAGGCCACGGACGAGCGCGAGACGGTGCTGAAGTCGGCGGTCCAGGTCTGCAGCTCGGGACGGTTCTCCTGGATGTGGTTCGTCCAGGCGATGCCGTTCCACCAGCGCAGCTGGGGGATGCCGAGGGGGTCGCGGTACCAGCCGGCGGGGGCTGCTGTCGCGCTGGGGTTCACGACGGTCATGGTTCGCTCCTGAGGGGGGTCGGGTCGCCGCGGCAGGGGGGAGAGCGAGGCGGCTGAGGGCATGGTACTGCCCCCCGTATGCGGGGGGCAATGGTGGATGTCGCGCGGTGACCACGTGGCCCGGGAACGAGGAAGGCCCCTCCGAGGAGGGGCCTTCCGTGTGTGGTGTGCTGAGGCTCAGGCCGGCGAGATGTTCGAGGCCTGCGGGCCCTTCGGGCCGGGCACGGTCTCGAACTGGACGCGCTGGCCGTCCTCGAGGTTCTTGTAGCCGGAGCCGGCGATCGCCGAGTGGTGGGCGAAGAGGTCGGCGGTGCCGTCGTCGGGGGCGATGAAGCCGTATCCCTTTTCGGCGTTGAACCACTTCACGGTTCCGGTGGTCATGGTGTTCTCCTTTGTATTCGTTGTCATCCGCCGAAGCCCCACCTCGCGGTGGTGCGACGCTCCGAAGGAGGCGGCGGACGCATCCGGTCGGCTCGCAGCCGTGCCGGACGTCTGTGGGGCCTCAGGCTCGGCGGTACTGCGCGAGCATGTGGCAGGTGAAGGGGTCGAGCGCGGCGCGGCCGACCTTGTGCATGTGGCGGACGACCGCGACGTTTGCGCGGGCGAAGCTCATCTCGGTGTAGGGGATCTCGCGGGTGGTGCAGAACTCGCGCACGATCTCACGGGCCTTCGCGAGGTAGGGGCGCGGCATGTTCGGGAACAGGTGGTGCTCCACCTGGTAGTTGAGGCCGCCGAGGGCAGCCGACGCCCAGAAGCCGCCCGAGATGTTGCGCGAGGTGCGCACCTGCTTCGTGAAGAAGTCGAGCTTCTCGTCGGCGGCGACGATCGGCATGCCCGTGTGGTTCACCGCGAACGCGGCTCCCATGTAGACGCCGAACACGGCCAGCTGCACGCCGATGAAGGCGAACGCCATGCCGAGCGGGAGCACCCAGAAGATCGCTCCGAAGTAGACGCCGAAGCGGAGTGCGAGCATCCCGAGCTCGATCCAGCGGCCCTCGAGCTTGCGGCGCTCGAGGAGCGAGCGGATCGAGTGGAAGTGCAGGTTGAGGCCTTCGAGCAGGAGTAGGGGGTAGAAGAGCCATCCCTGGCGGCGCGTGATGACGGCGAGCAGACCGCGCTGCGTCGCGGCGGTCTCGGGGGTGAACGCCACGACGTCGACCTCGATGTCGGGGTCCTTTCCGACCCGGTTGGGGTTGGCGTGGTGACGCGTGTGCTTCGTCATCCACCACTGGTAGCTCATGCCGACGCCGAGCACCGCGACGATGCGGCCGATCCGGTCGTTGGCGGGTCCGCTCGCGAGCACCTGGCGGTGCGCGAACTCGTGGCCGATGAATGCGGCCTGCGTGAAGATGATGCCGAGCGCACCCGCGATGAGCAGCTGGAACCAGCTGTCGCCGAGCAGGATGAAGCCCGTGATGGCCCCGCCGAGGGCGAGGAGGAGTCCGCCTCCGAGGAGGGCGTAGAACCATCCGGCGCGGCGCAGGAGGCCGGATTCCCGGACGGTCTGGGAGACCTGGGTGTAGGTGCGGACGGGGTCGATGCTCTCGCCCGTGCGGGGACGCGTCTCACGGATGCGGCCGGCGCCGGGTGCGATGGAGGTGGAGGAGATAAGCGATTCCCTGCTCTTGGCGGCCCAGATCGGGCCGGATGGTGAAGCCAAGAAGCAAACCGCCTGTCGACTTACCTGACACTACCCGATCGCATATTCACTGGGTTCAATCGGTCGATGCAACACTCGGCTGTTGGGGCGATCCTAACTGC
>RDDZ01000020.1 GCA_003852775.1 Microbacteriaceae bacterium | reverse complement strand
TGTCGGGGGGCCCGCTCCGGGTGGTGCTGGCGCTCGTCGGTGATTCGGGTGGCGTCTGCGCGTCCCTGCTCAGGGCTGGGGGGCGGGCCGCCGCCACCCTCGACGACCACTGACGCTCCCGTTAGTTGCACGCGCGCCCGAACTGCGGCGCGCCCGTGCAACTAACGGGAGCGTCAGGTGCGGGTGAGGTCTTGGGCGAGCATCAGGATGATGCCGCTCGGACCGCGCAGGTAGGTGAGCAGGTAGACGTCCCGGTAGTTGGCGACGCCGCGCAGCGGACGGCAGCCGTGGCGCGCCGCGATCCGGAGCGCCGCGTCGAGGTCGTCGACCTGGAAGGCGACGCGGTGCATCCCGATCTCGTTCGGGAGCGTCGGGTCGGTCTCGATCGCGTCGGGGTGGACGTACTCGAAGAGCTCGAGGCGACCGTCGCCGCCGGGCGTCTCGAGCATCGCGATGCGCGCGTGGTTCCCGTCGAGGCCGACCGCGGTGTCCGCCCACTCGCCGCTCACCTCGTCGGTGCCGAGCACGCGGAGGCCGAGGTCGGTGAAGAAGGCGACGGCCTCGTCGACATCGCGCACGGCGATGCCGACGTTCTCGAATCTGATCGTCATGCGCGGCACGCTACGCCGCGCGGCTGCCGCCTGCGAGGGTCAGCCGAAGGTGTGCTCGAGCGCGACCTGCGTGACCTGCACGCCGGGCATGCGGGCATCCGGGGGGAGCGGACGCGGGCGGAGAACCCTGCACGCGGCGGGGGTAGTTGCTCCCGCCGCGTGAAGCGTTCGCCGCCCGCTGGTGCGGTTGCTCCCGCCTCTGGTGCGGTTGCTCCCGCCGGAGGGTGCGGTTGCTCCCGCCGGAGGGTGCCGGGAGGGGGCGGGCGGCCCCGGTAATACACGGGATGCCGCGAGTAGGCTCGAAGGATGAAGTACGCCGAGACCGTGCTCGACCTCGTGGGCAACACCCCGCTCGTGAAGCTCAACAAGGTGACCGAGGGCATCCAGGCCACCGTGCTCGTGAAGGTCGAGTACGTGAACCCCGGAGGCAGCTCCAAGGATCGCATCGCGCAGCGCATCATCGACGCCGCCGAGCGCGAGGGCAAGCTGAAGCCGGGTGGAACGATCGTCGAGCCGACGTCGGGCAACACCGGCATCGGCCTCGCCCTCGTGGCCCAGCAGCGCGGCTACAAGTGCGTGTTCGTGTGCCCCGACAAGGTCTCCGAGGACAAGATCAACACCCTCAAGGCGTACGGCGCCGAGGTCGTGGTGTGCCCGACCTCCGTCGCGCCCGAGAGCCCCGACTCCTACTACTCGGTGAGCGACCGCCTCTCGCGCGAGATCCCGGGCGCCTTCAAGCCCGACCAGTACTCGAACCAGAACGGCCCGCTCAGCCACTACGAGACCACCGGTCCCGAGATCTGGCGCGACACCGACGGCAAGGTCACGCACTACGTGGCCGGCGTCGGCACGGGCGGCACCATCTCGGGCGCCGGCAGGTACCTCAAGGAGCAGAACCCCGCGATCAAGGTGATCGGCGCCGACCCGGAGGGCTCGGTCTACTCGGGCGGCACCGGGCGCCCGTACCTCGTCGAGGGCGTCGGCGAGGACTTCTGGCCGACCGCCTACGACCCGAAGGTGGTCGACGAGATCATCGCGAGCTCGGATGCCGAGTCGTTCGAGATGACGCGTCGCCTGGCGCGCGAGGAGGGCCTGCTCGTCGGCGGATCCTCGGGTCTCGCCGTGGCATCCGGTCTCAAGGCCGCGAAGGACCTCGGGCCGGACGACGTCATGGTGATCCTCCTGCCCGACGGCGGCCGCGGCTACCTCGGCAAGATCTTCAACGACCGCTGGATGCGCTCCTACGGCTTCCTGCCCGCCGAGGGCGAGAAGACGGTGGCCGACCTCGTCGGCACGAAGGAGCCCGAGCTCGCCGGCCTCGTGCACGTGCACCCGAGCGACACCGTGCGCCACGTCATCGACAAGATGCGCCGCTTCGACATCTCGCAGATGCCCGTGCTGTCGGCCGAGCCGCCCGTCGTCATGGGCGAGGTCGTCGGCTCGATCGACGAGCAGAGCCTCATCGACGCCGTCTTCCACGGCGACGCCAAGATGACGGATGCGCTCGTCGCCTTCGTGCGCCCGCCGCTGCCGCTCATCGGCATGAACGACTCCGTGCAGGCGGCGCGCGAGGCGCTCGTCGACTCGGACGCCCTCCTCGTCACCGCCGACGGCAAGCCCGCCGCCGTCGTCACCCGGCACGACCTGCTCGCGTTCCTCGCCGAGTAGTCCGCGCCGCCGCAATCACCGCAGAACAGAGAGTTCCATGAGCCCCACCTTCGACGACTTCGCCACGCGCGCCATCCACGCGGGTCAGGAGGCCGACCCGACCACGGGCGCCGTCATCCCGCCGCTGTACCAGTCGACCACCTACAAGCAGGACGGCGTCGGCGGGTTCCGCAACGGCTACGAGTACACGCGCGGCACCAACCCGACGCGCACCGCGCTCGAGACCCAGCTCGCCTCCCTCGAGGGCGGTGAGCGCGGCTTCAGCTTCGCGTCGGGCCTCGCCGCCGAGGACGCGCTGCTGCGCTCGATCCTGCAGCCGGGCGACCACGTGCTCATGGGCAACGACGTCTACGGGGGGACGCACCGCCTCGTCGACCGCCTCGTCGTGCCGTGGGGACTCGAGCTGTCGACCGTGGAGATGACGGATCTCGACGCCGTGCGGGCCGCCATCCGCCCGAACACGCGCGTGCTGTGGCTCGAGACGCCCTCGAACCCGCTCATGAAGATCAGCGACATCCCCGCGCTCGCCGAGCTCGGCCACGCGGCCGGCGCGATCGTGGTCGTCGACAACACCTTCGCCTCGCCCTACCTGCAGCAGCCGCTCGCGCTCGGCGCCGACGTCGTCGTGCACTCGACGACGAAGTACATCGGCGGCCACAGCGACGTGCTCGGCGGCGCCGTCATCCTCGACACAGGGCTCGAGGTGCAGGGCGAGGACCTCGCCTCGCGCATCGAGTTCACGCAGTTCGCGGCCGGCGCCGTCCCCGGCCCGATGGATGCCTGGCTCACGACGCGCGGCCTCAAGACGCTGCACCTGCGCATGGAGCGCCACTCGCAGAACGCCCAGGCGCTCGCCGAGGCCGTCGTGGGTCACCCGAAGCTCGACGCCGTGTACTACCCGGGCCTGCCCGGCCACCCCGGCCACGACATCGCGGCGCGCCAGATGCGCCGCTTCGGCGGCATGCTCTCGGTGCAGCTCAAGGACGCGGCGGCGGCGCTGCGCTTCGCGGAGTCGACGCAGCTGTTCACGCTCGCGGAGTCGCTCGGCGGCGTCGAGTCGCTCGTCTGCTACCCCTCGGAGATGACCCACGCCTCTGTGCGCGGCACGGCGCTCGAGGTGTCGCCCGCCGTCGTGCGCCTCTCGGTGGGCATCGAGGGCGCCGACGACCTCATCGCCGACGTGCTCGAGACGCTCGACCGCGTCTGACCCCACCCACCCGCTCCACGGCGGGTTCTCGCACCAGGATGGCGGAAACTCGCTGGTGCGCTAGATCGCGCCACAGAAGGATGAGAGCGTGAGCGGAACCGCGACCACCACGACCGAGGCCCCCGCGCCCCACGCGCAGGGCCGGATCGGGCTGCCCACGGCATCCGCGCTCTACATCGCCGCCGTGCTCGGCACGGGGATCCTCGTGCTGCCGGGCCTCGGAGTGGAGGCGGCGGGGCCTGCGTCGATCCTCTCGGTCGTCGTCGTGCTCGTGCTGTCGATCCCGCTCGCGGGCACCTTCGCGGCGCTCGCGGGGCGCTACCCGGACGGCGGGGGCGTCGCGACCTTCGTGCGCCTCGCGCTCGGCGACACCGCGGCGCGCGCCACGGGCTACCTCTTCCTCTTCGGCGTCGGCTTCGGCGCCCCCGTCGTGGCGGCCCTCGGCGGCGAGTACCTCGCCTCGGCGCTCGGCCTCGACCGCGGCTGGGTCGCGCCCATCGGGCTCGGCTTCCTCGTCGTGTCGCTCGTGCTCAACCTGTTCGGTCTGCGGGTGTCGGGCGGCGTGCAGCTCGGGCTCTCGGCGCTGCTCGTCGCCGTCGTCGTGGGGGTCATCGCGAGCGCCGCCCCCGCAGTCCGCGCCGAGAACTTCACGCCCTTCCTCCCGCACGGCTGGGCGGGCGTGGGGCTCGGCATCAGCCTCTTCGTGTGGGCCTTCGCCGGAGGCGAGGCGATCACCCACATCGCGCACGAGTTCCGCAACCCGCGGCGCACGATCGTGGGGGCCACCGTGATCGGCATCTCCGTCGTCGGCGCCGCCTATCTCGCCCTCCAGGTCGTCACCGTCGGCGTCTTCGGCGCCGCGGGGGCGCAGAGCGAGGCGCCCCTCATGGACCTCGTCGCCGTCAACTGGCCGGGCTTCGGCCCCGCGGTCGTCGGCGGCATCGCCACGATCATCGTGCTCGGCGTGCTCAACGCGTACGTGCCGGCGTTCGCGAATCTCGCGGCCTCGCTCGGCCGCGACCGGCACCTGCCGGCGTGGTTCGCGAAGGGCGCGGAGCCGGGGGCCGTCCCGCGCCGCGCGATCGCCCTCGTCGCCGTGCTCAACCTCGGCTACGCCTCCGTGTTCTTCGCCCTCGGGCTCGAGCTCGAGACCTTCATCCTCATCCACACGGCCGCCATGGTCGCGCTCTACTTCGCGGGCATGGTCGCCGCCGTGCGGCTGCTCGAGCGGGGCACCATCGGCTGGTGGATGGCGGTGGTCTCGCTCGTCTTCACGGGGGCGCTGCTCGCGCTCGCGTGGCAGAACCTGCTCGTGCCCGCCACGCTCGTGGTCGTCGCCGTCGCGGTGACCCTGATCAGGAGGTCCCGCAGTGCCTGAGACGCAGCGTTGTGTCGTCGACCTGAGCCACCGCATCCGCGCGGGTCTCGTGACCTACCCCGGACTGCCCGCGCCCGTCATCACGCCGCACCTCACGCGCGAGGACTCGCGCGGGCACTACGAGCCCGGCACCGAGGGCGGATTCAACTGGTCGTCGCAACACCTTGATCGTGGAGGTGTTCGGAAGTGGC
>RDDZ01000025.1 GCA_003852775.1 Microbacteriaceae bacterium | reverse complement strand
GAGGGCGTCCGCGAGACCTTCACGGTCCGCAAGGTCAGCTTCCAGGTCGGCGTCGAGCGCACCTTCCCGGTGCACTCGCCGGTCATCGACCACATCGAGGTCGTCACCCGCGGTGACGTCCGCCGCGCCAAGCTCTACTACCTCCGCGAGCTCCGCGGCAAGAAGGCGAAGATCAAGGAGCGTCGCGAGGCCTGAGCCCCGCCGCATCCGCTTCCGGAGCCCGGTTCCCGCACGCGCGGGGCCGGGCTCCGACGCGTTTCCGGGGCGCTCGGCGGCAGCGGGTGTCGCATGCCGTCCGGCCCACGGAGGGGCGCATATGCTTGCAGGGATCTCAGGGGAGTGATGAGCGAGGATACCCAGGCGCGCGCGGACGAGACGCCCGCGGACGACGCGGACACGAACGTCCGGAGGGCGCGCGAGGCGTCGGACAAGCGCAAGCGCGGGCTCGCCCTGTTCCTGCGCGACGTCGTCGTGATCGTGCTCGCGGCGATCGTCATCTCGTTCCTCATCAAGACGTTCCTGATCCGCTCGTTCTACATCCCCTCGGAGTCGATGGAGGACACCCTCCTCGTCAACGACCGCATCATCGTCAACCAGCTCGTGCCGGAGCTCACGCCCGTCTCGCGCGGCGACGTCGTCGTCTTCACCGACCCGGGCGGCTGGCTCGACCCCGTGTTCGAGCCCCCGAAGGACCCGGTGGCGGGCTTCTTCGAGTGGCTCGGCTCGATCGTGGGGCTCACGGCGCCCGACTCGAACGACCACCTCATCAAGCGCGTCATCGGCCTTCCCGGCGACCGGATCGTGTGCTGCGACGACTTCGGACGGATGTCGGTGAACGGGGTGCCGCTCGACGAGTCCGCCTACGTGAAGCTCCCCGACGGCGTCACGCGCGTCTCGCGCGACGACTTCGACGTGACGGTGCCCGAGGGCTCGCTCTGGGTCATGGGCGACAACCGCTGGAACTCGCGCGACTCGCGCTACAACCGCGACAAGCCGGGCAACGGCTTCGTGCCGCAGGGCAACGTGGTGGGACGCGCCATCCTCATCTCGTGGTCCATCGACCGCTGGACCTGGCTCGACAACTTCCCGCTCGTGTTCGACGGGGTCGAGAACGCCGAGCCGGGCGGGACGCCCGAGCCCGACCCGCAGGACGAGCCCGAGAACGCGCCCGACGACGCCGAGACGGAGGGCGCCGAGGGATGACGGTCGCCGATCCGACGCTGCGGATGGAGCGCGGGCTCTTCCGCGACGGCGCCGCGCTCGTGATCGGGGTCGACGAGGTCGGGCGCGGGGCGATCGCCGGCCCCGTCGCCGTGGGCCTCGGCGTCTTCCTGCCCGACGTGAAGCGGATGCCGAAGGGTCTGCGCGACTCGAAGCTGCTCTCGGAGAAGCGCCGCGAGGAGCTGCACGGCGAGGTGCTCGGCTGGGCTCCGCACTCGGCCGTCGGGCTCGCCGACAACGCCGAGGTCGACGCGCTCGGCATCGTGGCGGGCCTCGGGCTCGCGGCGGTGCGCGGCCTCGAGGCGCTCGTCGCGGCGGGCGTGCCGATCGAGGCCGCCGTCGTCGTGCTCGACGGCTCGCACGACTGGCTCACGCCCGCGCTCGCGTCGTGGCCCGCCACATCCCGGCCGCGCGTCGTCACCCGGGTCAAGGCCGACCGCGACTGCGCGAGCGTCGCCGCCGCATCCGTGCTCGCGAAGGTGCACCGAGACCGCCTCATGATCGAGGCCGACGGGGTGCACCCGGGGTACGAGTGGGTGAGCAACAAGGGCTACGCCTCGGCCACCCACTACGCCGCCATCGAGCGGCTCGGGGCGTCCGCTCTGCACCGCTGGAGCTGGCTCAAGCAGCCCGCGCTGTTCTAGGCGCGAGCCCCGCAGCAGCGCGGTCCGCGCGGAACTAGACTCATCCCCGATGGACGAGGACGAGTTCGACGACTACGACCGCGAGATGGAGCTCTCGCTGTATCGCGAGTACCGCGATGTGGTGAGCCAGTTCAAGTACGTGATCGAGACGGAGCGGCGCTTCTACCTCGCCAACGACGTCACGCTCGAGCGCCACGACACCGAGCACGACTTCTACTTCGAGCTCACGATGAACGACGTGTGGGTGTGGGACGTCTACCGCTCCGACCGCTTCGTGAAGAGCGTGCGCGTGCTCACCTTCAAGGACGTCAACGTCGAGGTGCGCGGCGACAAGGATCTCGAGCTCCCCAAGGAGCTCGCGCTCGACGAGTAGCGCGGTGAGCGACGACGCGGCCTGCCCGTGCGGCTCGGGTCGCGCGTACGGCCGGTGCTGCGGGCCGATCCACGCGGGAGCACCGGCTCCGACCGCCGAGGCGCTCATGCGCTCGCGGTTCTCGGCGTTCGCGCTCGGCGACGCGGCCTACCTGACGCGCTCGTGGCATCCGTCGACGCGGCCCGGCGAGCTCGAGCTCGACGCGGACGTCGTGTGGCGGCGCCTGCAGATCGTCGACACGGTCGCGGGCGGGCCGGATGACGCCGACGGCGTCGTGGAGTTCCGCGCCTCGTATCGGTCGCCCGACGGCGCGGGCCTGCTGCACGAGCGTTCGCGCTTCGCGCGGGTCGACGGGCGCTGGACGTACCTCGACGGCGACGTCAGCTGACGAGCAGCCACACCCCCGCGACGGCGGACGCCGCGGCGAGCAGCATCGCGGTGCCCACGAGCACCTGGTGCACGCGCAGGAAGCGCGTCGGGCGGCCCTGCTCGTCGCGTGCTCGTGCGTCGCGGGCGACGCGCCTGAGGAAGGGCGGCCAGCAGGCGACGTTGAAGGCGGCGTTGAGCAGCAGCAGGATGCCGGCGAAGACGGTCACCCTCCGAGCCTAGGCACCCGCCCCGGGCCTCCGCTCCATGCGGTGGCACGGCACGGGCAGCGCGCCGCCGTCCGAGAGCGGGGCGTCGTAGGCGAACTCGCCGCGGTCGACCCAGCCGTCGCGCTCGTAGAAGCGCCTGCTCGCGGACGCCGGGGCCGTGACACTCGAGGCGTGGTTCGCGGCGCTCGCCGACGGCGGCGAGGTGCTCGAGCCGCTCGCCGCCCGCGCGTGGGACGACCACGACGGCCAGGTGCGCGACCGATTCGGCGTGCACTGTCTCATCGGCTACCAGGGCTGACCGAGGCCCGCTCCGGTTCCGTCGGCGGACGCGCGCCGATCGTCCACAGGGCTGAGGTACGGGGGCCATCCCCGATCCGGGTCCGCGCGGCTCCGCGCGGAGCCGCGCTTCGCGAGGCTCATCCGCATGGCGGCGAAGGACGAGCTCGGCAGACGCGGTGAACGATTGGCGGAGAGGCACCTGCTCTCGCGCGGCTACCGGCTCGTCGAGCGGAACTGGCGGTGCCCGCACGGCGAGATCGACCTCGTCGTGCGCGACGGCGACGCGCTCGTCTTCGTCGAGGTGAAGACCCGAACCTCGACGGCGTTCGGGCATCCCTTCGAGGCGATCACGCCGGTGAAGCTCGCACGCCTGAGGCGGCTCGCGGGGGTGTGGTGTGAGGAGCACCCCCGCGAGCGCGGCCGCATCCGCATCGACGCCGTCGCGGTGCTCGCGCCGCGCGGCGCCGAGCCGCGCATCGAGCACCTCGTGGGGGTGTTCTGATGGGGATCGGTCGTGCGCACGCCGTCGCGCTCCTCGGACTCGAGGGCGCACCGGTCGAGATCGAGGCGGACACGGCGAGCGGCCTGCCCGCGTTCGTGCTCGTCGGGCTGCCGGATGCGGCGCTCGGCGAGGCGAAGGCGCGCGTGCGGTCGGCCGTGGGCAACAGCGGCTTCGACTTCCCCGGCGGGCGGGTCACCGTGAACCTCTCGCCGGCGTCGCTGCCGAAGAACGGCTCCGCGTTCGACCTCGGGATCGCGCTCGCGGTGCTCGCGGCGGAGGGCTGGGTCGCTCCCGAATCGGTCGCGGGGGTCGTGCACCTCGGCGAGCTGGGGCTCGATGGGCGCCTGCGGCCGAGTCGCGGCATCCTGCCGATGGTGCTCGCCGCCGAGCGGGCGGGCTTCGACACTGTGCTCGTACCCGCGGGCAACGCCGACGAGGCGTCGTTCGTGTCGGGGGTGCGGGTCGTGCCCGTCGCGAGCCTGCGCGACGCGGCGATCTGGCACGGCGCCGAGCTCGATCCCGTCGAGGTCGAGCCGCTGCTGCCCGCGCCCGCACCCGAGCGCGCCGACGACGCGGGCGACCTCGCCGACGTCGTCGGCAACCGGGACGCCGTGGACGCCGTGCAGATCGCCGCCGCGGGCGGGCACCACATGTTCCTGCTCGGGCCGCCCGGCGCCGGCAAGACGATGATCGCCTCGCGGCTGCCGGGCATCCTGCCCGACCTCGACGAGCGTGCGGCGATCGAGGTGAGCTCGATCCGCTCGCTCGCCGGGCTCCCCGTGGGGCGGTCGCTCGCTACGCGGCCGCCGCTCGAGGCGCCGCACCACTCCGCCTCGCCCGCGGCGATCGTCGGCGGCGGCAGCGGCGTCATCCGGCCGGGTGCCGCGGCGCGGGCCGCCCACGGCATCCTCTTCCTCGACGAGGCGCCCGAGTTCGCGCCCTCGGCCCTCGACTGCCTCCGCCAGCCGCTCGAGTCGGGCGTCATCACGATCTCGCGGGCGGCCGCGACGGCGAGCTTCCCCGCGCGGTTCCAGCTCGTGCTCGCCGCGAACCCGTGCCCGTGCGGCAACGCCGGCGTGCGCGACGCGGAGTGCACGTGCACGCCGTTCGCGCGGCGCCGCTACCTCGGGCGGCTGTCCGGTCCGCTGCTCGACCGCGTCGACATCCGGCTCGACGTTCCGCGCGTCACGGCTGCCCAGCTGCGGGTGGGGGCGGATGCGCCGGTCACGACGAGCGAGGCGGCGCGGGCCCGCGTGGTGGAGGCGCGCGCGCGTGCCGCGAGACGCCTCGCCGGAACGCCGTGGCGGCTCAACGCCCACGTCTCGGGCAGCTGGCTGCGCTCGCACGGCGCTCCGGCACCCGGCTCCACCGCGGGGCTCGACCGGGCGCTCGAGCGCGGCGCCCTCACGATGCGCGGCTACGACCGCGTGCTCCGCCTCTCCTGGACCCTCGCCGACCTCGACGGCGTCGACCGCCCCGGGCTCGACCAGATCGGTCGCGCCCTCTACCTCCGGAAGGCAGCCGCATGAGCATCCTCGGCATCGCCGACGCCGCCGTAGCGTCGCTCGTCCGCCCGATCACCGACCCGGCGCACGACCGCGACGCTGTCGCCGAGCGCTTCGCCCGCGCCACCTGGACGGGCATCGCGGAGCCCGGAGATCGGGTCGCGGGGGTCGTCGTGGCCGCACTGGGGCCGGAGGCCGCGCTCGCGGCGCTCATCGAGGACCGCGAGGGCGGGATGCTGCGGCACGCCCTCGCCGAGCACGAGACCGAACTCGACGACGACGAGCTCGACCAGGCGGTCGCGCGCTGGGCGCCCCGCATCTCCAAGGCGGACGCCCTGCTCGCGCTCCGCCAGGCGGCGCGGTTCGCCGTCTCGCTCGTCGTGCCCGGCGACCCCGACTGGCCTGAGGGCCTCGGCGACCTCGCCGAGTTCGCGCCGCTCGCGCTGTGGATGCGGGGTAGCCGCGACCGGCTCCGCTCCCTCGAGCGCGGCATCGCGATCGTCGGCGCCCGCGCCGCCACCGGCTACGGCGAGCATGTCACCGTCGAGCTCGCCGCGGGACTCGCCGACCGCGGCTACGCGATCGTCTCGGGCGCGGCCTACGGTGTCGACGGGGCCGCCCACCGCGCGGCGCTCGCGAGCGGGGCCGACACCGTCGCCTTCCTCGCGGGCGGCCTCGACCGGTTCTACCCCTCCGGGCACGAAGGGCTCCTCTCCCGCATCGTCGAACGCGGCGTCGCGATCTCTGAGGTGCCGTGCGGCGTCGCGCCCACGAAGTGGCGCTTCCTGCAGCGCAACAGGCTGATCGCCGCGTCGAGCCTCGCGACGGTCGTCGTCGAGGCGGGTGCGCGGTCCGGCTCGCTCAACACGGCCGGCCACGCCGCCGCGCTCGGCCGACCGCTCGGCGCCGTGCCCGGGCCCATCACGAGCTCCGCATCCGCCGGATGCCACCGCCTGCTGCGCGAGTACGACGCGGTGTGCGTCACGAGCGCGGCCGAGATCGCCGAGCTCGCTCCCCTGCCCGGCGACCTCGGGCCAGGCGCGCCCGAGACCGTCGAGGAGGTGGAGCACCGCGGCCGCCTCGCCGCGGACCCCACCGGCACCCGCATCCGCCTCCTCGACGCCCTCTCGCAGCGCAGCGCGCGCCCGCCCGAGAAGCTCGCCGCCCTCTCCGGGCTCGCCGTCGACCGCGTGCGCGCCGAGCTCGGGCTGCTCGCGCTCGAGGGGGTGGTGAAGGAGCGCGCCGGCGGGTGGGTGAAGGTCTCGTAGAGCGACAGGGGCCGCGGCTACGCTCGCAGCATGGTCCAGCTCGGGCAGCACGCGCCGCCGATCCACGTCATCGCCCACGTGAGCGACACCCACCTGCTCGCTGGCGGTCGCCCGCTGTACGGTGCCGTCGACACGGATGCCACGGTCGCCCGCGCGTTCGCCCAGCTCGAGCGCAGCGGCATGCGCCCCGAGGCCATCGTCATCACGGGCGACCTCACCGACCTCGGTGAGCCCGAGGCCTACGAGCGGCTCAAGGCGCTCGTCGAGCCGGCGGCCGAGCGGATGGGGTCCCGCGTCATCTGGGTCATGGGCAACCACGACGAGCGCGCGCCCTACGCCGAGGTCCTCTTCGGCGAGCAGCCCACCGACGCCCCGCAGGACCGCGTCTACGACGTGAACGGCCTGCGCATCATCTCCCTCGACACGAGCGTGCCCGGCTACCACCACGGCGACCTCGAGCCGTCCCAGCTCGAGTGGCTGCGCGGCGAGCTCGCCACCCCTGCCCCGCACGGCACGATCCTCGCCCTGCACCACCCACCCATCCCGACCCCCGTCGAGCTCATGGCGATCCTCGAGCTCGACCACCAGGCTGAGCTCGCCGACGTCATCCGCGGCACCGACGTGCGCGCCGTGCTCGCCGGCCACCTGCACTACTCCACCACCGGCACCTTCGCGGGCGTGCCCGTGTCCGTCGCCGCCGCCACCTGCTACACGATCGACTCGAGCGCCGAGCCCGGCACCCTCGCCGGGATCGACGGCGGGCAGACCTTCAACCTCGTGCACGTGTACGACGACCAGGTCGTCCACTCGATCGTGCCCGTCACCGACGCCCCGCGCATCGCCGGATTCTCGGGCGCCTTCCTCGACGCCCTCGCCGCCATGACGCCCGAGGAGCGTCGCGAGGCGTTCTCCAACAAGCGGTCCACCTTCAACCTCAAGGACCACCTCCGCTCGAGCGGCGCGCCCGCCGAATAGCCCTCGCCCGCCGACGGCCGGTGCGACGATGGCGGCATGCAGCTGCGCGCGGCCGTCGAGGCCTACCTCGCCGAGCTCACGCTCGAGCGCGGCTACTCCCAGCACACCGTGCGCGCCTACGGCAACGACCTCGCCGACCTCGTCGGGTTCGCCGAGGCCCTCGGCGAGACCGACGCCGCCTCCCTCGACCTCGAGACCCTCCGTGACTGGCTGTGGCGCGGCTCGCAGGCGGGGCTCGCCGCGTCCACCCTCGGACGGCGCGTGTCGTCCGCGCGCTCCTTCACCGCGTGGCTCACCCGCTCCGGCATCACCACGGCCGACCCCGGCCTCCGGCTCCGCACCCCGCGGGCGGGCCGCCGCCTGCCGCGCGTGCTCACCCGCGCCCAGATGGACGCCCTGCTCGACGGGCTCCACGCTCGGGCGGCCGAGGGCGACCCCGTCGCGGTGCGCGACGTCGCGATCATCGAGCTGCTCTACGCGTCCGCGCTTCGCGTGAGCGAGCTCGTGGGCCTCGACATCGACGACGTCGACCGCGCAGCCCGCACCGTTCGGGTGCTCGGCAAGGGCGCCAAGGAGCGCGTCGTGCCCTACGGGGGCCCCGCCGCATCCGCGATCGACGACTACCTCGTGCGGGCGCGGCCCGTGCTGCGCACCGAGCAGTCGGGGAGCGCGCTGCTGCTCGGCGCCCGCGGCGGTCGGCTCAGCACGCGCACCGTCTACGAGCTCGTCGCCCGACAGCTGCGCGAGCTGCCCGGCACGGGCCCCGCCGGTCCCCATGCCCTGCGGCACACCGCCGCGACCCACCTGCTCGACGGCGGGGCCGACCTCCGCATCGTGCAGGAGATGCTCGGCCACGCGAGCCTCGCCACGACGCAGCTCTACACCCACGTCTCCACGGAGCGCCTCCGCGAGAGCTACCGGCTCGCCCACCCTCGCGCCTGAGCGTCCCCCACCCCGCGGCAGAACACAGAGGCGCCCTGCGGCTCGGCAGCGCCTCCCCGTCGGCGGATCCCCTGAGCGGCGAGACGCGCGGGGTCACGGCGGCAGGAGCACGGCGCGCGGCTGGCCGCCGAGGAAGAGCAGGGGCGAGACGTACGCCCCGTGGATGCGCACGCCGAAGTGCAGGCACGAGCCGCTCGCGCAATGCCCGGGCCGGAGCGTGCCGACGACCTGCCCGCGGCGCACGACGTCGCCCTTCCGCAGCTCGGTCTCGACGGGTTCGTAGCTCGAGAGCACCCCGCCGCCGTGGTCGACCGACAGCACGGGCCGGTCGACGACGACGCCCGCGAAGTGCACGACCCCGTCGGCGGGAGCCCGCACCTCGGCACCCTCCGGCGCGCGGATGTCGATCCCGCGGTGGCCCGCCGCGTACGGCGTCGCGGGTGCCAGGTACGGGCGCGCGATCGGATGCGGCGCGGCGATCGGCCACGCCCACAGCGCCGCGGCGGCGGCGAGGGCGGCGAGACGACGGACAGGGATGCGCATCCGCCCATCGTGGGGGGCTGCACCGCGTCACGTGGCGCCGAGCCGGTCATCCGTGGACGCCCGAAGCCCCACCCGGCGGGGGAGGAGCGGCCGGCGTCCCGGACGCCCGACCGACCGGCGGGAGCAACCGCGGCAGCGGGCGGAGCTCGTGCGACGCGGCGGGAGCACGTTCTCCCGCCGGGCATCAGGATCGCCGCCCGCTGCGCCGCCAACGCCGGGCGTCAGGATCGCCGCCCGCTGCGCCGCCGACGCCGCAGCCTCCGCCAGCCGGTCGACCGGTGCCGACGGCACGGGCCGCGCCGCCCCGCACCTGCACTGCTACACTTTCCTCAGCACCCGCTCCGGCGGGTGACTTCGCGTGCCCATCGCACACGGTTCAACTCCTTCAGTCCGACCCACAGGGTCGGCGGATGCGCGCCGGGGCACCAGGGATCGCGGCCGCCCGGTCGCGACGACAACTGAGAAACCGCAGAGCCGGCACCGCCGCGCCTGCGAGGAAAGGAATACGGCCATGGCCGTCGTCACCATCCGCCAGCTGCTCGACAGCGGCGTCCACTTCGGACACCAGACCCGTCGCTGGAACCCGAAGGTCAAGCGCTTCATCCTCACGGAGCGCTCGGGCATCCACATCATCGACCTGCAGCAGTCGCTCGCCTACATCGACAAGGCGTACGAGTTCGTCAAGGAGACGGTTGCCCACGGCGGCACCATCCTCTTCGTCGGCACCAAGAAGCAGGCGCAGGAGGCCATCGCGGAGCAGGCGACCCGCGTCGGCCAGCCGTACGTGAACCAGCGCTGGCTCGGCGGTCTGCTCACCAACTTCCAGACGGTCTCCAAGCGCCTCGCGCGCATGAAGGAGCTCGAGGAGATCGACTTCGACGACACGACGAAGGGCTTCACCAAGAAGGAGCTCCTCATCAAGAAGCGCGAGCTCGACAAGCTGCACAAGACGCTCGGCGGTATCCGCAACCTCACCAAGACCCCGAGCGCGATCTGGGTCGTCGACGCCAAGCGCGAGCACCTCGCGGTCGACGAGGCCACGAAGCTCGGCATCCCGGTGATCGGCATCCTCGACACCAACGCCGACCCCGACGAGCTGCAGTACCCGATCCCGGGCAACGACGACGCGATCCGCTCGGTGAGCCTGCTCACGCGCATCATCGCCGACGCCGCCGCCGAGGGTCTCATCCAGCGTCACCAGAAGCCCGAGGCCGAGGGCAACGTCTCGGCCGTCGAGCCGCTCGCCGAGTGGGAGCGCGAGCTCCTCGAGGCGTCGAGCACCGCCGAGGCCCCCGCGGCCGAGGCCGCCGCCGAGGCTGAGGCGCCCGCCGAGGAGCCCGCCGCCGAGGCCGATGCCCCGGCCGAGGAGCCCGCCGCCGAGGAGGCCTCCGCCGAGGAGAAGCCCGCGGCGAAGAAGAAGCCGGCCGCCAAGAAGGCCGCCGAGTAATCATCCGATCGATTTCGAACAGCTAAGGAACACATCCATGGCCAACTTCAGCCTGGAAGACGTGAAGGCCCTGCGCGAGCGCCTCGGCACCGGCATGGTCGACACCAAGAACGCCCTCGTCGAGGCCGACGGCGACATCGAGAAGGCCGTCGAGATCCTCCGCCTCAAGGGTGCGAAGGGCAATGCGAAGCGTGCCGACCGCTCCACGAGCGAGGGCCTCATCGCGGTCGTCGAGTCGGCCACGGCCGTCACGATGATCGAGCTCGCCTGCGAGACCGACTTCGTCGCGAAGAACGAGAAGTTCGTCGCCCTCGCCGACAAGATCGTGGCCGCGCTCGCCGACTCGGGCGCCGAGACGGTCGACGCGGCCCTCGCGGTCGCCGTCGACGGCGGCACCGTGGCCTCCCTCATCGAGGACCAGGCCGCGACCATCGGCGAGAAGATCGAGCTGCGCCGCGTGGCCCGCATCTCCGGCGAGAAGTTCGCCGTCTACCTGCACCGCACGAGCAAGGACCTCCCGCCGCAGATCGGCGTCGTCGTCTCCTACACAGGTGACGACGCGGAGACCGCCCGTTCGGTCGCGCAGCACATCTCGTTCGCCGACCCGACCTACCTGTCGCGCGACGACGTGCCCGAGGCCGACGTCGAGAACGAGCGTCGTATCGTCGAGGAGATCAGCCGCAACGAGGGTAAGCCGGAGGCCGCCCTCCCGAAGATCGTCGAGGGTCGCCTCGGTGCCTTCTTCAAGCAGGTCGCCCTCCTCGAGCAGGACTACGCCCGCGACAACAAGCTGACCGTCGGCAAGGTCCTCGCCGACGCCGGCCTGACCGTGAACGGCTTCGCCCGCTTCAAGGTCGGCGCCTAAGCACGCACGACCGAAGGGCCCCGGATCCACGCGATCCGGGGCCCTTCGGCGTCGCGCGCCCGTCGCGCCCGACGGCGCCGTCGTCGCGGCGCCTTCACGCCGTCCCCGCGCGGCTGCCGGTCCGCTCGCGGATGCGCTCGGGTACGATCGATGCGGCCCACCGGCCGCACCCCCCTCGTCCCGGAAGGACTCTCATGTCGAAGCGCCGCCGCGTCCTGCTCAAGCTCTCGGGTGAGGCCTTCGGGGCCGGCTCCCTCGGGGTGAACCCGGATGTCGTGAGCAGCATCGCGCGCGAGATCGCGGCGGCCACGCCCCAGGGCGTCGACGATCCGAACGGCGTCGAGGTCGCGGTCGTCGTCGGCGGCGGCAACTTCTTCCGCGGCGCGGAACTCAGCCAGCGCGGCATGGACCGCGGCCGCGCCGACTACATGGGCATGCTCGGCACCGTCATGAACGCTCTCGCCCTGCAGGACTTTCTCGAGCAGGCGGGCGCGCAGGTGCGCGTGCAGTCGGCGATCTCGATGATGCAGGTCGCCGAGCCCTACATCCCGCTGCGCGCCGAGCGCCACCTCGAGAAGGGCCGCGTCGTCATCTTCGGCGCGGGCGCCGGCCTCCCGTACTTCTCGACCGACACCGTGAGCGCCCAGCGCGCCCTCGAGATCGGTGCGGACGCCGTGCTCGTGGCCAAGAACGGCGTCGACGGCGTCTACGACGACGACCCGCGTAAGAACCCCGACGCCAAGAAGCTCGAGCGCGTGAGCTACCAGGAGGCGCTCGTGCAGGGCCTCAAGGTCGTCGACTCGACCGCGTTCAGCCTCTGCATGGACAACGGCATGCCGATGCTCGTGTTCGGCATGGAACCGGCGGGCAACATCACGCGCGCCCTCCGCGGTGAGCAGATCGGCACCCTGGTCACCGCCTGAGCGGTGACGGACGACGGCACAGGACGAACCGACCGTGGACCGTTACGGCTCTGACGTCCTCGCGGGCGACTGGCGCGCCCGCGGGCGCAAGGTGATCCCGCAGATCGAGGCGAGGAAGGACCTCGTGGTCGAGCTGCCCGACGGCTTCGTCGGCGCCGTCGTCGGCATCGAGAAGGGCAACGTCGGCCTCGAGGAGCGGCACGGGCGCGTGCGCTGGTTCCCGCTCGGCGGAGGTTTCCTCGTCGACGGCGAGCCCGTCGTGCTCACGGCCCCGCAGAAGGCGGCGCCCGGGCGGGCGTACACGGCATCCGGATCCCGCGCCGCGGCGCCCCAGCGGGCGCGTGTGGCGCGCGCGAGCCGCATCCTCGTGGAGGGGCGGCACGACGCCGAGCTCGTCGAGAAGGTGTGGGGCTCCGACCTGCGCGCCGAGGGCGTCGTCGTCGAGTACCTCGAGGGCGTCGACCACCTGCCGGAGGTGCTCGCCGAGCGGCGGCCCGGGCCGGATGCGCGGCTCGGCGTGCTCGTCGACCACCTCGTGCCCGGCTCGAAGGAGTCGCGCATCGCCGAGAAGGTCTCCGGGCCCCACGTGCTCGTCGTCGGCCACCCGTACATCGACGTGTGGCAGGCCGTCCGCCCCGAGCGGCTCGGCATCCGCGCGTGGCCCGAGGTGCCGCGCGGCGTCGAGTGGAAGCACGGGGTGTGCGAGGCGCTCGGGTGGCCCCACGACGACCAGGCGGACATCGCGGCCGCGTGGCAGCGGATCCTGGGCTCCGTGCGTACCTACACCGACCTCGAACCGGCGCTTCTCGCCCGGGTCGAGCAGCTCATCGACTTCGTGACCGCGCCGGGTCACTAAGCTGGACCCGGAACCGCCTGGAACTTCGAAGGAGCCCCCGTGATCAGTGACGTTCTCGCCGAGGCGAAGGAGAAGATGACCCGGGCCGTCGAGGTCGCGAAGGACGACTTCGCGACCGTCCGCACGGGCCGCGCCAACCCGGCGCTGTTCCAGAAGATCCTCGTCGACTACTACGGCACGCCCACGCCCCTCGGACAGCTCGCGAGCCTGCAGAACCCCGAGGCGCGCACGCTCGTCATCACGCCGTACGACAAGTCGGCCCTCAAGGAGATCGAGAAGGCGATCGTCAACTTCCCGAACCTCGGGGCGACGCCCACGAACGACGGCAACATCGTGCGCGTCACGATGCCCGAGCTCACCCAGGACCGCCGCAAGGAGTACGTGAAGATCGTGCGTGCGAAGGGCGAGGACGCCAAGGTCGCGATCCGCAACGTGCGCCGCAAGGCCAAGGACGACCTCGACGCCCTCCTCAAGGAGGTCGGCGAGGACGACGTCGCCCGCGCCGAGAAGGAGCTCGACCAGCTCACGAAGTCGTTCGTGGAGCAGATCGACGTCGCGCTCAAGCACAAGGAAGCCGAGCTCCTCGAGGTCTGATGGACCGAGACCCCCTGGGCGATCCGTCGCCCGAGAGCCCCGCGCCCGCGAAGCGGAACCCCCTCGAGGAGCTCGAGGCCCGCGCGCAGCAGACCCGCGCCGACCTCGAGGCGCACGCGCAGCACGCGCGCGAGGAGTTCGAGGCCCGGGTCGGGCACGCGCGCGAGCAGTTCGACGCGACGCAGGAGAAGATCAAGCAGCGCACGGGCCGAAACCTGCTCGCGGCGATCGGGATCGGCGTGCTGCTGGGCGGCATCCTGCTCGTGAGCCTGCTGTTCTACACGTGGCTCTTCATCCTCTTCGCGGCGTTCCTCGTGGGCTTCACCGTGTGGGAGCTCTCGACCGCGCTGCGCCGCGAGGGGCGGGACGTCCCGCGCGTCGCCTCGATCGTCGTCGGCATCGCGGCGCTCCCCGCCGCCTACTTCTGGCACGTGCCGGGCCTGTGGCTCGCCGTGCTCGCGGGCATCGCGATCATCAGCCTGTGGCGCATCGGCGAGCTCCTGCGGCCGAGCCACCGCGCCCCCGCGCGCGCCGTGCTCGCCGACATCGGGGCCGGCCTCTTCGTGCAGCTCTACGTCGTGTTCCTCGCGGGCTTCTACGTCGTGCTCGCGGGCGAGGAGGGGGGCCAGTGGTGGGTGCTCGCGGCGCTCATCGTCGTGGTCTCGACCGACATCGGCGCCTACGCGGCCGGCCTGAGCTTCGGCCGCCACAAGCTCGCCCCGCGCATCAGCCCCGGCAAGACCTGGGAGGGCTTCGCGGGAGCCGCGGTCGTCGCGATGGGCGCGGGCACGCTGCTCGCCTGGCTCATGCTCGACGAGCCGTGGTGGGAGGGCACCATCATGGGCCTCGTGCTCATGCTCGTCGGCACGATGGGCGACCTCATCGAGTCGCTCATCAAGCGCGAGCTCGGCATCAAGGACATCTCGGGCTGGCTGCCCGGCCACGGCGGCTTCCTCGACCGGCTCGACTCGATCCTGCCGTCGGCCGCCGTCGCCTACGCGTTCTACCTCGTCTTCAACTGAGTCCGCTCACGGGCTCCGGTCGGTAGCATGGCCCGGTGAGCATGACCTTCCCCCGCGCGCGAAAGGGCCGTCCGGGCTACGACATCGACGAGGTGGAGGACTTCCTCGAGGAGGCCCGCCGGGCCTACACCTCCGAGAACCCGGACGTCGCCGTCATCACCGCGGCCAGCATCCGTACGACCGCCTTCTCCCTGCGGAAGGGCGGCTACTCGACGAGCCATGTCGACGCCGCGCTCGAGCGTCTCGAGGACGCCTTCGCGGCGCGCGAGCGCGAGCGCGAGATCGCGCGGATGGGCGAGGAGGCCTGGTATGCGGAGGCCCGCCGGACCGCGCAGGAGCTGCTCGACCGCGTCGTGCGCCCCGCCGGCAAGAGGTTCCAGCGTGTGACCTTCCTCACGCTCGGCTACTCGGTGAAGGACGTCGACTCCTTCGCCGACCGCATCGCCGCGTACTTCCAGAACGGCGCGCCGCTCACGACCGAGGACGTCCGCACGGTCGCCTTCCGTCCGCAGCGCGGCGGCTACCGCGAGGCGCAGGTCGACTACGTGCTCGACACGCTCACGAGCGTCATGCTCGCGGTCCGCTGAGGCCGGCCGGCGACGCCCCCCGAGCTCGGGTCGCGGCCTCCCATGGGTTTCCCGGGAGGCGTGAGTACACTGGTGCGACTGTGAGCGGATACCGGCGCAGGGGGACGCAACCCGAACCGCCCCAGCAGGCGGCTCTGGTCGTGCGCGCCCCCGCCACGAAGGCCGTGCGCCCCCGCTGGGCGCTCGGCACCTTCGCGTACCTCGCGTCGATCGGCCTCGTCGCCGCGTTCCTCGTGGAGCCGACCGGGCTCACCTCCGCCGCGACCCTCGCCGCGGCATCCGACCCCGCCGAGAGCCCCGTCGTCAAGGGCCAGAGCGTCTCGATCCTCGACGCCGAAAAGCGCGCCGCCGCGCGCGACGCCTTCGACGTCGTGAAGCCCAAGCCCAAGCCGACGGCCGCCACCGCCCCCGCCGCCGGCATCCCGGACCCGGGCACCGCGAAGGCGATCGCCTACGACATGGTCATGGCGCGCGGCTGGAGCCAGGGGGAGTACGACTGCCTCGTGGCGCTGTGGACGAAGGAATCCCACTGGAACGTCTACGCGCACAACAAGAGGTCGGGCGCGTACGGCATCCCGCAGGCGCTCCCCGGCGAGAAGATGGCGAGCGCGGGCGCCGACTGGGCCACCAACCCCGCCACCCAGATCACGTGGGGCCTCGGCTACATCGCCGGTCGATACGGCAGCCCCTGCGTCGCGTGGGGCTACTCGCAGAGTCGCGGCTGGTACTGATCCCGCGCTCGTAGACTCGAAGCATGTCCCCGTCGCGCCGTCCCCGCCGCCGCGACGCGGAGCCCCAGCCGCTCGACGTCGAACGCATCCTCGGCGGCATGCGGCACACCGAGACCCGCCGCGACGGCACGTGGAACGTGCAGCCGCAGAGCGCCGCGGCGGCCGTCAAGGAGTACACCTGCCCCGGCTGCGGGCTCGTCATCCCCGTCGGAACGGCCCACGTCGTGGCCTGGCGGGCGGACGGCCTGTTCGGCGAGGAGAACGACCTCGCGAACCGGCGGCACTGGCACACCCACTGCTGGAGGATCCGCACGTGACCATCGAGATCACCGGGGGCGTCGAGCTGCCCGCGTTCCGCGAGGACATCGAGCTGCGCACCGCGGACGGTCTCACGCTCGTCGGCGAGCTCTCGCTGCCGGAGATGGCCGACCCCGTCGCGACCCTCGTGTGCCTGCACCCGCTGCCCACGCACGGCGGCTTCATGGACTCGCACATCATCCGCAAGGCGGCCGCGCGCCTGCCGGCCCTCGCCGACCTCGCGGTGCTGCGCTTCAACTTCCGCGGCGTCACCTCGCCGCGCGGCACGAGCGAGGGCGCGTTCGGCCACGGCGTCGACGAGCGCCTCGACCTCGCCGCCGCGATGGCCCTCGTGGCGCAGCGCGGTCTGCCGCATCCGTGGCTCCTCGGCTGGTCGTTCGGCACCGAGGTGTCGCTCAAGTGGGGGCTCGAGCACCCGGTCGAGGGCGCCATCCTGCTCTCGCCCCCGCTGCACCGCACCTCCCAGGAGGAGCTCGGTGCCTGGGCCGGCAGCGGCAAGCGCCTCGTGGCGGTCGTGCCCGAGCTCGACGACTACCTGCGCCCGCCGGAGGCCGAGGCGCGCTTCCGTGCCGCCGTGCCCGAGGTGGAGCTCATCGCGGTCGAGGGCGGCAAGCACCTGTGGGTGGGGGAGAAGCAGACCTACCGCGTCCTGAGCGAGGTCGTGGGCGTCGTGAACCCCGCGGCGCTGCCGTTGCCCACGGAGTGGCCCGCGCCGTAGCCGCCTCAGAGCTCGTTCTGGCGGGGGATGAGGACCTGCTTGACGATGATGAGGATCGACGCGGCGACGGGGATCGCCACGAGCGCCCCGAGGATGCCGAGGAGGGTGCCGCCCGCGAGAGCCGCGATCACGACCACGACGCCCGGCACCTTGACCGCGCGGTTCATGATCCGCGGGCTCAGCAGGTAGGCCTCGACCTGCATGTAGACGAGGTACCAGATGCCGACCACGATGACGGCGGGCGGGCCGTCGAACAGCCACACGGCGAGTGTGATGATGATCGATCCGGTGATCGTGCCGACGAGCGGCACGAGCGAGAACAGGAACGCGATGAACGCGAGCAGCGCGGAGTACTCGATCGGATCGCCGAGGATCCAGCCGAGCACGGTGAGGAAGATGAAGGTCAGTACGCCGTTGGTCGCGCCGAGCGAGACCTGCCCGACGACGTAGCGACCGACCGAGCTCGTGATCTGCTCCGAGATGTCGATGAACTTCTCGCGCTTCGAGGCCGGCACGAGCTGGTAGATGGCCCGCTTGATGCTGCCGAGCGAGGCCACGAAGTACAGCATGAGGATGAGCACGATGAGGCCGCCGAACACCCCGCCGACGACCGTGAACACGGTGTTGAGCACGCCCGAGGTGATCGTCTCGAGGTTGCCCGTGAACCAGTCCTGAACGTTCTTGAGCGCGTCGCGGTACTCGATCCAGTTGACGTAGGTGGCCCACCACTCCTCGAGGGCCTCCTGGTCGCCGATCGTCTGGACGAGCTTCGGCACCTGCGTGATGAGGGTGCCGACCTGGTCGGCGATGACGGGGATGATCGCGAGGATGAACCCGGCGAAGACCGCGAGGATCCCCGTGAGCACCGACACGATCGCGAGGGGACGCGGCACCTTGTGCTTCTCGAGGAACGAGACGGCGGGGTCGACGCCGAGCGCCAGGAAGAGCGCGGCGCCCACGTAGGTGAGGATCGTGGCGAGGTTGCTGAGCCCCGACCCGATCGCGAGGGCTACGAGCACCCCGAGACCCCCGAAGAGCCCCAGGCGGAACGCGTTCTGGATCTTCATCGGCTTCCCTTCCCGTCCGCCCGTGCGGATAGGGAAAGGCTAGTCGTCAGCCGTCGGCGCGGGCGGACGCGGCGGCGCGCGTGTCCGCGTCGTCGGCGGGCTCGTCCGCGGCGGGCTCCTCGGATGCCTCGGGCTGCTCGACCGCGACGGGCGCGGCGACCGCGAGCTTCGGCGCCGCGGGCTCCTCGTCGGCCGGCACCGGGAAGTCGGGCATCGCGAGCTTGTCGGCGCCGGCGAGCAGACCGCGCAGGCTCTCGAAGTAGCCGGCCACCGCCTCGCGCTCGACACGGATCTTCGCGAGCCGCTCCTCGGCGTCGTCGATGAGCGCCTTCGCCTGCTTCTCGGCGTCGCGCACGATCTTCTTGGCGGTCTTCTCCGCCTCGCGCGTGGTCTCCGTCGCCGACTTGCGGGCGTCGTCGACGATCGCACGGGCCTCGGCCACGCCCTCGGTCTGCAGCTTCTCGACCTCGGCGCGCTTCTCGGCGGCGCGGGCCGACGCCTCCTGCAGCTGCGCCGTGGCCTCGTCGAGGTACTTCTGGGTGGACGCGGCGGCCTCCTGCTGCGCGGCGACGTACTCCTTCTCGGCCTCGTCGCGGCGGGCCGCGAGCTCGACGTTGAGGTCGGCGCGGGCTTGCTCCGCCTCGGCGGCGAGGCGCGCGGCCTGCGCGTCGGCCTCGTGGGCGATGCGGGCGCGGTGGGCCTGCTCCTCCGCGGCGAGCTCGGCGCGGATGCGGGCGACCTCGCGCTCGGTGTCGGCGCGCAGCTTGCCGGTCTCCGTCGTCGCGGCCTCCCGCAGGCGGGCCACCTCGGCCTCGGCCTCGGCGCGGCGGGCGGCGAGCTCGGCCTCGAGCGCCTCGCGGGCGGCGGCGAGCTCGGCGGCCCAGCCCTCGCGGCCGGTGGTCTCCTCGGTCTCCCACGCGGTGCGGCGGGCGGCGAGCTCGGTCTCCTCGGCGGCACGGCGCTGCTCGAGCTCGTTCGCGAGGGCGCGGCGCGCGGTGCGCAGCTCGGTCTCGAGCACCGTGCGCGCGTTCGCGAGCTCGGCGTCGTGAGCCTCGCGGGCGGCCGTGAGCTCCGCCTCCTGCGAGGCGCGGGCGGCCTCGAGCTCGGCGAGCGTCGTCTGGCGCGCGTTCGCGAGGTCGGCCTCCTGCTGCTCGCGTGCGGCGGCGAGCTCGGTCTCCTGCTGCGCCTTGGCGGCGGCCAGCTCGGCCTCCTGGGTCGTGCGGGCCTGCTCGAGCTCGGCGGCGAGGGCGGCGCGGGCGCTCGCGAGCTCCTGCTCGAGCGAGGCGCGCGTCGCGGCGACCTCCTGCTCGAGGGCGGCACGCGTCGTCGCGACCTCCTTCTCGAGCTCGGCGCGCGTCGTCGCGACCTCGCGCTCGAGCGCGGTGCGCGCGGTGGCGAGCTCCTCGGCGAGGGCCGTCCGGGCGGTCGTGACCTCGTGCTCGAGCTCGGCGGCGGTGCGCTCGCGGTCGCCCGCGAGGGTCGCGCGCGTCGTCTCGACCTCGGAGGCGAGCTCGGCCCGCGTGCGGGTCAGCTCGTCGTCGAGCTCGGCGCGCAGACGCGTGAGCTCGGTCTCGAGGTTGGCGCGTCGGTCGGCGATCTCGGTCTCGAGGGCCGCGCGCTGGGCGGCGGTGTCGGTCTCGAGGGCGGCGCGGGCGTTCGCGATCTCGGCCTCGAGGGCGGCGCGCTCGGCGGCCGTGCGCTCCTCGAGCTCGGCGCGCGCGCGGCGCGTGTCGGCCTCGAGCGCCGCGCGCTCGGCCTCGGTGTCGATGCGGAGCTTCTCGCGCGCCTCGGTGATCTCGCGCTCGAGGTCGGTGCGGGCCTGCTCGAGGTCGTGGGCGAGCTGGGCGCGCAGGCGGGCGTCCTCGGCCTCGAAGTCGGCACGGCCCTTCTCGGTGTCGCGGGCGAGCGCCGCGGCGGCCTCGCGGGCCTCCGCGACCTCGCGCTGCGCGACGACGCGCAGCTCCGCGACCTCGCGCTCGGCCTCGGCGCGCATGGCCGCGACGTCCCGGCGGCCGGCGGCGCGGGTCTCGGCGACCTCGGTCGCGACGGCGCCGCGGATCGCGGCGGCCTCGCGGAGCGCCTCCTGCATCGTCGCGTCGGCGTCGGAGGTCGCGCGCGTGACGATCGCCTCGGCCTCCTCGCGGGCACCGCAGAGGATGCGGTCGGCCTGGGTCTGCGCGTCGGCGACGAGACGCTCGGCGGTCTCGGCGGCATCCGTGCGGAGCGTCTCGACCTCCTGCTGCACGCTCGCGCGCAGCTTCTCGGCGTCGATGTCGGCCTGGGCGATGAGGCGCGTGGACTGCTCCTCGGCGACCCGCAGGGTGTTCTCGAGCTTCGTGCCGAGGCCCGCGTAGGTGGGGCTGCCCACCTCGTCGAGCTCGGCCTGCAGGTCCTCGGCGAGCGCCTGGAGGCGCTTGACCTCCTTGAGGGCCTCGGTGCGGTCGCTGTTGGCCTTGATGAGGTCGCGACGCAGGGCCGCGACGGCCTGGTCGACCTCGTCCTTCTTGTAGCCGCGAAGCTCTGTGGTGAATCCCGCGTCGTCTGCCGCCACGTGCGCTCCTCGCTCGGGAAAGATCCGGGTCGGTCGGCCCGCCGCACGGCGGGGAACCCCTCCGTAGTGTAATGGCCGCGGCGTCGTGGTGCGCCCGGGGAGGCGCGACCCCGGTCAGCGGACTCCCAGGGGGCTCTCGGGCGGCACCCTGGGTCGCGGGGGGACCGTCCGCTAACCTGGGATGTCTTTGCCTGCTGCCCCGTCGCACCCCCGACGGCGGGATCCGCCGGGACCGTCACGTCCGAGCGGACCGCGTGGAGCCCTCCGCGTGGCAGCTCGAGAGGAGTTCATCCGTGCGATTCGTGATCGCGATCGTGCTGTTCGTCGCCGCCTTCCTCTCCATCGGCGTCGGCGTCGCGCAGCGCACCATCTGGGAAGGGCCCGACCACATCACGTCGGCCGTCGACGTCGAGGGCGACGTGCCCTTCGTCGTCATCGACGGCGCCGCGCTCAACGCGCACCCGGGCGCCCAGCTCATCGAGATCGACGGCACGGCAGGCGACCCCGTCTTCATGGCCTACGGCCGCAGCGACGACGTGCGCGCGTGGGTCACCGGCTCGCGCGCCGCCGAGATCACCTTCGACGAGGAGGCCGGCGAGCTCGTCGCGGGTGACCTCGCGGTGCGCGACGGCGAGGAGGAGCCCTCGGACGAGCCGACCGACGCGCCTGCGACCCCGACCCCGAGCGCGACCGAGACGCCGGCGGCCTCCGAGGACGCCGCCGCGACGGAGGAGGAGATCGCCCCCGAGGACGACCCGGCCTCGCCCGTCGGAAGCGACCTCTGGATCCAGGAGTTCGAGGGCGACGGCTCGCTCGTGCGCAAGGTCAACGTGCCCGAGGGCGTCTCGGTGCTCATCGCGTCCGACGGCGGCGCCCCCGCCCCGGACAGCATCTCGGTGACCTGGCCGCTCGACAACTCGACCCCGTGGTCCGGTCCGCTCATCGTGAGCGGCATCGGGGCCCTCCTGCTGGGCCTCATCGCGCTCATCTGGGCGCTCGTCCACGCGCGTCGCCGCCACGGACCGCGCCGCAAGACCCCGAAGACCCCCAAGATGCCCAAGCCCCCGAAGCCCGCGCAGCTCAAGCCCGCGCCGAAGCGCTCCGCGATCACCACGGGCGACGACCCGACCTCGCGCGGACGCCGCCGCGCCTTCGCGGCGCTCCCCGCCCTGCTCGTCGGCGCCCTCGCGCTGAGCGCCTGCACCTCGCCGGCGATCGACGCCCCCGCGCCGAGCCCGAGCGCCACCGGGGCACCCGTCGAGGAGATCGAGCCGCCGGTCGTCACGAAGCAGCAGTTCACGCGCATCGTGACGCGCGTCGCCGACGTCGTGGCGCAGGCGGATGCGGCCGGCGACGCCGCGCTCGCCGCCACGAGGCTCTCGGGCCCCGCTCTCGAGTTGCGCACCGCCAACTACACGGCGCGTGCCGCCGACAGCGCCATCGCCGCCGTCCCGGCATTCCCGGACGGCGAGGTGCGCCTCATCCTTCCGCAGCAGCAGCGCGACTGGCCGCGCGCCGTCTTCGCGGCGATCGACGACTCAGACGGCGCCGAGTACGGCCTCATGTTCGTGCAGGAGTCGCCGCGCGCGCAGTACCAGGTGCAGTACCTCGTGCGTCTCACGCAGTCGGTGCCCGAGGTGGCGCCCATCGAGCTCGGCGCCACGCGCTACCCCGTCGACACGAAGTTCCTGGCGTTCCCGCCCGCGCAGCTGTCGGCGGAGTACGGCGATGTGCTCATCACGGGCACGGCGTCCCAGTTCGCCGAGCACTTCGACCTCACCGACGACTTCCTCAACGAGAAGCTCGGTGCGGGCTACAAGGACACCCGCAAGGCCGGCCAGACGAACGTCATCTTCGAGTATGCCAGCGTCGAGAGCACGGCCCCCGCGATCGCCCTCGCGGCGATCGACACGGGCGCGATCGTCGTGGCCGAAGTGCGCGAGTCGGAGACCGTGAAGCCCGCCGAGACCGGCGCCGCCATCAACCCGAAGGGCGCCGTCAAGGCCCTCTCGCAGAAGCAGAGCACAACGAAGGGACTCACGGCGCTCTACGCGGTGCAGATCCTGTTCTACGTGCCGCCGGCGACGGCAGCCGACCAGAAGGTGCGCGTGCTCGGATTCTCGGACGGCCTCGTGGCGGCGAGCGAAGTACCGTAGTCACCGTGACCGATCTGCCTCCCGCGAACCTGCGCGGCGCCGTCGACCTGTCCGGACTCGTGAGACGCGCGGCGGAGCCCGCGCGCGGCCCCCGTCCCGAGGGCGGCGCCCCCGCCGCGTCGTCGCTCGTGTTCGACTCCTCGGATGCGACCTTCGAGAGCGTCCTCGAGCTGTCGACGCGCGTCCCCGTCGTCGTCGAGATCATCGCCCCCGGCCTCAACTCCGCGCTCGGCCCGATCGTCGAGAGCTACGGCGGGCGTCTCGTGCTCGCCGTCGTCGACGGCAGCGTGAGCCCGCAGATCGCGCAGGCCTTCCAGGTGCGCGAGGTCCCGGCGGTCGCCGCGGTCGTCGCGGGCCGCCCCGTCAACCTGTTCATCGGCATCCCCTCGGAGCAGGAGGTGCGTCAGGTGTTCGACGAGCTCCTGCAGCTCGCGGCCCAGAACGGTGTGAACGGCACCGTCCCCGTGGGCGCGGGGGAGGGCGAGACCGCCGAGCCGGAGCCCGAGCCGGTGCCGCCGCTGCACCAGGAGGCCTACGACGCGATCACGGCGGGCGACTACCCCGCGGCGATCGCCGCCTACCGCAAGGCGCTCGCCGAGAACCCGCGCGATCAGGAGGCCGTCGCGGGCCTCGCGCAGGTGTCGCTGCTGCACCGCCTCACGGGCAAGACGGCCGTCGAGATCCGGGACGCCGCCGCCGCGCGCCCCGCGGACGTCGACGCCCAGCTCGACGTCGCGGATCTCGACGTGAGCGGTGGACACCTCGAGGACGCCTTCTCGCGTCTGCTCGACGTGTTCGCGGGGGCGTCGCAGGAGGACCGCGACCGCATCCGCGCCCGGATGCTCGAGTACTTCGAGGTGGCGGGAGCCGAGGACCCGCGGGTCGTCGCCGCGCGCGGTCGCCTCGCGTCGCTGCTGTACTGACTCAGCCGCGCACGAGCCAGAGCGCCGCGAGCGGCGGCAGCGTGAGCTCGACCGAGGCCGGCCGGCCGTGCCATCCGTCTTCGGTGGCCGTCACGCGGCCGTAGTTGCCGACGCCCGAGCCGCCGTACTCGACGGCATCCGAGTTGAGTACCTCGACCCAATCGCCCGCCGCCGGCAGCCCCACGCGGTAGGGGCCCACGGGGGTGCCGCTGAAGTTGACGATGCTCACGAGCTCGCGCCCGTCGCGGGCGCGACGGAGGAACGCGACGACGTTGCTCGCGGGATCGCTCGTGATCCACTCGAAGCCCGCGGGCTCGGCGTCCTGCTCCCAGAGCGCCGGATGGTCGCGGTAGACCTCGTTGAGGCGCGACACGAGCTTCGCGAGGCCCCGGTGCACGGGCTGGTCGAGGATCCACCAGTCGAGGCCGCGCTGCTCGCTCCACTCGGAGGGCTGGCCGAACTCGGAGCCCATGAAGAGCAGCTGCTTGCCGGGGTGCGCCCACATGAACGACAGGTAGGCGCGCACGTTCGCGAGCTTCTGCCACTGGTCGCCCGGCATCTTCGCCAGCAGCGAGCCCTTGCCGTGCACGACCTCGTCGTGGCTGATGGGCAGCAGGAACGACTCGCTGAAGGCGTACACGAACGAGAACGTGATGTCGTCGTGGTGGTCGCCGCGCCACATCGGGTCCTCGTGCATGTACTGCAGCGAGTCGTGCATCCAGCCCATGTTCCACTTGAGCCCGAAGCCGAGCCCGCCGTCGCTCGTCGGGTGCGTGACGCCCGGCCACGAGGTGGACTCCTCGGCGATCATGACGATGCCGGGGTTGCGCTTGTAGGCGGTCGCGTTGACCTCCTGGAGGAACGCGATCGCCTCGAGGTTCTCGCGGCCGCCGTGGACGTTCGGCACCCACTCTCCGTCCTTGCGCGAGTAGTCGCGGTAGAGCATGCTCGCGACCGCGTCGACGCGGAGGCCGTCGATGTGGAACTCCTCGAGCCAGTAGAGCGCGTTCGCGACGAGGAAGTTGCGCACCTGGGAGCGGCCGAAGTCGAACACGAGCGTGCCCCAGTCGGGATGCTCGCCGATGCGCGGGTCGGAGTGCTCGTAGAGGGGTTCGCCGTCGAAGCGGGCGAGCGCCCACTCGTCCTTCGGGAAGTGCGCGGGCACCCAGTCCATGATGACGCCGATGCCCGCCTGGTGGAGTCGGTCCACGAGGTAGCGGAAGTCGTCCGGATGCCCGAAGCGGCTCGTCGGGGCGTAGTAGCCCGTCACCTGGTAGCCCCACGAGCCTCCGAAGGGGTGCTCGGCGAGGGGCATGAACTCGACGTGCGTGAATCCGAGGCCCGAGACGTAGTCGATGAGCTCGTCGGCGGCGTCGCGGTAGGAGAGCCCCGGCCGCCACGAGCCGAGGTGCAGCTCGTAGACGCTCATGGGGCCCTGGTGCGGGTCGCGCTCGGCGCGCCGCCGCATCCACTCCTCGTCGCTCCACAGGTAGTCCGACCGCCCGACGACGGAGCCCGTGAGCGGGGGCACCTCCGTGTAGCGCGCCATGGGGTCGGCGCGCGTGACCCACTCGCCGGACGGGGTGAGCAGCTCGAACTTGTAGATGCCGCCCGCGCCGACGCCCGGCACGAAGAGCTCCCACACGCCGTTGTCGTCGAGGCGGCGCATCGCGTGACCGAGCCCGCTCCACGCGTTGAAGTCGCCGACGACGCGCACCGCCTGCGCGTGCGGCGCCCACACGACGAAGCCCGTGCCGTCGACGCCCTCGTGCTGCTTCACGTGCGCGCCGAAGACGTGCCACAGCTGCTCGTGGCGGCCCTCGCCCCACAGGAACAGGTCCACCTCGCCGATCGAGGGCACCAAGCGGTACGGGTCGTCTGTCTCCCAGTCGGGGCCGTCGGGGTAGCTCGCGCGCAGGCGGTAGGCCTGGCCCGGTCCGGGCGCGTAGCCCTGCCACAGCCCGCGGTCGAGGTGCTCGAGGGCGACCTCGGTGCCGTCCGCCCGCACCGCCGTGACCGACTCGGCGAGCGGCCGCACGGCGCGGATGACCCATCCGTCGCCCAGCTCGTGCTGCCCGAGCCACTCGTGGGGCCGCGGGTGGCGTGCCTCGACGAGGCTCGCGACGAGGCCCGCGTCCAGCGGCGGCAGGGGGGAGCGGGCGGCCATGTCAGCGTCCCTTCTGCGGTTCGACAGCGAGGATGTGCACGGGCTCGGTGAAGGCGTCGAGGCGCACGTAGTCGGCGTCCGTCCAGGTCCAGCGGGAGTCGGTCACGAGGTCCCGCACGACGAAGGTGTCGCCCTTGTGCAGGCCGATCGCCTCGAGGTCGAGGTAGACGGTCGTCTCGCGCACCGAGTGCGGGTCGACGTTGGCGACGACGATGATCGTGTCGGGCCGCCCGTTCGGGGTGAACGCGCCGTCGAGGTGCTTCGAGTACACGAGGATCGCGTCGTCGTCCGACCAGTGGATGCGGAGGTTCCGCAGCTGGCCGAGCGCGGGGTGCTCGCGACGGGCCCGGTTGAGCATCGTGAGGTAGGGCGCGAGCGAGCGGCCCTCTGCCTCGGCGCGCGCCCAGTCGCGGTCCTTGTACTCGTACTTCTCGTTGTCGATGTTCTCCTCGGAACCGGGCCGCGCGACGTCCTCGAAGAGCTCGTAGCCCGCGTACACGCCCCACGTGGGGGAGGCGGTCGCGGCGATCGCGGCGCGCACCTTGTAGGCGGCGGGCCCGCCGAACTGCAGGTACTCGGTGAGGATGTCGGGGGTGTTCACGAAGAGGTTGGGGCGCAGGTAGTCGGCCGACTCGGTCGAGATCTCGGTGAGGAACTCCTCGAGCTCCTGCTTCGTGTTCCGCCACGTGAAGTAGGTGTACGACTGGTGGAAGCCCGCGCCCGCGAGGGAGTGCAGCATCGCGGGGCGCGTGAAGGCCTCGGCGAGGAACACGACGTCCGGGTGCCGGTCGGCGACCTCGCCGAGCAGCCATTCCCAGAAGTCGAGGGGCTTCGTGTGGGGGTTGTCGACGCGGAAGATGCGCACGCCGCGGCTGATCCACAGCTCGACGATGCGCAGCACCTCGGCGTGGATGCCCTCGGGGTCGCGGTCGAAGTTGATGGGGTAGATGTCCTGGTACTTCTTCGGCGGGTTCTCGGCGTAGGCGATCGACCCGTCGGGACGCTGCGTGAACCACTCGGGGTGCTCGGCGACCCACGGGTGGTCGGGGGAGGCCTGCAGCGCGAGGTCGAGGGCGATCTCGAGGCCGAGGCTCTCGGCCTGCTTCACGAAGTGGCGGAAGTCGGCGAGCGTGCCGAGGTCGGGGTGGATGGCGTCGTGGCCGCCGTCGGCCGAGCCGATCGCCCACGGACTGCCGGGGTCGCCGGGGCCCGCGGTCGTCGAGTTGTTGGGGCCTTTGCGGTGCGTGACCCCGATGGGGTGGATGGGCGGCAGGTACACGACGTCGAAGCCCATCTCGGCGACGGCCGCGAGGCGCTTCGCGGCGGTGCGGAAGGTGCCCGACTTCCAGGTGCCGTCCGCCCGGCGCTTGGCGCCTTCCGAGCGCGGGAAGAACTCGTACCAGGCGCCGACGGCCGCGCGTGTGCGCTCGACGACGAGCTCGAGCTCCTCCGACTCGGTCACGAGGGAGCGCACCGGATGGCGATGCAGCTGGGCGACGAGGCGTCGGTCGGCTGCGACCTTGAGCCGGTCGGCCGGGGGTACGGAGGCGTCGAGGAACGCTGCGCGGGCGTCCGCCGCCGTCTTGCCCGGCACGCGCTCGAGCAGCTCGGCGCCCATCGCGAACACGAGCTCGGGGTCGTCGCCCGCGCCGATCTTGATCGTCGCGGCGTGCAGCCAGCTTCCCCAGTCGTCGCTGAAGGCGCGTACGCGCCAGCGGTAGGCGCCCGTCTCGGGGAGGGTGAGCTCGGCCCGCCAGCGGTCGGTGCCGGCGCCCACGAGGGCCATCGGGTGGACGGTCCGCGCGCCCCGCGGGTCGGTCAGCAGGAGCTCCGCGCCGATGACGCCGTGGCCCTCGCGGAAGACGGTCGCCTCGAAGGGCACGACCTCGCCGAGGTAGCTCTTGGCGGGCCACCGGTTCTCGGGCTGCTGCGGGCGCAGGTGCCGGATCGGTATGCGGCCGATCCGCGGCGTCCGGCTCCGCGTGGCGGTGGGCGTGGGCTCGGTGGGCACGTTCCGACCGTATCGCGTCCGCCTCCCGGAGCCGACGGGTCATCGGGGTACAACCGGGGCGTAGAACCCTCGGTCTGTCCTCTCGGCGGCCCCTGCGGGGATGGAACGCCCGTCCGTGTACCCCACTTTCGAACCTGGGGATTCGCCGTGCGGATGCCGCATAGAGCATGAAAAGGCTGGCCAGGGGCATGTCTCGGGCATGGAGGGGGTCGAGGGTGTGCCCCCCGCAGTGGGGCGTGTCCGTCCCCTTTGTCCGCCAAGTGGGGGACTTTAGTCTTATGTACGCGGGGACAAACCCGATCCCCGCCTCTGGCTCACGCAGGGCGCGAACCCGATTGCAAACCCGACGTTTCGACGTGCCATTCGGCGCGCCCTGCGTCATGCGTGGCCCGCAACCACCCCGAAAGGAAAAGTAATGAACAAGCTCACCAAGGGCGCCATCGCGGCGGCCGCTGGTGTCGTCCTGCTCCTGGGCGGCGGCGGCACGCTCGCCTACTGGAACGCGAGCACGAGCGTCGGCGCCGGCACCATCCAGTCGGGCAACCTCGCCGTGGCCGCCTCGGGCACCGGTGCGTGGGAGGACGCCGACGGCGTGATCGACCTCGCCACCTTCCGCGCCGTGCCGGGTGACGAGCTCACCTTCACGCAGGACCTCACCATCACCGCGAGCGGCGACAACCTGCTCTTCACGGTGGGCATCGCCGACGGTGCGTTCACCGGCGACGCGGACCTCATCGCCGAGCTCACGGCCGACGCGCAGATCTCGATCTCGGGCACCAACCTGACCGACCTCGGCAGCGGCAAGTACGCCGTGGCGAACGCCGGCACCACGACCGCGACCGTCACGGTCACGGTGAGCTGGCCCTTCGGCCCGCTCGACAACGACTCGAAGAACAAGTCGGTGTCGCTCTCGAACGCCGTCGTGACCCTGACCCAGGTCGCCTCCTGAGTCACCCCGGGCCGGGGGTCCTCGACCCCCGGCCCGGAAGCACCCCCACGTACCACCCGCAGTACCACCCCCGAACCCCCTGACCCGAAAGGACCCGACATGACGCTGATCATCGTCGCCCTCCTCTCGGTCCTCGTCGCCGTCGCCGCCACCGTCGCGATCCGCCGCCGCAACGCCCCGAAGCACCGCGCGCCCCGCGCCCGCGGCTTCCTCGCCGTCGCCTCCGGCCTTGGAGCGGGCGTCGTCATCGCCGTCTCCACCGCGGGCGCGACCTACGCGTACCTCAACGCCCAGACCTCCACCGGCGCCGCGACCATCCAGTCCGGCACGATCGGCCTCACGGTCGGGAGCGTCCCGTCCATCTCGAACCTCCTGCCGGGCGAGTCCGCGCAGCAGACCGTGACCGTCACCTCGACGGGTCACGCCCCCGTCGACGCGACCGTGCGCGTCTCGACCGCGAACGGCATGAGCGTGCACGTCGCCCAGGGCGCGTGCGGCACCGCGTCGACGCCCGTCACCTCGACGCCCGTCTCGATCGGCTCCTTCGCGGCCGGCCAGACCCGCAGCTTCTGCATCCGGATCACCGCGCCCACGACCGGCCACGCCGAGTCGTCCTCGTATCCGGTCGTCCTCACCTTCGACTCCGTCCAGAACGCCGGCTGATCATGAGCAACGCACCCACGCCCCGCCGTCGCTTCGCGACGACCACCGCTGTCACCGCCATCGTGCTGAGCTCGGTGCTCGTCGGCACGGGCACGAGCTACGCCTACTGGAGCGCGACCACGAACGCGACCGTCTCGACCACGAGCGGCGACGTCGAGGTCTCGGTCGGCGCGTTCACCACGACGACGCTCGCCAACCACCGCCGCGAGGTCACCTTCCCGGTGACGGTCACGAACAACAGCGTGCAGAACAACCCCGCCACGCTCGCGGACCTCTCGATCACGCTGAGCCGCGACCCCGCGGGCGTCGGCTTCTCGGGCGCCACGACCGTCTCGATCTGGGACCAGTCGGCCGCGGCGTGCACCGCCGTCAGCCCGCCCGTGCTCGCGAGCGGCAGCTGGGCCGGGGTCACCGTGAGCGGCCTCACGATCGGCAAGGCCGCGCCGAAGACCTACTGCGTGCGCACGACGCTCCCGCGCGCGAGCGATGCCGGCACCTCGACCGGCACCAACAGCTTCACGGCGCGCGTCTCGGCGACCGCGAGCGTCGGCGACTTCACCGACACGGATGTGCGCACCGCCGTCCAGTCGACCGAGTACATCTACCCGGTCGGCAGCGTCTCGTCCTCGCACCTGTGGATCGTGCGCCAGGGTTCGGCGACCGGCGAGTGCATGGATGTCAGCGGCGGCGGCACGTCCAATCCGGGCACCGACGTCATCCGCTGGGCCGACTGCCACCAGGGCACCAACCAGCAGTGGCAGTTCCTGCCGTCCTCCACGCCGGGCTACTACCTCATCCGTCCGCAGTCCTCGCCCGCGGCGACCGTGCTCGTCACGGGCGGCGGCGCGACCGTCAAGGTGCAGAGCCAGACGGGCGCCGCGAACCAGCAGTGGGAACTGCAGCACAAGGGCGGCTCGATCTACCAGATCGTGAACCGCGACACGGGCTACTGCCTCACGGCGGCCACCGCGGGCTCTGCGATGACGACCTCCGCGTGCTCGGGTGCCGCGACGCAGGCGTTCCACTTCACGAACTACGGCAACGTGCCGTTCGCCAACTTCGACTGCTCCGCCACGACGAGCGGCAACCCCCGACCGATGACGCTCACCTGGGCGAGCATCGGGGGCATCTACACCGGCGACTTCCGCGTGCAGATCAAGAGCGGAGGCTGGAACACGGTCGCGACCGTTCCCTCGACCGCGACCTCCGCGACCGTCTCGATCGCGAACGGCACGTACGGCGGCGGGATCGTGGGGTCCACCTACAACTACCGCGTCGTCGATGCGAGCAACAACGTGTGGGGTTCCGGGACCTTCTCGGTCAACTTCGCGTTCCTCGGATCGGCGCTCACCGGGTGCACGCCGTGATGCGCCCGGCAGGATCGCGCCGTCGCGGCATCATCGCGACGCTCGCGACGGCGGCGCTCGGCCTCGGCGGCGTCGGCCTCGGCGCGGCGCCGGCCTCCGCGGACGACGCCAACCCGCTGCTCTACAGCCGCGACGGCGTCTCGTGGAGCACCTCGCCGCTGCCGAGCATCTTCCCGTCGGGCATGACGCTCGTGCCGGGCGACGTCGTCACGAGCACGATCCACCTGCAGAACAACCGCACGGTGACCTCCTCGGTGCTCGTCGTCATCAGCGACATCGAGGTCGACGACCCCGACCTCGGCGCCGCGTTCACACTCGCCGCCACGGATTTCGGCGCGGGCGGCTGGTCGACGACGCCGATCTACGACCTCGAGGACTGCGCGGTCATCATGCCGCGCCGCGACCTCGCCCCGGGGGAGCGCGTTTCCTTCCGCATCGAGGCCGCGATCGAGCCGGCCCTCACGGGCAGTTTGGGCCAGTCGAGCGAGGTGCGGTTCAACATCCTCGCGGGCCTCGGCGACCTGAGCGCGCCCGTGACGCCGCAGGGATGCCCGACCGTCGCGGGAGTCATCCCGCTCGTGCCCGACTCCGGTGGCAGAATCGCTTCGACCGGCGCGCAGTCGCCCGAGGGGGCGCTCGTCCTCGCCGGCATGGCTCTGGGGGGCGGATGGCTGCTGATCCTGGCGGCGCGACGGAAGCGCCGCGAGAAGGAGACGAACGCGTGACCTCGGCCGCGGGTGACACGCCCGCGACGCGTCGCGAGGCCCGCGCAGCCGCCGAGGCGGGCCCGAAGGGCGGGACGCGCTCGCTGCTGGGCGCGATCGGCACCGGCCTGAGCATCGGGCTCCTCGCGCTCGTCGCGCTCGTCGCGATCCTCGCGGTCGTCGTGCCGGCCGCCGTCGGGGGTCGCGCACTCACCGTACTCACCTCGTCGATGGACCCCGTCTACCCCGCGGGCACGCTCGTCGTCGTCAAGCCCACGCCGCCCGCCGAGATCGGCATCGGCGACGTGCTCACCTACCAGCTGCGCTCCGGCGAGCCCGTGCTCGTGACCCACCGCGTCATCGCGATCACGAACAACCCCGACGGCACGCGCCTGTTCACGACGAAGGGCGACGCGAACGACGTGGCCGACGCCGACCCCGTCATGGAGGTGCAGGTGGTCGGCACCGTCATGTACGCGATCCCGTACCTGGGGTGGGCAAACACGGCGGTCAACGGCGACGCGCGGGCGTGGATCCTGCCGATCATCGTCGGCGGACTCCTCGTCTACGCCGTCTGGATGGTGATCTCGCACTTCCGCGACAAGGCCAACGCGCGGCGCGAGACGTGATCCGGCGGTGACCGGCGGACCATAGGGTGGGACGGGTGAAGGCCATCCGACGGTTCACCGTCCGCACCGTGCTGCCCGAGGCGCTCGCGCCGCTCGAGGAGCTCGCCGCGAACCTGCGCTGGTCGTGGCACCAGCCGACCCTCGAGCTCTTCCGCGATATCGCCCCCGAGCTGTGGGACGAGCTCGGCAAGGATCCGTACGGCCTCCTCGGCGAGGTGCCGCCCGCCCGCCTCGAGCAGCTCGCCGCCGACGAGGCGTTCGTCGCCCGCGCCGCCGCGCTCCGTGACGAGCTGCGCGCGTACCTCGGCGAACCGCGCTGGTATCAGGGGCTCGGGCCGGACGTGCCCGAGACGATCGCCTACTTCTCGCCCGAGTACGGCATCGCGGATGCGCTCCCGCAGTACTCGGGCGGCCTCGGCATCCTCGCGGGCGACCACCTCAAGGCGGCCTCCGACCTCGGCGTGCCGATCGTGGGCGTCGGTCTCTTCTACCGCGCCGGCTACTTCCGTCAGGCGATCTCGCGCGACGGCTGGCAGCTCGAGAGCTACCCCGTGCTCGACCCCGACGGCCTCCCGATGAGCGTGCTGCGGGCCCCCGACGGCACCGCGGCCCAGGTCGTGCTCGCGCTGCCCGACGGCAAGGCGCTCACGGCGCGCATCTGGCAGCTCGCCGTCGGCCGCGTCCCGCTCCTGCTGCTCGACACCGACATCCCCGAGAACAGCGAGGAGCTGCGCACCGTCACCGATCGCCTCTACGGCGGCGGGGGAGAGCACCGCCTCCTGCAGGAGCTGCTGCTCGGCATCGGCGGGGCGCGGGCGGTCGCGCTCTACGCGCGTCTCACCGGCATCCCGGAGCCCAGCGTCTTCCACACGAACGAGGGCCACGCGGGCTTCCTCGGGCTCGAGCGCATCCGCTCCCTCATCGCCGAGGGCCTGAGCTTCCCCGAGGCGCTCGAGGTCGTGCGCGCGGGCACTGTCTTCACGACCCACACGCCCGTGCCCGCGGGCATCGACCGCTTCGAGGCTCGGCTCGTCGAGCGTTACTTCTCGACCGAGCTGCTGCCCGGCGTCGACGTGGCCGACGTGCTCGCGCTCGGCGCCGAGGACTACGAGGGCGGCGCCGCCGACACCTTCAACATGGCGGTCATGGGCCTGCGTCTCGCGCAGCGCGCCAACGGCGTCTCGAAGCTGCACG
>RDDZ01000101.1 GCA_003852775.1 Microbacteriaceae bacterium | reverse complement strand
CGGGGCGCGCTCGCTAGCGTTGCCCCATCCCGGATGATCGAGGGGGTCCCGCCGCATGACCGAGCCCACCCGCATGGAGCGTCTCCGCTACCGCTTCGACACGTGGATGTCGGGCGGCACGATCGCCCTCATCGGTCTGCTCGCGGCGGTGTCGTTCGTCTTCGTGACGGTCGTGGCCGTCATCGTGTGGGCGCTGCCTCTGCACCCCGACGACGAGCCCGAGGGCGACTTCCTCGACATCTTCTGGGGCAACCTCATGCGCACTCTCGACCCGGGAACGATGGGCGGCGACACCGGGTGGGGCTTCCGCATCGCGATGCTCATCGTGACGCTCGGCGGTCTCGTGATCGTCGCGAGCCTCATCGGCATCGTCTCGGGCGGGTTCGATGCGAAGGTCGCGGAGCTGCGCAAGGGCCGCTCGTGCGTGCTCGAGAAGGACCACACGCTCATCCTCGGCTGGAGCGACAAGGTGTTCACGATCGTCGCGGAGCTCGCCGTCGCGAACGAGTCGCGGGGCCGAAGTGCGATCGTCATCCTCGCCGAGCGCGACAAGGTCGAGATGGAGGACGCCATCCGCGCCGTGGTCGGGTCGACCGGCAGGACCCGGGTGATCTGCCGCTCGGGGGATCCGATGTCGGTGCTCGATCTCGAGCTCGGGAACCCGCACGCGGCGCGCAGCATCATCCTCCTCGCCCCGGAGGGCGACGAGGATCCGGATGCCGCGGTCATCAAGACCGCGCTCGCGGTCACGAACAACCCGAACCGCCGTGAGGGCGCCCGGTTCCATGTGGTCGGCGAGCTCCGGGACCCGGCGAACCTCGAGGTCGCGCGCCTCGTAGGCCGCGACGAGGTCGAGTGGGTGCTCGCGCGCGACCTCATCAACCGGATCATCGTGCAGACCTGCCGTCAGTCCGGCCTCTCCGTCGTCTACTCCGAGCTTCTCGATTTCGCCGGTGACGAGATCTACATGGCGGTCGTCCCCGAGCTCGTCGGGCGCACCTACCGCGAGGCGCAGCTCTCGTTCGTCGACTCGACGCTCATCGGTCTCGTGACGGGGGAGGGGGTGATCCTCAACCCGCCGGCGGACACCGTGTGCGCGGCGGGCGACGAGCTCGTGCTCATCTCCGCCGACGACGCCGCCGTCCGGTCCGGGGCGGTCGTCGCGCCCGATGAGGAGGCGATCGTGAGCGGGGTCGTGACCGCCTCGGCGCCGGAGCGCACGCTCGTGCTCGGTCACAACCACGGCGTGGAGGTCATGCTCGCGGAGCTCGACGCCTACGTCGCTCCGGGCTCGACGGTCGAGCTCGTCGCAGACGTCGAGCCTCCGGCGCTGCCGCCGCTCCGGTCGCTCGACGTGCGGTTCCGTCGTGGAGACCCCACCAGCCGTCGCGTGCTGGACGAGGCCGGTGTCGCGGAGGCGGATCACATCGTCGTCCTCGCCGACGCCCGCCTGACCGCCCAGCAGGCCGATGCGAAGACCCTCATCACGCTGCTCCACCTGCGCGACGTCGCCGAGCGCACGGGCGCGAGGCTCAACGTCGTGAGCGAGATGCTCGACGACCGCAATCGCGAGCTCGCCGAGGTGACGAACGCCGACGATTTCATCGTGTCCGACCGCCTCACGGCGCTCGCCCTCGCCCAGTTCAGCGAGAACGGGCGGCTCGCCGCGGTGTTCGCGGAGCTGCTGTCGGCCGAGGGGAGCGAGATCTACGTCAGGCCCGCGTCCCGCTACGTGGCGGAGGGCGTGGAGGTCGACTTCGCGACCGTGACGGAGGCCGCCTCGCGTCACGGCGAGACCGCGATCGGCTACCGCGTCGCCGCGAAGGCGCGTCGGAGCGCGGACGCCTACGGCGTCGTCGTCAACCCGCGCAAGGACGAGCGGAGGGTGTACGCCCCGGGTGATCGCGTCATCGTCATCGCGCGCGACTGATCCGAGAGTCGAACATCAGTGCGCACCCGCACGTGGGGCACCCCGTCTGGGGGTGGTCGGCCCGCGGGACCGCGCGCACACTTTCTGCCATGGATGAATGTCGGCACGGTCTGATCGCGGCGGTGTGCGCCGTGTGCTGCCGTGCCGCCGAGGCGGCGGCACCCGCGGCACCTCCCGAGCTCGCGGGTGCCGCCCCTGCCGGGCGCTGAGCGCCGTCTCGCGCCCGTAGGATCGGCCCATGGGACTCTTCCGCCGACGCGGAGTCGACACGACCCTCCCGCGTGAGGATCGCGGCTTCGGAAGCTTCGACGACTACGTCTACAACCTCACGCCGCGCAACAAGCGCGTGACGATCGTGCTCGCCAACTCGAACCCGTACCAGGACGAGCTGCGCGAGCTCGTCGAGTCGGGTGCCACCGAGTTCGAGACCGCGATCTCGCCGCGCACGATCCAGGCCGAGGGACAGGACGCCCCCATCGAGGTGCGGCTGTTCACGGGGCGTCGCGTGAGCGGCCCCGTGGGGATGGTGCCGCGCGGGCTCGAGTCGGTCGTCGACGAGAACCTGCGCCGTCTCGACGACCAGGGGCTCAAGATGCGCATCCCCGTGCGCATCGACAAGCGCCGCGAGGGCTACCGCGTGGTGCTGCTCATGGGGGCGCTCAAGAAGTAGGGGCGGTGCCGGCGGCCTCCGCCTCGGCGATCTTCGCGCGCACCTCGTCCATGTCGAGCGCGCGGATCTGCGCGATGAGGTCCTCGAGCACGTGGGCCGGCAGCGCGCCGGCCTGGGCGAACACGCCGATGCCGTCGCGGAACGCCATGAGCGTCGGGATCGAGCGGATGTTGAGCGCGCCCGAGAGCTCCGGCTCGGCATCCGTGTCCACCTTCGCGAAGGTGATGTCCGAGTGCTTCTCGCTCGACGCCTCGAAGACCGGGCCGAAGGCCTGGCAGGGGCCGCACCACGCGGCCCAGAAGTCGACGAGCACGATGTCGCCATCCAGCACGGTGCTCTCGAAGGTGTCTCGGGTGAGTTCGACGGTCGCCATCGTCCCAGGCTAGGGGAGGCGGCGAGACCGCGCTGGGTGGCGGGAATACTCGCGGCGTGCGCTCGGTTTCACGCGGTATCGATGCATACGCATGGAAATCACGAAGAACGGACAACGCCATGAGCAGCCAGATGCAGTTCGGCATCTTCAGCGTGAGCGACATCACGCGCGACCCCACGACGGGCCAGACGCCGAGCGAGGCTCAGCGCATCAGCGACATCGTCACCATCGCGAAGCACGTGGAGGAGGTCGGCCTCGACGTCTTCGCCCTCGGTGAGCACCACAACCCGCCGTTCTTCTCGAGCTCGCCCACCACGACGCTCGCCTACATCGGCGCGAGCACCTCGCGCCTCATCCTGTCGACCGCGACGACCCTCATCACCACGAACGACCCGGTGAAGATCGCCGAGGACTACGCGATGCTGCAGCACCTCACGGGCGGTCGCGTCGACCTCGTCATGGGCCGCGGCAACACCGGACCCGTGTACCCCTGGTTCGGGCAGGACATCCGCCAGGGCCTCGCTCTCGCGATCGAGAACTACGCGCTCCTGCGCGAGTTGTGGGAGAAGGATGTCGTCGACTGGGAGGGCAAGTTCCGCACGCCGCTGCAGGGGTTCACCTCCACGCCGCGCCCGCTCGACGGCGTGCCGCCCTTCGTGTGGCACGGCAGCATCCGCACGCCCGAGATCGCCGAGCAGGCCGCCTACTACGGCGACGGGTTCTTCGCGAACAACATCTTCTGGCCCAAGGAGCACTACCAGCGGCTCATCACGCTCTACCGGCAGCGCTACGCCCACTACGGGCACGGCACCCCGGAGCAGGCGATCGTCGGCCTCGGCGGTCAGGCGTTCATGGCGAAGAACTCGCAGGACGCGGTGCGGCAGTTCCGTCCCTACTTCGACAACGCGCCCGTCTACGGCCACGGCCCCTCGCTCGAGGAGTTCCAGGAGCTGACGCCGCTCACGGTCGGCTCGCCCCAGCAGGTGATCGACCGCTACGCCGCCATGCGCGAGTACTTCGGCGACTACCAGCGCCAGCTGTTCCTCGTCGACCACGCGGGGCTGCCGCTCAAGACCGTGCTCGAGCAGCTCGACATCCTCGGGGGCGAGGTCGTGCCCGTGCTCCGGAAGGAGCTCGCGACGGACCGGCCGGCCGAGGTGCCCGACGCGCCCACCCACGCCGCGCGCGTCGCCGCCGTCTACGGAGACGGGCCCACGCGTCAGGCGCGCCCGACCTCCGCGGGGGGCAACAACCTCACCGTCGGCGGCCCCTACCAGGACACCCCCGTCGCGGCGCCCGCCGCGACCTCCGGCTCGGCTTTCGGCCCCGCCGCGACCCAGAAGAAGGTGGCACGATGACACGCCGCATCGCCGTCGTGAGCGCCGGTCTCTCCAACCCCTCGTCGACGCGCATGCTCGCCGACCGTCTCGCTCAGGCGACGGTCGCCGAGCTCGCGACGCGGGGCATCGAGGCGGAGATCGACGTGATCGAGCTGCGCGAGCTCGCGCATGAGATCACCAACAACCTGCTCGCGGGGTTCGCCCCGCCCGCGCTCGAGGACGCGATCAACCGCGTCGTCTCGGCCGACGGCCTCATCGCCGCCACGCCGATCTTCTCGACGAGCTACTCGGGGCTGTTCAAGTCGTTCATCGACGTGATCGACCCGGACGCGCTCACCGGGATGCCGGTGCTGCTCGCCGCGAACGCGGGCACCGCCCGGCACTCGCTCGCGATCGACTACGCGATGCGCCCGCTCTTCGCCTACCTGCACGCCGAGCCCGTCTCGACGGGTGTGTTCGCGGCGTCGAGCGACTGGGGTGCGCAGGCCGACGAGGTCAAGCCGCTCGCCTCGCGCATCGAGCGCGGCGCGCGCGAGCTCGCCGAGGCGATCGCGCGGCGCGAGGAGCGCACGATCGTCGACCCGTTCTCGCCGGACGCCTTCCTCGGCGAGGGCCGCTCGTTCGGCCACCTGCTGGGCGGCCTCGCGGGGGAGTAGCAGCACCGCACGCGCCGGCGCCGGCGCGGGATCAGCCCGACTTGCGGCGGAACTCGCGCTTGCCGCCCGCGCGGCTGTGGGCCTCGTGCACGGCGCTCTCGCCGTCGAGGTGCGCGGGGCGGTCGTGCGACTGCTGCTTCTTGCGCTCGAGCGCTTCGCGGAACTTCTTCTTCATGTCCTCGGATGCGGCGCCGGGCTTCTCGTCGGAACTCATCTGGTCAGCATAGGCCCGGCCTACGGGTCGCGACAGGCAGAATGGCGCCATGCGACGCGGCGAGCGGATCACGGCCTGGGTGGGCGCGGTCGCCCTCGCCACGGCATCCGTCACCGCCGTCGGGCTCCTCGTCGAGAACGGGTCGCGCCCCCTCCCGCGGGCCGAGGCCGCCTCGGAACGCATCCCCGGCGACCTCATGTGGCCGGTCTTCGAGCACTGCACTCGGCCCGACGACCCGTGGTCCTACGCGATCGAGGGGTGGGCGTTCGACTCGACGGACGGCACGGTGCGCGTGAGCGGAGTGGGCGCCGGCGCGCGCACCGGAGAGGCCCGTTCCCTCATCGAGAGCATCAACCGCTGCTTCGCGGGCTTCTCGTTCGAGCAGGCGCTGTTCGACTACTCCGCGAACCGCATCGACTCGCCCGCCGAGCGGCTGCTCGCCTACGACGTCGCCGCCCGCCGCACCTGCGGGCCCGGCCCCCTGTCGTACGAGCTGTGAACGAGGCGAGAGGATGAGCGTCTTCCGCAAGCACCGGCCGGATGCGCCCGCCGGCTTCTTCGCCGCCGAGGCCGCGGGATTGCGCTGGCTCGCCGAGGCCGAGCCCGGCGGCGGTGCCCGCGTCGTGCGGGTCGCCGACGTGGGAGAGGGCTGGATCGAGCTCGAGCGCGTCGAGGAGGCGCGTGCGTCGCGCGAGGCGGCGTCCGCGTTCGGTGCGGCGCTCGCACGCACCCACGTCGCGGGGGCGGCCGGCTTCGGCGCCCGGCCGGACGGCTGGAACGGCCCGATCTTCATCGGCCGCCGCGAGCTGCCCGTCGGCCCCGAGACCGGCTCGTGGGGCCTGTTCTACGCCCGCGACCGCGTCGAGCCGTACCTCGACGTCGCCGTCCGCGCGGGCGACCTCGGCCCGCGCGACGAACGGGATGCCCGCGCGGCGTGCGCGCTCATCCGCACGGGGGCGTTCGACGACGACGAGCCGCCCGCGCGCCTCCACGGCGACCTGTGGAACGGCAACGTGCTGTGGACCGCCGCGGGCGTCGTGATCATCGACCCGGCGGCGCACGGCGGCCACCGGGAGACCGACCTCGCGATGCTCGCGCTCTTCGGGGCGCCGTACCTCGACGACATCGTGGCGGGCTATGAGCGCGAGCGGCCGCTGCGCGCGGGCTGGCGCGACCGCGTCCCGCTCCACCAACTGCACCCGCTCGCCGTGCACGCGGCCGGTCACGGCCCCGCGTACGGACGCGCGCTCGGCGAGGCGGCGCGCGCCGTCCTCGCGCTCGCGGGCTAGCCGCGGCGCGCGGGAGGAGGAGCATTCCTCGCCCCGTGGGGGCCGGCTGGTAGGCTTTCCCCGGTCGCCATCCGGCGACTTCTCCGCCGAGCAACGATTCGGCGGAGGTTGAAACGGAGCAGGCCGGCACGAAGCTGGTCACCGGTGGTGGTTCTCCGAACACGGAGTCGGAGCCCTTCTACTGTTGACCAGATCCAGGCGGCCGGTGCGCGAGATCTGCGCGCGCCTCGCCCTTCCTGCCCGCTCCTGCTCCGAATGTCATGCCGTGCGAATCGCGGCAAGCAAGGAGTAAGACCTCGTGGAAGGCCCCGAGATCAAGTTCGCCGAAGCCGTTCTGGACAACGGCAAGTTCGGCACCCGCACCATCCGTTTCGAGACCGGTCGTCTCGCCCAGCAGGCCCAGGGCGCCGTCGCGGCGTACCTCGACGAGGACACCATGCTCCTCTCGGCCACCTCCGTGTCGAAGCAGCCTCGCGAGGGCTTCGACTTCTTCCCCCTGACGGTCGACGTCGAGGAGCGTTCCTACGCCGCCGGCAAGATCCCCGGCTCGTTCTTCCGTCGCGAGGGCCGCCCCTCGACCGAGGCGATCCTCGTCTGCCGTCTCATCGACCGCCCGCTGCGCCCGTCGTTCGCCGACGGCATCCGCAACGAGGTCCAGGTCGTCATCACCGTCCTGAGCATCGCGCCCGACGAGTTCTACGACGCCCTCGCCATCAACGCGGCGAGCGCCTCGACCCAGATCTCGGGCCTGCCGTTCTCCGGCCCCATCGCCGGTGTGCGCCTCGCGCTCATCCCGACGCCGGGCGAGAAGGGCGGCCAGTGGGTCGCGTTCCCGAAGCACTCGCAGCTCGCGGATGCCGTGTTCGACCTGGTCGTCGCCGGTCGCGTCGTCAAGAAGGCCGACGGCACCGAGGACGTCGCGATCATGATGGTCGAGGCCGAGGCCACCGAGCACAGCTGGGAGCTCATCCAGGGCGGTGCCGTCAAGCCCAACGAGGCCGTCGTGGCCGAGGGTCTCGAGGCCGCCAAGCCGTTCATCGCGCAGCTCGTGAAGGCCCAGGAGCAGCTCGCGGCGCAGTCGGCCAAGGAGATCAAGGAGTACCCGATCTTCGTCGACTACACCGACGAGGTGTACGCCGCCGTCGACGCGCTCGCGCACGACGAGCTCGCGAAGATCTACCAGATCGCCGACAAGATCGAGCGCCAGGACGCCGACGACGCCCTCAAGGCGCGCGTCAAGGAGGCCATCGCCGCCAAGGTCGAGGCAGGGGAGCTCCCCGAGTCGGCCAACGGCCAGGTGAGCGCCGCCTACAAGTCGGTCACCAAGAAGATCGTCCGCGGCCGCATCCTCACTGAGGGCGTCCGCATCGACGGCCGCGGCCTGACCGACATCCGTGCGCTCGACGCCGAGGTGCAGGTCATCCCGCGCGTGCACGGCTCCGCGATCTTCCAGCGCGGCGAGACCCAGATCCTGGGCGTCACCACGCTCAACATGCTCAAGATGGAGCAGCAGATCGACTCGCTCTCGCCCATCACGAAGAAGCGCTACCTGCACCACTACAACTTCCCGCCCTACTCGACCGGTGAGACCGGCCGCGTGGGGTCGCCGAAGCGCCGCGAGATCGGGCACGGCTTCCTCGCCGAGCGCGCCCTCGTGCCGGTGCTGCCGAGCCGCGAGGAGTTCCCGTACGCGATCCGTCAGGTGTCCGAGGCCCTCGGCTCCAACGGCTCGACCTCGATGGGCTCCGTGTGCGCCTCGACCCTGTCGCTCCTCAACGCCGGTGTGCCGCTCAAGGCGCCGGTCGCGGGCATCGCGATGGGCCTCGTGTCCGACACGATCGACGGCGAGACCCGCTACGCGGCGCTCACCGACATCCTGGGCGCCGAGGACGCGCTCGGCGACATGGACTTCAAGGTCGCCGGCACCTCGGAGTTCGTGACGGCGATCCAGCTCGACACGAAGCTCGACGGCATCCCCTCGGATGTGCTCGCGGGTGCGCTGCAGCAGGCCAAGGAGGCCCGCACGGCGATCCTCGCGGTCATCAACCAGGCGATCGACGGCCCGGACGAGATGGCTCCGACCGCTCCGCGCGTGATCTCGGTGAACATCCCGGTCGACAAGATCGGCGAGCTCATCGGTCCCAAGGGCAAGACGATCAACGCGATCCAGGACGAGACCGGCGCCGAGATCTCCATCGAGGAGGACGGCACCGTCTACATCGGCGCCGTCGACGGCCCGTCGGCCGAGGCCGCGCGCGCCCAGGTGCTCGCGATCGGCAACCCGGTCAACCCGGAGGTCGGCGAGCGCTTCCTCGGCACCGTCGTGAAGCTCGCGACCTTCGGTGCGTTCGTCTCGCTGCTCCCCGGCAAGGACGGCCTGCTGCACATCTCCGAGGTGCGCAAGCTCGCGGGCGGCAAGCGCGTCGAGAACGTCGAGGACGTGCTCTCGGTCGGCCAGAAGATCATGGTCGAGATCACCAAGATGGACGACCGCGGCAAGCTGTCGCTCGCCCCGGTGGTCGAGGAGGCCGTGGCGGCCGACACCGACGGCTCCGCTGCCGGCAGCGAGGGCCCGGAGGCCCCCGCCGAGGGCTGAGCTCTCGAAGAGACCCACAGGATGCCCGTCCCGCGTGAGCGGGGCGGGCATCCGTCGTCTACGCCCGCGTGATGCTCGTGCCGACCGTCGCGCCGCGTGCGAGCTCGTGCTCGCGCAGCACGAAGCCGAGCACGGCGGGCGTGATCCCCGCGGGCAGGTCGAGGTGCGGCACGTCGAGGGCGCTCACGACGAAGAAGTAGCGGTGCTCGCCGTGGCCCGCCGGGGGAGCGGCGCCCGTGTACTCCTCATCGCCGAGCTCGTTCCTGACGGTCACGGCGCCGGCGGGCAGCAGCCCCGAGGCGGGCGTGCCCGCTCCGCGCGGGAGGTGGTCGGTGACGGCCGGCAGGTCGTACACGGCCCAGTGCCAGAACCCGCTGAGGGTCGGCGCGTCGGGGTCGAACACGCGCACCACGAAGCTCCGCGTGCCCTCGGGCGCGCCGAGCCAGCGCAGCTCGGGGGTGAGGTCCTGACCTCCCGCATCGCGGGCGCGCGCCCACGCGGGGAGCTCGCCTCCCTCCTCGAAGTCGGGGCTGCGCACCTCGAGGTGCGCCACCTCGGGGAGCCTCCAGAACGGATCGTTCGACATCTGCGCCCTCCTGCGTCCGATGCCCTCCACGTTGCCATCGTGCGGGCCGCGGGTCGAGTCGAATCACGAATTCATCTCGATCCTCCGGCGAACCGCCCGTTCTGCTCATCCCGGTCGCACGGGGGCGTTACCCTCGCTCCAACCCGAGGAGGTGGGGGACATGGACATCCGGACGGTGCCGCCAGTGGCACCCACGTCCGCGCCCGTCCCCACCACGATCGAGACCGCCGCCATCGTCGGCCGCGCGGCTCCTCCTCGCCGTCGCATCCCGGGCACCGAGCTCGAGGTCTTCCCCACCGCGATGAGCGGCAAGCACTTCGGCGGCAGCGTGTCCGACACGGCCGTCGGCGAGATCCTCGACGCGTACACGGCCCTCGGCGGCAACATGATCGACACGGCCGACGCCTACGGCGAGGGACGCAGCGAGCAGCTCATCGGCGACTGGATGCGGCGCCGCGGCAACCGCGACCGCATCGTCGTCGCGACGAAGGTCGGCAAGTCCCTCGCGCATCCGGGGCTCTCGGCCCCCGCCATCACGGCGGCCGTCGACGACTCGCTGCGCCGGCTCGGCACCGACCGCATCGAGCTGCTGTACCTGCACATCGACGACACCGAGGTGCCGTTCGAGGAGACGCTCCTCGCGGTCGACGCGCTCATCCGCCGGGGCAAGGTGCTGACGTTCGGCATGTCCGACCACACCGGCAACCGCCTGCTCGCGGCGCGCGTGGCGTGCGGTCTGCTCGGGGTCGCGCCCATGACGGCCCTGCAGAACGAGTACTCGCTCGTGCACCGTGCGGGGTACGAGGGCGATCTCGCCCGGGTCGCGGCCCAGCAGGGCCTCGCCGTCATGCCGCGGTTCCCCCTCGCGGGCGGCTTCCTCACGGGGGAGTACCGCACCCGCTCCGACCTGGCGCGCAGTCACGCGGCCGCCTACATCGCCCCGCACCTGGGTCGGCGCGGCCGTCGCGTGCTCGCGGTGCTCGAGCGGGTGGCGGCGGAGGCGGATGCCTCGATGACGGGCGTCGCCCTCGCGTGGCTCCTGAGCCGACCGGGCGTCGTCGCGCCGGTCGTCGAGGTGAGCAGCGCGGATCAGCTGTTCGACGTGATGTCGGCGCCCGACATCCGCCTCACGCGGCACCAGCTCTCGGCCCTCGACCGAGCGAGCTCCTGACCGCCGGGACGGACGCGCCTCAGGCTGCGGCGCGCTCCGGGACGGCCGCGAGCACGCGGTCGTACATGCGCTGGAGCGCCGCCGACGCGGCGACCGGGTCGCCCGCGTAGCCGCCGAGCATCGCGCCGTCGTGCGCGAGCACGAGGTCGTCGGACGCGTCGCCCGGGAGCGGGTGGCCGATGGCGCGCAGCAGGTTCTCGAGCAGGTCGTGGAACCACTCGCGGTGGTGGTCGACCGCGCGGCGCACGGGGTGCGCGCCGTCGGTGAACTCGGTCGCGGCGTTCAGGAACGGGCAGCCGCGGAAGCCGGGGGAGGAGATGAGCCGAACCTGCAGCGCGAGGATGTCGCGCAGCAGCTGCTCGGGGTCGTCGGTGGCCTGCGCGGCGGCGTCGACCGTCTCCGCGAACTGCAGGTGACGGTAGGCGATGTACTCGACGATCAGACGATCCTTCGAGCCGTAGTGCTTGTAGAACGTCGCCTTCGTGACGCTCGACACCGCGATGAGCCGGTCGATGCCGACCGCGCGGATGCCCTCGTCGTAGAAGAGCCGGTCGGCGGTGTCGAGGATGCGCTGCTTCGCGGGCGCGAGACTGTGGCGCTTCGGCGGCTTCACGATGTCGATCGGCAACCCGGGGCTCCTTTGTTCTGGGTGCTGGGGCGGAGCAGGGTGCCGCGGCCACCCGCGAGAGGGCCGCGGCACGGGCGATCGGCGTCCGACGATCGGTGCCGCAAGCGGCCCGGGTGCGGGTTACCCGGCTGGGAAGGGCCGATCGGTCGGGTTCCGTCGCTCTCCGCGAGTCACACGGTACCAGAATGAGGACAAACAGACTTGTCTGTTTGTCCTCATTCTGGCCCCCAATCCGGGGGGATGCGGCGCGGCGGCCGTCCGGTTCCATGGCGTAGGCTCGGGGCGATGAACGGCGCGGTGCAGCTCCCTCTCGACCTCCCGGAACTCGCCATCGACGCGTCGGGCGGCACGCTCGTCCGGCGCACGGTGCTCCCCAGCGGGGTGCGGGTCCTGACCGAGCGGGTGCCCGGATCCCAGAGCGCGACCGTCGGCTTCTGGGTCGCGGTCGGCTCCCGCGACGAGGAGCCCGTGACCTACGGTTCCACCCACTTCCTCGAGCATCTGCTGTTCAAGGGCACGACCACCCGCAGCGCCCTCGACATCGCCGTCGCCTTCGACTCGGTGGGCGGCGAGCACAACGCCCTCACGGCCAAGGAGCACACCTGCTACTACGCGAAGGTGCGCGACCGCGACCTCGAGATGGCCGTGCGCGTGCTCGCCGACATGTTCGCGTCCTCGGTGCTCGACCCGGAGGAGTTCGAGAACGAGCGCGGCGTCATCCTCGAGGAGCTCGCGATGGCCGACGACGACCCGGGGGACGTCGCGGGCGAGCGCTTCTTCGAGGCGGTCTTCGGCGAGCACCCGCTCGGCCGGCCGATCGGCGGCAGCCCCGAGTCGATCGGCGCGGTCACGCGCGACGCGGTGTGGCGCCACTACCGCGAGAACTACGGACCGCGAGACCTCGTCATCACCGTCGCGGGCGCCGTCGACCACGAGCGCATCGTCGAGGTCGCCCTCTCCGCCCTCGCAGAGGCGGGCTGGGACCTCGAGACCGCCGCGTCCCCCGTCCCGCGCCGCGATCCCGCGGCGGGTCTCATCGAGCGGGGATCGCCGCTCGCCCTCGTCGAGCGCCCGCTCGAGCAGGTCAACCTCTACCTCGGCGTTCCCGGCCTCGCGGCGGCCGACGACCGCCGCCCCGCCCTCACCGTGCTCAACTCGGTGCTCGGCGGCGGCATGAGCTCCCGGCTCTTCCAGGAGGTGCGCGAGAAGCGCGGCCTCGCCTACTCCGTGTACTCCTTCGCGTCGAGCTACTCGGACGCGGGCATCGTGGGGCTCTACGCCGGATGCTCGCCCAAGCGCGCCCCGGACGTCGCCGAGCTCATGCTCGCCGAGTTCCGCCGCCTCGCCGCGCACGGCATCACCGACGAGGAGCTCGCCCGAGCGCGCGGCCAGCTGAGCGGCGCCTCCGCCCTCGCGCTCGAGGACTCCGACACGCGGATGAGCCGCCTCGGTCGCAGCGAGCTGACCCTCGGCGAGTTCGCCGACCTCGACGAGACCCTCCGTCGCATCGAGGCGGTGACCGCGTCCGAGGTGAGCGAGCTCGCCGCCGAGCTCGTGGAGCGCCCCCTCTCGGTCGCTGCGGTCGGCCCGGTCACCCCCGCGGCGTTCGCGGGACTCGACGGCGAGCCGGCGGCGGCGTAGGAGCACCCATGTCGCGATTCCTCTACCTCGTGCGCCACGGCGAGCAGCAGGATGCCGAGCACGGCCTGCCCGACGGTCCGCTCTCGCCCCGCGGCGTGCGCCAGGCGCACGCGATCGCCGAGCGCCTCGGCGGTGTCCCCTTCACGGGCGCCTGGACCTCGCCGCTCCAGCGCGCGCAGGAGACGGCGCGCATCATGACCGAGCGGATGCCCGCGATCGAGCCCCAGCCGTCGGCGCTGCTCATGGACTGCATCCCGTCGGGCCCCACGCCCGACCTGCCGCACGCGTGGGAGCACTTCTTCGGCGCGGTCACGCGCGAGGAGATCGAGGCGGGCGAGGCGCAGATGGCGGATGCGACGGCTGAGTGGCTGACGCCCACCCGCGAGGACCGTCACGACCTGCTCATCACGCACAACTTCGTGATCGGCTGGTTCGTGCGCGAGGTGTTCGGCGCCGCGAGCTGGCGCTGGCTCGGCATCAACCAGGCCAACTGCGGGCTCACGATCATCCGCGTGCGCTCCGCGAAGCCGCCCGTGCTCGTGACCCACAACGACCTCGGCCACCTGCTGCCCGAGCTCCGCACCGGGTTGTCGGTCGAGCAGCCCTACTGAGTCCTCCTGCGCCGCGCTTCGGCTCAGGCGAGCTCCTTCCGGAACCACGTGGTGGCGTTGGGGTTGTCGTTGTAGGGCGGGATCTCGACGTAGCCGCTCGAGCGGTAGAGCGAGCCGGCCGCCGCGAGCGACACGTTGGTGTCGAGCACGCTCTCAGTGGCGCCGAGGCCCCGGGCGCGGCGCTCGAGCTCCGCGAGCAGCAGCCGGCCCCATCCGCGCCCCCGGACCGAGTCGCGCAGGTAGAGGTGCTTGACCTCCGCGCGGTGCGGCTCGAGCATCCGAATGCCGCCGCAGCCGACCGGCACGCCGTCGTCCTCGACGACGAGGAAGACGCCGGCGTCGCCCGTGAACCGATCGGGGTCGGGGAACACGGTCCGGTAGGAGCCCGCGGCGGGGTCGAAGCCCGCGGCGCGCATCGCGAAGTACTCGGCGAGGAGCTCGTGCGCATCCGGGTCGGTGACGGATGCGACGCGGAAGACGGGGACCACCCGTCCAGCCTAGATAGGCTGGACGCATGGCGTACTCGGTGGCCGTCGTCGGAGCGAGCGGCAGGATGGGCACCCTCGCGACCCGCCTCATCGAGGCGAGCGACGACTTCGAGGTCCACTCCCGACTCGGTTCGCGCGACTCGCTCGACGCGATCGAAGGCGCCGACCTCGTGCTCGACGTGACGCTGCCCGCCGTGTCGCCGGATGTCGTGGAGGCGGCGGTCTCGCGCGGCATCCCCGTGCTCGTGGGCACCTCGGGCTGGACGGCGGAGCGCCTCCAGCGCGTGCGCAGCCGCCTCGGCGACGACCCGCAGCTCGGCGTCATCGTCGTGCCGAACTTCTCGCTCGGCTCCGTCGTCGCGACGCGCCTCGCGACGATCGCGGCGCCCTACTTCGAGTCGATCGAGATCATCGAGTCGCACCACGCCGGCAAGTCGGACTCCCCGTCGGGCACCGCGATCCGCACCGCGGAGCAGATCGCGGAGGCACGCGCCGAGCGCGGTCCCGTCGCCGCGCCGTACACCGACCAGCGCGCCCGCGGTCAGCAGGTGGCGAGCGTGCCCGTGCACAGCCTCCGTCTCGCGGGTGTGCTCGCCGAGCAGCAGGTGGTCTTCGGGGGAGTGGGCGAGACCGTGCGCATCAGCCACCAGACGGTCTCCGACGCCTCCTACGAGGCGGGCATCCTGCTCGCCCTCCGCGCGCTCCCGGAGGCCCGCGGCCTCCTCGTGGGGCTCGACTCGCTCCTCGGTCTATGACGACGCGCGTCGGCACCGTCGTCATGGCGGTCCTGCTCGCGCTCTACCTCGTGTTCGCGATCTACTACGCGACGGTGCTCTTCGGCACGGGCGACGGCATCGCGATCTCGATGGGCGCGGGGCTCCTCCTCCTCGCGCTCGCCGGCGGCGGGTTCATCGCCGCCGAGATCGTGTTCGGCATCCGCGCCGAGACTCTCGCGCGCCGTCTTGAGGAGGAGGGCGGCCTGCCCGAGGAGCAGCTGCCCGTCGGCGCGAGCGGGCGCGTCGAGCGCGCAGCCGCCGAGGAGGTGTTCCCGCGCTACCGCGCGGCCGTCGAGGCCACGCCGGACGACTGGCGGGCGTGGTTCCGTCTCGCCCTCGCCTACGACACCGCGGGCGACCGACGGCGCGCGCGCTGGGCGACGCGCACCGCGATCCGCCTCGAGCGGGGCGGAACGCCGGACGTGCGCCTCTAGGCCAGGCTCGCCTCGAGCGTGATCGGCACGCCCGCGAGCGCCTTCGAGACGGGGCAGTTCGCCTTCGCGTCCTCGGCGAGGCGCTCGAAGTCGGCCTCCGCGATCCCGGGCACCTTCGCGCTCACGAGCAGGTGACTGCCCGTGATGCCCTCGCCGGGCTGGAAGGTGACGGCGGCCGTCACCTGCAGGCTCTCGGGCGGGAACCCGGCCTTCGCGAGGGCGTTCGAGAACGCCATCGAGAAGCACGCCGAGTGCGCCGCGCCGAGCAGCTCCTCGGGGTTGGTGCGCCCGAGCTCGCCCTCGGAGCGCGCGTTCCAGGTGACGGGGAACTCGGCCGCGTCGCTCGAATCGAGCGAGGTCGTGCCGGATCCGCTGAACAGATCCCCGAACCAGAGGGTGGTCGCTTCGCTCGTGATCGCCATGGGGCCAGCCTAGGTCGAACCCCGGGGTCGGTCGAGCGTCAGGCGGTCGAGGCGCGCTTCCGGATGAGGCCCCCGCGCACGAGCAGCAGGTACAGCCGGCAGCCGAGGCAGTAGCCGAACGCGGCGTTGAGGAAGGCGGCGACGAACGCCGCGGCGGCCGCGCCCACCAGCCCGTACGGCACACCCGCGAGGTGCAGCACGGCGCCCACGACGGTCACGAGCGCACCGACGCCCTGCGCGAAGGTCGGAGGGGCGGCATCCTCGAGCTCGGCCGGGGGTGCGAGTCGCGGGCGGATGGCGCGGCGGAAGAGCACGGACCACGGGTTGCGTGCGACGCCTGCGGCGGCGCTCCACACGAAGACCGCGGCGAGCACCACGAGCAGCAGGAAGGCGGGCTGCACCGCACGCTCCGCGAGCGTCGCGGCGACGCCGCCGACGAGGCCGAGGGCGACGTCGACGAGCAGCAGCACCGCCGTGACGCTCGCCGTGAAGCGCGCGCCGCGCGGGTCGATCACGGCGGGGCGGGCGGGTGCGGTCTGCGCGGTCATCGTTCTCCTCGGGGGTTCAGGCGGCGACGGATGCGCGGGCGCCGACGAGCCTGTCGAGCTCGGCTCGCAGCGCGCTCGCACGCACGGCGCCGCCGACGCGGGCGTGGGCGCGGCCGGCGGCGTCGAGCACGACGGTCGTGGGGGTCTGGAGCACGCCGAAGCGGGCGGCGAGTTCGGGGCGCTCGGCCACGTCGATCTCGATGTGCGCGACGCCGGGCGTCGAGGCGGCGATGTCCCCGAGCACCCGCGCCGTCGCGCGGCAGGGGGAGCAGTACTCGCTCGAGAACTGCAGCAGGGTCGCGCCGGGCGCGAGCTCCACGCCGGGAAGCTCGACGTCGTCCGCCGTGCCTACGCGGCGCACGCGGCCCTGCGTCGCCCGCCACGCGAGCCCGACGAGCGTCGAGCCGGCGACGAGCGCGCCGACGACGGCGAGCGCGAGCAGCGGGTCCATGCCGTCACGGTAATCAGGCACCGGGACGCATGGGGCGAGTGTGACCTCCCATGACGGACGCGGGGAGCGGCGAGCCGCTGTCGCGACGTCGGCGGGCCCGGGATATCGTGAGGCCGTGCCGGAGAACTCGAGCGACGCGACCCCCATCCAGTTCCGTTCCGACATGACGGTCGAGCTCGTGCGCGCGAGCGCCCACGACTCCGACGTGCTGTTCGCGGCACGCGTGTCGACGCAGGGTGAGAAGACCCTCGACGCGGCGGCCGCCGGAACCGAGGCGACCGACCGCGACCGGGGTCTCATCAACTACCTCATGCGCGACCGGCACGGCTCGCCCTTCGAACACAACTCGATGACCTTCTACGTGCAGGCGCCGATCTTCGTCTTCCGCGAGTTCATGCGGCACCGCATCGCGTCCTACAACGAGGAGTCCGGCCGCTACCGCGAGCTGCGCCCCGTGTTCTACGTCCCCGGTCCCGAGCGCCGCCTCGTGCAGGTGGGTAAGCCCGGCGCCTACGAGTTCGTCGAGGGCACCCCGGAGCAGACCGAGCTCGCCGTCGCCGAGTCGAAGGCCGCCGCCGAGTTCGCCTACGCCGCCTACCAGCGGATGCTCGCCGCCGGCATCGCGCGCGAGGTCGCCCGCGGTGTGCTCCCGGTGTCGACCTACTCGTCGATGTACGTGACGATGAACGCGCGCTCGCTCATGAACTTCCTGTCGCTGCGCACGAAGAACGCCGAGTCGCACTTCCCGTCGTTCCCGCAGCGCGAGATCGAGATGGTCGCGGAGCAGATGGAGGCGTTCTGGGCCGAGCTCATGCCGCTCACCCACGCGGCCTTCCAGGCGAACGGGCGCGTCGCGCCGTAGCCGTGCGGGGTCGGCCACGGCCGCATGCGGAGCACCCTCTGCCCACCCGCTAGCCTGTAAACCGTGTCGACGCCAGAGAACCCCTTCGGACAGGTGCTCGTCGCGCTCGTGACCCCGTTCACGGCCGACGGCGAGGTTGACTGGGCGGACGTCGAGAAGCACGTCGACTACGTCGTGTCGCACGGTGCCGACGGCATCGTCGTGACCGGCACGACGGGCGAGACCTCGACGCTCACCGACCCCGAGAAGGTCAAGCTCGTCGAGGTCGCGAAGGACGTCGCGGCCGGACGCGCGAAGATCATCACGGGCGGCGGTTCGAACGAGACCGCGCACGCGATCGAGCTCTACAAGAAGAGCGAGAAGGCGGGCGCCGACGGCATCATGGTCGTCACGCCGTACTACAACAAGCCCACGCAGGCCGGCATCCTCACCCACTTCCGCCTCGTCGCGGACGCGACCGACCTGCCGGTGATCCTCTACGACATCCCCGGCCGCACGGGCGTGCCGATCAAGTACGAGACGATCCTGCGCGCCGCCAAGCACCCCAACATCCGCGCGGTGAAGGACGCCAAGGGCGACCTCTCCGAGGTCAGCCGGGTCATGAACCAGACCGACCTCATGTACTTCGCGGGCGACGACGCCAACGCGCTCCCGACGCTCGCGATCGGCGGCACGGGCCTCATCGGCGTCACCGCGAACATCGCCCCGGCGCCCTACCGCACCATGGTCGACGCCGTGAACAACAACGACCTGCGGACGGCCACGGAGGCGCACCGCGCTCTCGAGCCGCTCGTGCGCGCGACCATGACGCACGTGCCCGGCACCGTCGCGACGAAGTACATCCTGCACGGCCTCGGCCTCATCTCGAGCCCGCGCGTGCGTCTGCCGCTCGTCGGACCGGAGGAGTCGGAGGCCGCCCTCATCGAGGACGAGATCGCGCTCGTCCGCGAGATCGAGGGCGTCGACTTCAGCAACTTCCGCCCCGACCGGAACGCCGCCGCAGGCGGCGCGCTCCCCAAGGTCGCCGGCACCACCCGCTAGACCCCCGAGGAGGCCAGCATGGCCATCGACGTCGTGTCCCCGCCGGAGCTCGCCCCCGGCACCCTCCGTGTGATCCCGCTCGGCGGGGTCGGGGAGGTCGGCCGCAACATGACGGTCTACGAGATCGACGGGAAGCTGCTCATCGTCGACGTCGGCGTGCTCTTCCCGGAGGAGAACCACCCGGGCGTCGACCTGATCCTGCCGGACTTCGACTCCATCCGGGACCGCCTCGACGACGTCCTCGGCATCGTGCTCACGCACGGGCACGAGGACCACATCGGGGCGGTGCCATACCTGCTCAAGCTGCGCGGCGACATCCCGCTGTACGGCTCGAAGCTCACGCTCGCGCTCGTGGAGGCGAAGCTCAAGGAGCACCGCATCCAGCCCGTGACGCAGGTCGTGAAGGAGGGCGGGCGCACGGCGCTCGGACCGTTCGACCTCGAGTTCGTCGCCGTCAACCACTCGATCCCGGACGCGCTCGCGGTCGTCATCCGCACGGCCGCCGGCCTCGTGCTCCACACGGGCGACTTCAAGATGGACCAGCTGCCGCTCGACGGCCGCATCACCGACCTGCGCGCCTTCGCGCGGCTCGGCGAGGAGGGCGTGGACCTCTTCCTGCCCGACTCGACGAACGCCGACATCCCGGGTTTCACGGCCCTCGAGCGGGAGATCGGCCCCGTGCTCGAGCGCGTCATCGCGAAGGCCCCGAAGCGCGTCATCGTCGCGAGCTTCTCGAGCCACGTGCACCGCGTGCAGCAGGTGCTCGACGCGGCCGCCGTGAACGAGCGCCACGTCGCGCTCGTGGGCCGCTCGATGGTGCGCAACATGGGCATCGCGGCCGAGCTCGGCTACCTCAAGGTGCCGGACGGCGTGCTCGTCGACCTCAAGACGGCGCTCGAGCTGCCCGACGACCGCGTCGTGTTCATGAGCACGGGCTCGCAGGGCGAGCCGATGGCCGTGCTCGCGCGCATGGCGAACGGCGACCACCGCATCGAGGTCGGCCAGGGCGACACCGTCATCCTCGCGTCGAGCCTCATCCCGGGCAACGAGAACGCCGTCTACCGCGTCATCAACGGCCTCACGAAGCTCGGTGCGAACGTCGTGCACAAGGGCTCCGCGCGCGTGCACGTCTCGGGGCACGCCGCCGCCGGCGAGCTGCTCTACTGCTACAACATCCTGAAGCCGCGCAACGTGTTCCCCGTGCACGGCGAGTACCGGATGCTCATGGCCTCGGCGGATCTCGCGGTCGAGACGGGCGTGCCGCGCGAGAACATCGTCGTCGGTGAGAACGGCGTCGTGATCGACCTCGCCGACGGCGTGGCGCGCGTCACGGGCCAGCTCGACGTGGGCTACGTCTACGTCGACGGCTCGACCGTCGGCGAGATCACGGACGCCGACCTCAAGGACCGCCGCATCCTCGCCGAGGAGGGCTTCATCTCGATCTTCGTCGCGATCGACCGGCAGACGGGGCGTGTGCTCGTCGGGCCCGAGATCCAGGCCCGCGGTTTTGCGGAGGACGAGTCGGTGTTCGACGACGTGCGACCGCAGATCGTCGCGGCGCTCGCGGAGGCCGCGCGCAACGGCGTCCACGACCAGCACGGCTACAGCCAGGCGGTGCGCCGCACGGTCGGCCGCTGGGTCAACACGCAGCACCGCCGCCGCCCGATGATCATCCCGGTCGTCATCGAGGCGTGATCGGGGTCCGCCTGGCGTCGCCCCGGAATCCACCCCGAGGATGACGAGACCCGGCCGAGCCACCCCCTAGCCTGACCTGAGCGACGCTCGACGCCCGCGGAACGTTGGGATGCGGTCGGCGCGCGACGCTGGTCAGCTTGAATCGGCGCGCCATGCGGTGCGCCGTCGGCACGTCGACAGGAGTCCGAGTGGGCATCGCTCGCCGATGGGTGTTCCCCGTCATCTGGATGGTCATCTTCGCGGTGATCGCGGCCGCGCTCGTGAAGATCGCGTTCTTCGCCGACGACACCGCCGAGAGCGCCCCCGAGCAGCCGACGGGTGCGATCGTCGACCCGACGTTCATCGTCGGCCTCGGCACCGTCCGCAACGACGTCACGCTCGACGGCACGGTGGGCGCGGATGCGGCGGTCCCGGCCCGCGCCGCGATCTCCGGCGAGGTGCGCAAGGTGTCCGCGACGGCGGGGCAGTGGATCGAGGCGGGCGCCGAGCTCGCCCAGATCCGCGGCATGAACGAGGACGGCACGAACAGGTGGTCCATCCTCAAGGCGCCCATCTCGGGCACCCTCACCTCGTTCGCCCTCCTCGTCGGGCAGCAGGTGGGTCTCGGCGACACGCTCGCCCAGGTCGCGCCCGCGACCTTCAACGTCACCGCGAGCCTCCCGCCGGAGCAGCAGTACCGGCTCACGACGCAGCCGACGGAGGCGGTCGTGACGATCACGGGCGGCCCCGCGCCGTTCACGTGCACGGGGCTCACGATCTCCGCTGCGGCCGCGCCCGGCACGGGCGACGACCCCGGCAGCCCCGTCGCCACCGTGCGCTGCGCCGTCCCCTCCGACGTCCGCGTCTTCGCGGGCCTCGCCGCGAAGCTCACGATCGCGGGCGGCGTCGCCGAGAACGTGCTCGTCATCCCGACGACGGCAGTCGAGGGCGGCAGCGGCACGGGCATCGTCTACCTCCCGTCGCCCGACGGCGGCGAGCCGGAGGCGCGCGAGGTGACGCTCGGCCTCTCCGACGGCACGATGGTCGAGGTCGTGAGCGGGCTCGAGGAGGGCGAGGAGATCCTGCAGTTCCTGCCGGGCGTGCCCGCCGACCCCGGCATGGGCATCGGCTGGGGAGGCTGAGCGTGAGCTTCCTCCGCCTCGAGCAGGTGACCCGCTCGGTCGACCTGCCCGACGGGTCGCGCCTCGAGATCCTGCGAGGCGTCGACCTGGAGGTCGCCGTCGGCGACCACGTGAGCATCGTGGGTCGCTCGGGCAGCGGCAAGTCCACGCTGCTCAACATCCTCGGCCTCATCGACACGCCCACCTCGGGCACTCTCGAGTTCGACGGCATCCCCCTCGAGAGGCTCCGGATGGGCGCCCGCGACCGCAGGCGGGGTCGCGACGTGGGGTTCATCTTCCAGCAGTTCAACCTGCTGCCGCGCCGCACGGCGCTCGAGAACGTCATGACGCCGCTGCTGTACGCACCCGGCAGGCAGTTCTGGCGCCGCGAGCGCCTCGCGACCGAGATGCTCGAGCGCGTCGGGCTCGGAGCCCGCCTGCACTCGACCCCCGATCAGCTCTCGGGCGGCGAGCAGCAGCGCGTCGCGATCGCGCGCGCCCTCGTGCGCGGCCCGCGGCTCATCCTCGCCGACGAGCCCACGGGAGCCCTCGACGTCGAGACGGGCGCCCGCGTCATGACGCTCCTCGACGAGGTCGCGGAGGCGACGGGTGCGGCGCTCATCACGATCACGCACGACCCGAACATCGCCGCGATGGCCCGCCGGCACTTCCGCCTCGACGCGGGCGTGCTGACGGAGCTCGGGCAGCCGGTGCTCGCGGGGCCGCCTGCGGCGCCCTCCGCGGAGGCCGCGCTGTGAACCTCTGGACCGGACTCGTCGGCTCGATCGTCGAGGCGTGGGGCGAGCTTCGGGTGCACCGCACGCGCGTGCTGCTGAGCCTCATCGGCGTCGGCGTCGCGGTCGCGGCCCTCACGGTCGTCGTCGCGGGCGGTGCGATCGCGACGCAGGTGCAGATCGAGCAGTCCGAGCGCTGGGGCGGCCGCCCCGCGACCTACCAGCTCAACGCCTACAGCATGGAGACGGGCGAGAGCGCGCCGGCATCCCGCATCTCGCCCGTCGTCGAGGCGGCGGCGGAGCGCTACGGCATCCGGTACTGGTCGCGGATGACGGGTGACAGCCTCCGGGTGCAGCTCTCCGACGGCGTCTACCACGTGTCGGTGCAGGTCGTCGACCAGCCCTACGCTGCGATCCACCGCACCCGGCTCCTGCACGGCTCGTGGTTCACCGAGCGCGACGCGGCCCGGCTCGCGCCCGCGGTCATCATCTCGAGCGACCTCTGGGCCCGCATCGGGTCGCCCGACCTGCGCACCCACCCGACGCTCGAGGTCGTGACGCCCGAGCGCACCGTCGTCGTGGTCGTCACGGGCGTCATCGAGTCGCCGCCCGAGACCGAGGGAGGGGACCTCACGGCGTTCATGCTGACGGACCCGTTCGCAGCGGCCGGGCTCGCGACCACGCCGTCCGACCAGCTGTTCACGCAGTTCGAGTTCTGGTTGCCGCCCGAGGTCGCCGACGAGCTGAGCGCGCGGCTCTCGGCGGAGGTCGCGGGCGCGCTCGGCGAGGGATGGTTCGCCGACGTCTACCGCAGCGACTACCTCGCGTACTCCGGCGAGGACCCGTTCCTCGTGCAGAAGCTCGCGATCGGAGGCGTCGCCGTGCTCGTCCTCCTCCTCGGCGCGCTCGGCCTCGTCAACATCGCGCTCGTGACGGTGCGTCACCGCATCCGGGAGATCGGCATCCGGCGCAGCTTCGGCGCGACGGCGGGGCGCGTGTTCTTCTCGGTCATGATGGAGTCGGTCGTCGCGACGGCGGTCGCGGGCGCGGTCGGCGTGCTCATCGCCGTCGCCCTCGTGAAGAACCCGTGGGTGACCGAGTGGCTCGACGCCTACCTCCAGGACGTGCCGCCGTTCCCCGTCGACGCGGCCGTCATCGGCCTCGCCGCCGCGACCGGCGTGGGGGCGCTCGCGGGCCTGCTGCCGGCGCTCGTGGCCGTGCGTGTAAAGGTGATCGACGCGCTGAGGCTGTGACGGGCGACGGGTGTCGCTCCCGGGTCGGGTCGGATGCCGCGGTTACCGTGATCGCATGGCCACGAGCACCCGGTCGACGTCGTCGCGCGCCCGCACGAGCAGCGGATCGCGCTCCTCGTCGTCGCGCTCGTCGGGCCGCGGTCCTCAGGGCACCAAGAAGCTGCCCGTCGCGCAGGAGAAGCCCGGGCTGCTGACCGCCGCCTGGATGGGGCTCGCGCACGTCGTGGGAGGGGCCGCGCGCCTCTTCGGCAAGGAGGACCTCGCGAAGGAGGAGCGCCGCGACGGCGTGCCGTTCCTGTTCTTCGTGCTCGCGATCGTCACGGCGGTCGTCGAGTGGTTCGCGCCCGCGAGCGACGTCGCGCGCGCCCTCGACAACTACGGCTTCGGCGGACTGCTCGGCCGCGTCGCGTTCGCGCTGCCCGTCATCCTGCTGCTGCTCGCCGTGTGGCTCTTCCGCCACCCGTCGAGCGTCCACGACAACGGCCGCATCGGGGTGGGCCTCGCGCTGCTGCTGTCGAGCCTCGCCGCGCTCTGCCATGTCTTCGGCGGCCTGCCCGCCCCGTCCGACGGCGCGGCGGCGCTCGCCGCGGGCGGCGGCGTCGTCGGCTGGGTCGTCACGTGGCCGCTCGTCACGATCGGCGCCGCGTGGCTCGCCGCGGTGCTCGGCTTCGCCGTGCTCGCGCTCTCGCTCTTCATCCTCACGAAGACCCCGCCGAACCGCATCGGGCACCGTCTGCGCGAGCTCTACGCCTACCTCTTCGGCGCCGAGCTGCCCGAGCCCGAGGCGAAGCCCGCCAAGGGCCGGAAGGGCGAGGGCGAGGGCTCGACCGTCGAGTTCGGCACGCTCTCCGACCTCGGGCTCGAGCCCGACAACCCCGAGTCGATGCCGTGGTGGCGACGCAGCAAGCCCAAGCCCGAGCCCGCCTTCGACACGCCCGTGCTCGGCCGCGAGCTCGAGACCGAGATCGTCGACCCGGTGGCCGGCGACGACCTCGACGTCGAGCTGCTCGCCGAGCTCGTGCGCGCGGAGGACGCGGTCAAGCGCTTCACGGGCGAGGTCGACACCGACGCGACGGCCCTGCGCGACGACTCCGGCACGCTCCCGGGCTTCGGCCCCGCGAGCGAGCGCGGCGAGGCGGGGGAGTTCGCGGATGCCGCACCCGCGACCGCGGCGAAGTCCGCGGCCCCCGCGGCGCGCCCCTACCGCCTGCCGGCCGCGTCCATCCTCGGCGCGGGCACCCCGCCCAAGGCCCGCACGGCCGTCAACGACGAGATGATCGCCGCCATCACGAGCGTGCTCACGCAGTTCGGCGTCGACGCGAAGGTCACGGGGTTCACGCGCGGCCCCTCCGTCACGCGCTACGAGATCGAGCTCGGACCGGGCGTCAAGGTCGAGCGCGTCACCGCGCTCAGCCGCAACCTCGCGTACGCCGTCGCGTCGAACGAGGTCAACATCCTGTCGCCCATCCCGGGCAAGAGCGCCATCGGCGTCGAGATCCCGAACCGCGATCGCGAGATCGTCTCGCTCGGCGACGTGCTGCGCTCGGGCCCCGCGACGAAGAGCAACCACCCGCTCACGATCGGGCTCGGCAAGGACGTCGAGGGCGGCTTCGTCGTCGCGAACCTCGCCAAGATGCCGCACCTGCTCGTCGCCGGCTCCACCGGCTCGGGTAAGTCGAGCTTCATCAACTCGATGATCACCTCGGTGCTCATGCGCGCGAAGCCCGCCGAGGTGCGCATGGTGCTCGTCGACCCCAAGCGCGTCGAGCTCGCCGCGTACCAGGGCGTGCCGCACCTCATCACGCCCATCATCACGAACCCCAAGAAGGCCGCCGAGGCGCTCCAGTGGGTCGTGAAGGAGATGGACATGCGGTACGACGACCTCGCGTCGTTCGGCTTCCGCCACATCGACGACTTCAACCGCGCGGTGCTCGCGAACGAGATCGTGCTGCCCGAGGGCTCGCAGCGCGTGCTGCAGCCCTACCCCTACCTGCTCGTCGTGGTCGACGAGCTCGCCGACCTCATGATGGTCGCGCCGCGCGACGTCGAGGACTCGATCGTGCGCATCACGCAGCTCGCGCGTGCGTCCGGCATCCACCTCGTGCTCGCGACGCAGCGCCCCTCGGTCGACGTCGTCACGGGTCTCATCAAGGCCAACGTGCCGTCGCGCCTCGCCTTCGCGGTGTCGAGCATGACGGACAGCCGCGTCATCCTCGACCAGCCCGGCGCCGACAAGCTTATCGGCCAGGGTGACGGCCTCTTCCTGCCCATGGGGGCCTCCAAGCCCATCCGCGTCCAGGGCGCGTGGGTCACCGAGGACGAGATCCACGCCGTGGTCAAGCACGTCACCGACCAGGCGCGCCCCGAGTACCGCGACGACGTCGCGGCGGTCGTCGAGAAGCGCGAGGTGGACGCCGACATCGGAGACGACCTCGAGCTGCTCCTCGAGGCGGCGACGCTCGTCGTCAACACGCAGTTCGGCTCCACCTCGATGCTCCAGCGCAAGCTGCGTGTCGGCTTCGCGAAGGCCGGGCGCCTCATGGACCTGCTCGAGTCCCGCGACATCGTCGGGCCGTCCGAGGGCTCCAAGGCCCGCGATGTGCTCATCACGCCCGAGCAGCTGCCCGGGGTCCTCGCCCAGCTGCGCGGGGAGCCCGCGCCTGCGGCACCCGTGGCCGCCGCCCCGGAAGCGTCAGGGCCGGAGGGCGCGGCATCCGTCGATCCCGTCGAGGCGCAGTTCGACGGCTATCCTGTCGAGGAGGGCGGCTCGGACGAGGACGCCTGGGGGCTGACCGGCAGGGAGTGACGCGTGACCGATCCCGTTCCGGATCCGTCGGCCGGCTCGAGCCCGCGCACGAACCTCATGAGGGGACGCGTCGTGCGCGCGGGCGACACCCCCGCGAGCATGGGCAACATCGCCAACATCGTGACGGTCGTGCGCATCCTGCTCGCGCCCGTGTTCGTGTGGCTCATGGTGCTCGACGCCGGAGAGCTCGGCGTCTGGCGCTGGGTGGCCGCCGCGCTCTTCATCGTGTCGATCACGACCGACTCGGTCGACGGGTTCCTCGCGCGCAGCCGGAACCTCGTGACCGACTTCGGCAAGCTCGTCGACCCGATCGCCGACAAGATCCTCGTGGGCGCCGCGCTCGTCGCGCTCTCGTGGGTCGGCGAGCTGTGGTGGTGGGTCACGATCGTGATCCTCGTGCGCGAGTTCGGCATCACGGTCTTCCGCTTCCTCATGCTGCGCGACCACGTCATCCCCGCGGGTTTCCTCGGCAAGCTCAAGACGGTGTTCCAGGCCATCGCGGTGTCGTTCGCGCTCACTCCGCTGTGGACGGTGCTCGGCGACTGGGTGCTGTGGGTGAACGGGGTGCTCATGGGCATCGCGCTCGCCCTCACGGTCGTGAGCGGCCTCCAGTACCTCTGGGACGCGTGGCGGGTGACGCGCGCGGCGAAGGTCGCGGGATGAGTCCGCACCCCCTCGCGGTGCGGATCGTCGCCGAGCTCGCGCGGCGCGGCGAGCGGATCGCGGTCGCCGAGTCGCTCACCGGCGGCCTGCTGACCTCGGCGCTCGTCGACGTCCCCGGCGCGTCCGCGGTCGTGTCCGGGGGAGTGGTCGCCTACGCGACCCCCCTCAAGGCGGCGCTGCTCGGCGTCGACCCGGCGCTGCTCGCCGAGCGCGGGGCGATCGACGGTGACGTGGCCCGGCAGATGGCCGAGGGTGCGCGCACGCGGCTCGCGGTCGACAGCGCACCCGCCGACCACGGGGTCGCGACCACGGGGGCCGCGGGCCCCGACCCGCAGGACGGTCACGCGCCGGGCACGGTGTGGCTCGGTTACGCGGATGCGGCGGGTTGCGACGCGGAGCTCCTCGCGCTCTCGGGCGGCCGCGACGACATCCGCCGTGCGGCCGTCGAGGAGGCGCTCCGGATGCTCGCGCGGCGGCTCGGCGTCGACGACGGCTCCCGGGAATAATCCGCCGTTTCGATCTGGTTAATCCTGGTGACTTCACGGCGGTATCCGAGGAAGCAGGAATTAGAGTTTCTGCAGCACACCGGGTAGCCTGGGCCACTCGCTCCGGCGACGCCGCTCACAGACAAGGAGGAACACCACATGGTTCTGGTTCGACAGGAACTCGGCGATGTCCTCCGCGACTTCCGTCTGCAGAAGGCGATGACCCTGCGCCAGGTCGCGAGCCGCGCGAGCGTGGCGCTCGGCTACCTGAGCGAGGTGGAGCGCGGTCAGAAGGAGGCCAGCTCGGAGATCCTCGCCTCGGTCGCGGATGCCCTCGACACCCCGGTGTCGGTCATCATGCGCGAGGTGGGCGACCGTCTCGCCGTCATCGAGGGTCTCGCCTCGGTTCCCGACACCCTCCCCGACGAGCTCGTCGCGGAGTTCGACGCGGATCTCGCGGTCCGCTGAAGGTCAGCGAGTTCCACCGGGCCGTCGCGGACGAGTTCGGGCAGTTCGGTCGCGTCCTCGTGCGCGACTCGGTGATCGTCGCGCTCGGCAACCGCACGCCGGAGGCCGCGCTCGAGGCCGGCATCCCGGCCGGCGAGGTGTGGCTCGCGCTGTGCCGCGCCCAGGACGTGCCGCGCGAGCGCTGGCACGGCGTCGGCCTGCGCGATCCACGCGACTGAGGCCGCCTCCCAGGTGGCGACACGCCGACCGCCTCTCGAACATCGGTTCGATTCTCTGTAGTGTCCTCCACAGGATCCGTCGAAGAGGCGTTGTCGACATATCCGCCCGTCGTTCCCTCGGGATGTCGGTGGGCGGGCGTAACGTCGGCCACGTCCCCGAGATGGAGACAGCAGCCCTGTCGCGAGAGCGCCGACCTTGCACCACCGGTCGACGAAGGGCCGACAGCCGGTGGGCGCATGGAACACGACACAGAAGGAGACCGGGCACATGCCTACACCTGCAGACCGCGAGAAGGCCCTCGAGGTCGCCCTCGCGCAGATCGACCGTCAGTTCGGCAAGGGAACCGTCATGCGGCTCGGCAGCGACGAGCGCGCGCCCGTCGCCGTGATCCCCACGGGTTCCATCGCACTCGACGTCGCGCTCGGCATCGGGGGTCTGCCCCGCGGCCGCATCATCGAGATCTACGGTCCGGAGTCGTCGGGTAAGACGACCCTCACGCTGCACGCGATCGCGAACGCGCAGCGTGCCGGCGGCATCGCCGCGTTCATCGACGCGGAGCACGCGCTCGACCCGGAGTACGCCAAGAAGCTCGGCGTCGACATCGACTCCCTCCTCGTCTCGCAGCCCGACACGGGTGAGCAGGCGCTTGAGATCGCCGACATGCTCGTGCGCTCCGGCTCGATCGACCTCATCGTCGTCGACTCGGTCGCGGCGCTCGTGCCCAAGGCCGAGATCGAGGGCGAGATGGGCGACAGCCACGTCGGCCTCCAGGCCCGCCTCATGTCGCAGGCCCTCCGCAAGCTCACGGGTGGTCTCAACCAGACGCAGACCACGATGATCTTCATCAACCAGCTGCGCGAGAAGATCGGCGTGTTCTTCGGCAGCCCCGAGACCACCGCGGGCGGTAAGGCGCTCAAGTTCTACGCCTCGGTGCGCCTCGACATCCGTCGCATCGAGACCCTCAAGGACGGCGCGGAGGCGGTCGGAAACCGCACGCGCGTCAAGGTCGTCAAGAACAAGATGGCCCCGCCCTTCAAGCAGGCCGAGTTCGACATCCTCTACGGCGTCGGCATCTCCCGCGAGGGCAGCCTCATCGACTACGGTGTGGAGCACGGCATCGTCAAGAAGTCCGGCGCCTGGTACACCTACGACGGCGACCAGCTCGGCCAGGGCAAGGAGAACGCCCGCAACTTCCTGCTCGAGAACCCCGACATGGCGGCCGAGATCGAGCAGAAAATCCTCGCGAAGCTCGGCATCGGCGCGGCCGGCAAGGCGGCGCAGGCGGCCAACGTCGAGTCCCTCGAGGGCAAGCTCGCGGCCCGCAAGGCCGCTGGCGAGTGATCCGCGAAGGAGCATGACCATGGAGGAGACCGACGGCCGGCTCGCGCCCGTCAGCTACCTGTTCGGCCCCCGGTCGTCGGTCTCGTCCCCTGCGTCCCCGGGTCGCCGGTCCGAGCGCGGGTTCGACGCAGACGACGTCCGCGATGTCGAGCCCGAGTGGAACGACGCCTGGGGTTCCGACGTCGACGACGCGCCCTCGCTGCTGAGCGACGCGGATTGCGGCGCCGCGCTGGACGCCGAGAAGGTGTCCCTCAAGGCGCTCACGCGCCGCGACCTCTCGCGTCGCGAACTCGAGCGCGTGCTGCGCGACGCGGGCATCGACGAGGACGGCGTGGCGCGGGAGTGCGACCGCCTCGCGCGCGTCGGGCTCATCGACGACGCCGCCCTCGCCCAGAAGCTCGTCGCGACGCTCCAGGAGCGCAAGGGACTCGGTCGCACGGCCATCGCGGCCGAGCTCACACGCCGCCTGCTCGCTCCCTCGGCGATCGAGTACGCGCTCGAGCTCGTCGACACAGGAGACGAGCTTGCGCGCGCCCGGGAGCTCGCCCGCAAGCGCGCGGCGCAGCTCGGGGGTCTCGACCGCGATGCGGCCGTGCGGCGGCTGAGCGCATACCTCGCCCGGCGCGGCTACTCCGGCAGCACCGTGCGCGCCGCCGTCGACGAGGCGCTCGCCCCGCGGCGTTCGGGCTCGGTCGTCCGCTTCCGCTAGGGCGCTGCACGACGGCCCTCATCGCCCCGTGCGACGTAGACTTGGCGGCACCATGACCCTGCTCGACGCCGCCCCGGAAGGACGCGCCACGTCCGCCCCGCGCACCTACGAGGTGCGCACCTTCGGCTGCCAGATGAACGTCCACGACTCCGAGCGCCTCTCGGGGTCCCTCGAGGCGGCCGGCTATGTCCGCGCGACCGACGGCGAGGCCGACATCGTCGTCATCAACACGTGCGCCGTGCGCGAGAACGCCGACAACAAGCTCTACGGCACGCTCGGCCACCTCGCCGCCGCGAAGCGCAGCCACGAGGGAATGCAGATCGCCGTCGGCGGCTGCCTCGCCCAGAAGGACAAGAACGTCATCCTCGAGAAGGCGCCGTGGGTCGACGTCGTCTTCGGCACCCACAACATGGGCTCGCTCCCGACCCTCCTCGAGCGTGCGCGCCACAACGGCGAGGCCCAGCTCGAGATCCTCGAGTCGCTCGAGGTCTTCCCCTCGACGCTCCCCACGCGCCGCGAGAACACCTACTCCGGCTGGGTCTCCATCTCGGTCGGCTGCAACAACACCTGCACCTTCTGCATCGTCCCGTCGCTGCGCGGCAAGGAGAAGGACCGCCGCCCCGGCGACATCCTCGCCGAGATCCAGACCCTCGTGGACGACGGCGCCATCGAGGTCACGCTGCTCGGTCAGAACGTCAACTCCTACGGCGTCGAGTTCGGAGACCGCCAGGCCTTCAGCAAGCTCCTGCGCGCGGCGGGGGAGATCGACGGCCTCGAGCGCGTGCGCTTCACGAGCCCGCACCCCGCGGCCTTCACCGACGACGTCATCGACGCCATGGCCGAGACGCCCAACGTCATGCCGCAGCTCCACATGCCGCTGCAGTCCGGATCCGACCGCATCCTCCGAGCGATGCGCCGCTCCTACCGCTCGGAGCGCTTCCTCGGCATCCTCGACCGCGTCCGCGCCCGCATCCCGCACGCCGCGATCTCGACCGACATCATCGTCGGGTTCCCCGGCGAGACCGAGGAGGACTTCGCCGAGACGCTGCGCGTCGTCGAGCAGGCGCGCTTCGCCTCCGCCTTCACCTTCCAGTACTCGATCCGCCCCGGCACGCCCGCCGCGACGATGCCCGACCAGCTCCCCAAGGAGGTCGTGCAGGAGCGCTACGACCGCCTCATCGAGCTGCAGGAGCGCATCTCGGGCGAGGAGGCGCAGAAGCTCGTCGGCACACCCGTCGAGGTGCTCGTCGCCAACGGCGAGGGCCGTCGCGACGACGAGACGCGGCGCATGTCGGGTCGTGCCGAGGACAACCGCCTCGTCCACTTCGACGTGCCCGAGGGCGGCCCCGTGCCGCGCCCCGGCGACGTCGTGAGCGTGACCGTCACGCGTGCCACCCCGCACTACCTCATCGCCGCGCCCGTCGGCCCCCAGCTGCCGATCCGTCGCACCCGCGCCGGCGACGCGTGGGACCGCGCCGAGGCCGAGTCGTGCGCCGTCCCCGCGCACGGCACCACGGGCGGCGGTCGCACCATCAACCTCGGGCTGCCGGGCCTCCGTCCCGCGTGAGCCCGCTCGTCGGCGTCGTCGGCGCCACCGGCACCGGCAAGTCGGACCTCGCGCTCGACCTCGCCGAGCGGCTCGCCGCATCCGGCACCCCGGCCGAGATCGTCAACGCCGATGCGATGCAGCTCTACCGCGGCATGGACATCGGCACCGCGAAGGTGCCCGTGAGCGCGCGCCGCGGCATCCCGCACCACCTGTTCGACGTGCTCGAGCCGCGCGACGAGGCGAGCGTCGCGCGCTACCAGGCGGACGCCCGCGCCGTCGTCGACGAGGTGCTCGCGCGGGGCGCCGTCCCGATCCTCGTGGGCGGCAGCGGCCTCTACGTCTCGAGCGTCGTCTACGACTTCCGCTTCCCCGGCACCGACCCCGCCATCCGCGCCCGCCTCGAGGCCGAGCTCGACGCGCAGGGGCCCGGTATGCTGCACGCGCGCCTGCGGGAGCTCGACCCGGAGGCCGCCGACGCGATCGGGCCGCACAACGGCCGACGCATCGTGCGCGCGCTCGAGGTGATCGAGCTCACGGGGGAGAGGTTCGGCGCAGGGCTCCCCGAGGAGGGCGGCACGTGGCGCCCCACGGTGCTGCTCGGGCTGCGCCTCGAGCGCGAGGCGCTCGTGCCCCGCCTCGACGCCCGCGTCGAGCGGATGTGGGAGGCGGGCCTCGTCGACGAGGTGGCGCGCCTGCGCCCCGGCGGCCTCGGCACGACGGCGAGCCGCGCCATCGGCTACGCGCAGGCGCTCGCGCAGCTCGACGGGCGCCTGGACGAGGCGGACGCGATCGCCGAGACGCAGGCGCTCACACGGCGCTACGCGCGCCGTCAGGTGTCGTGGTTCGGTCGCTCGAGCGAGACCCTCTGGCTCCACGCCGACGACCCCGCGCGCGTCGAGGCCGCGTATGACGCGGTGCATGCTGCCGCGGATAGGCTTCCCGGGTGAGTATCGACATCGCCTTCACCAAGGGGCACGGCACCGGCAACGACTTCGTGCTGTTCAGCGACCCCGACGGCGACCTCGAGCTCGACGCGACGCGCCTCGCCGCCCTCGCCGACCGCCACTTCGGCATCGGCGGCGACGGCGTCATCCGCGCCGTCCGGTCCGCGAATCTGCCCGAAGGCGCGGCCGTCCTCGCCGAGGACCCGGACGCCGAGTGGTTCATGGACTACCACAACGCCGACGGCAGCCCCGCCGAGATGTGCGGAAACGGCATCCGCGTCTACGGCGCCTACCTGCTCGCCGAGGGACTCCTCGATCTCGCCGTCGGCGAGGCCGTGCCCATCGGCACGCGCGGCGGCGTGCGCATGCTCACCCGCACCGACGACGGCTTCGAGGTCGACCTCGGCCCCTTCGTCATCGCCGGGGACGCCATGGTGTCCGCCCGCCGCCTCGACGTCGACCGGCCCGGACTCGCCGTCGGCGTCGGCAACCCCCACGTCGTCGTGGCTCTCGCCGACGACGACGAGCTCGACGCCCTCGACCTGAGCGAGGCCCCCGTCATCAGCCCCGCGCCCCCGGACGGCGCCAACGTCGAGTTCGTCGTGCCCGGCGAGCCGCTCATCGCCGGCGGTGTCGGGCGCATCCGGATGCGCGTCCACGAGCGCGGCAGCGGCGAGACGCTCTCGTGCGGCACGGGCGCCGCCGCGGCGGCGCTCGCGACCCGCTCGTGGGCGGGGGACGGCGCCCCCGACGCGTGGCGTGTGCGCGTGCCGGGCGGCGAGGTCGGCGTCCGCGTCGCCGACGGTCACGTGCACCTCAGCGGTCCCGCCGAGCTCGTCTTCTCGGGCGCGATCACCCTGCCGTAGCCGCTCCGCTGCCGGAGGCCGCTTCGCGGGGGAGCCGAGGGGTTTCCGAGCCGCATACCCCCGCGCCCCTGGACGGGGGGCGGCCCCCCCGGCCCCAGCCCGCGGGGCGGCAACCCCCCCGCCCCCCCCGTCGCGCGGGGGGGGGGCGGGCCCGCCCCCG
>RDDZ01000027.1 GCA_003852775.1 Microbacteriaceae bacterium | reverse complement strand
GGGTCGGTCCTCGGCTGGCTCTGGTCGTACGTGAAGCCGACGGCGCAGTTCATCGTGTTCTTCCTGGCGCTGGGCATCTTCCTGCGCCTGAACAGCTCGATGGAGATGTACCCGATCTACCTGTTCAGCGGGCTCATCGTCATCAACTTCTTCAACGAGGCGTTCTCGAACGGCACGAAGTCGATCGTCGACAACGGCGCCCTCGTGAAGAAGATCTTCCTGCCGCGCGAGATGTTCCCCGTCTCGTCGACGATCGTCGCGCTCGTCAACTTCCTGCCGCAGCTGCTCGTCACGATCGTGGTCGCCCTCTTCGTGGGCTGGAGCCCGACGTGGGTGCAGCTGCTCGGCGTCGTGCTCGGCATCCTCATCATCGCCGTGCTCGCGACGGGCCTCGGCATGTTCTTCGGCGCCATCAACGTCACGTTCCGCGACTCGCAGAACTTCGTCGAGCTTATCGCGCTCGTCGTGACCTGGGCCTCCCCCGTGCTCTACCCGTGGACGACCGTCAGGAACGCGTTCTCGCCGATCCTCACCGAGATCTACCTGCTCAACCCGGTCACGATCGCGGTCGAGCTGTTCCACGCGGGGCTCTGGTTCCCGACCACGGGCAACGACCCGAACTTCGGCACCGCCGAGCTCGTGCCGAGCCTCTTCCTGCGCGGCCTCGGCGCGCTCGCCTTCGCGGCGATCGTGATGTTCATCGGCCAGCTCGTCTTCCGTCGATTGGAGGGGCGCTTTGCCCAGGACCTCTGACGACGACGCGCGGATCATCATCCGCGACGTCCGCAAGCGCTTCGTGCTGCGGCACACGCACTCCTTCAAGGAGACGTTCGTCGCGCTCATCAAGCGCAAGAAGGTCGCGACCACGTTCGACGCCCTGCACGGCGTGAGCGCCGTCATCCGCGAGGGCGAGTCCGTCGCGCTGTTCGGCTTCAACGGGTCAGGCAAGTCGACCCTGCTCAAGCTCATCTCGGGCGTGCTGCGCCCCGACGAGGGCGAGGTGCTCACGCGCGGACGCGTCGCGGGCCTCATCGAGGTCGGCGCCGGCTTCCACCCCGACCTCTCCGGGCGCGAGAACATCTACCTCAATGCCGCCATCCTCGGCATGGAGAAGAAGGAGATCGACGAGCGCTTCGACGAGATCGTCGCGTTCAGCGAGATCGAGAAGTTCATCGACACCGAGGTGAAGCACTACTCCTCGGGCATGTTCGTGCGCCTCGCGTTCTCGGTCGCGATCCACACCACGCTCGACGTGCTGCTCGTGGACGAGGTGCTTGCGGTCGGCGACGAGCCGTTCCAGAAGAAGTGCCTCGCCAAGATCAAGGAGCTGCAGGAGCAGGGCAAGACGATCGTCGTCGTCAGCCACTCGCTCGACAGCACCGCGAAGCTCTGCCCCCGCGGCATCCTCCTCGAGAAGGGCCGCGTCGTGTTCGACGGCGACTCGACCGAGGCGGTCGCCCTGATGCGCAAGAAGTAGGCCCATGGCGCTCGCGCTCCGTGTGGTGATCGACGAGGTGCTGGATCCTCGTCACACCGCCACGGGTCGCGCCGCCGAGCACCTCGCGCGCGCCCTCGTGGCGACCGCGCCGGAGGGCACCGTCGTCGAGGGCATCGTGTCGGCCTCCTCGGAGGACGACTACGCGGAGCTGCGCCGGCGCCTGCCCGGCCTCGAGCGGCTGCACAAGTCGGCGCTCGCCCGCCGCGAGCTCGCCGCCGCGTGGGCGACGGGCCTCGTGAGGGCGCCCCGCGGCATGGTGCACTCGCCGAGCCTGCTCGCCCCGCTCGCGCGCCACGACCGCGTCGCGACGCCCGGAACCCAGGCCGTCGTCACGCTGCTCGACGCCGTGCTGTGGACGGCTCCGCAGACCGTCTCCGGCCGCCCGCTCGCCTGGCAGCGCGCCATGATCCGCCGCGCCGAGCGCCACGCCGACGCCCTCGTCGTGCCGAGCCACGCGGTCGCGGAGGCCGTGGCCGAGCACGCGCGCTTCGGCGACCGCGTGCGCGTGATCCCGCAGGCCGCCGCGCCGGGACTCACGGTGCCGCGCGACGCCCTCGAGCGCCTCGACCGCCTGCAGCTGCCCGGCAGCTACGTGCTGAGCTTCGCGACCGCCAACCCGCGCCACCAGCTCGACCGGCTGCTTGAGGCGCTCGCCCCCCTCGACGCGCCGCTCGTGCTCGTGCACAGCGGCCCTCGGCAGGCGGAGGGCGTCGACGAGGTCGTGGCCGCGTCGCGGGTGCCTGCCGACCGCGTCATCCGTCTCTCCGCGCTCGACCGCGACGACCTCGCGGCCGTGCAGGCGGGCGCGGCGCTCTTCGTGCAGCCGAGCCGTGACGAGGGCTTCGGCACCTCGGTGCTCGAGGCGTTCGCGCTCGACGTGCCCGTCGTGACCTCCGACGCGCCCGCGCTCGTCGAGCTGTCGGCGGGAGCCGCCCTCGAGGTGGAGCGCGGCGACGAATTCACGGAGGGGCTGCGCGACGCGATCGAGCGCGTGCTCACCGATGACGACCTCGCCGACCGGATGCGCATCGCGGGCCGCGACCGCGCACGCGCCTTCACGTGGCGCGACTCGGCCGAGAAGGTCTGGCAGCTGCACGCCGACCTCTGACGCCGGGCACCGCGCGCTCCCCCGCTACGGCGTCGGCGTCGGGGACTCCGTCGCGGTCGGCCACAGCAGCTCGTGCACGGCCGCCTGGATCGCGGCGAAGTCGGGATTCTCGGGGTCGAACTGCGGAGGCACGATGTCGAACGCCGTGATCGGCTGCTGCTGGGCCTTGTTGCCGAGCTGCGCGAAGTAGCCGAGCATCTGCTTGGGGATGTCGGTGCGCACGATCTGCTTGCCGGCCTCCGCGACCGCACCGAACTTGGTGAGCACGTTGACGGGGTTCATCTGGTCGACGATCGCCTGCTGCACCTGGCGCTGGCGCTCCATGCGCGTGTAGTCGCTCGTGCCGTAGCGGGTGCGGGCGTAGGTGAGGGCCCAGCCGCCGTCGAAGTGGTAGTCGCCCGGCTCGAAATAGCCCGCGGGCGGCAGCCGCTCGCCGTTCTCGCCCTCGTTGGCGCCGTACGGCACACGCTCCGCCACCGTGATGTCGATGCCGCCGAGCGCGTCTATGAGATCGGCGAAGCCCTGCATGTCGATGAGCACGTAGTACTGCATCGGGATGCCGAGGGCGCCCTCGACGGCGTCGCGCACGGCCTCGACGCCCGGGTTCGAGTTGATGTCCTTCGCCTCCGGGTAGAGCTCCGGATGCCGCACCTGGCCGTAGCTGTAGAGGTAGTTGAGCTGGCAGTCGCGCCCGCACGAGTAGCCGTTCGGGAACTTCTCCCACAGCGGCGAGTCCTCCGAGAACGGCACGTCCTCGAGGTTGCGCGGGAGGCCGATGAGGGTGAGCGCGCCGGTCTCGGCGTCGACGCTCGCGACGGTGATCGAGTCGGGGCGCAGGCCCTCGCGGTCCGGGCCGGCATCGCCGCCGAGCAGCAGGATGTTGTAGCGGCCGTCGATCGGATCCTCGCTCGGGCGCTCGGCGAAGACCGCGTCGAGCAGGCCGATGCCCGCCGAGACGGTCGAGGCCGCGTAGACCGCGCCGCCCGTGGAGGCGACCATCGCGACGACCGCGAGGCCGGCGACGAACGGCCGCACCGACGACTCCACGCGGCCGAGGCGCGCGAGGCGCAGGGTGTCGACGCCGAGCACGAGCCACAGCAGCGCGAGCAGCACGACCGCGAGCACGAGCACCGTCAGCAGGATCGTGTTCGTCGCGATCGACAGCAGCCAGTCGCGCGCGACGAGCACGAGCAGCAACACGAGCACGACCGCGCCCCACACGCCGAGCGTCACCCCGAGCGCGAAGCGCCCGAGGCGGCGGCTGCCGGCGAGCACCTGGGCCGAGCCGGGCACGAGCACCCCGAGCCCCACGAGCCACCAGGCGCGCTTCGTCATGAAGGCCGTGTCGGTGCGATCCGGGTCGCGCAGCACGCTCGTCATGGCCTCAGAGCTTCTGCTGCAGCGCGGCGTTCTTCTCCTCGACGAGCGCCTCGAGCGAGGCGGCGAAGTCGGCGAGGCGGGCGGTGAGCTCGGGGTCGCCGGAGGCGAGGATGCGCGCCGCGAGGATCCCGGCGTTGCGCGCCCCGCCGATCGAGACGGTCGCGACGGGGATGCCGGCGGGCATCTGCACGATCGAGAGCAGCGAGTCGAGACCGTCGAGCTTCGCGAGCGGCACGGGCACGCCGATGACGGGGAGGGTCGTGACGGAGGCGAGCATGCCGGGCAGGTGGGCCGCACCCCCCGCTCCCGCGATGATGACGCGCAGTCCGCGCTCGGCCGCCTCGCCGCCGTAGCTCATGAGCTTGCGCGGGGTGCGGTGGGCCGAGACGACCTCGACCTCGTAGGGGATGCCGAGCTCCGCGAGCGCGGTGGCCGCGTCCTGCATGACCGACCAGTCGGAGTCGGAACCCATGACGACGCCGACGAGGGGCTTCAGCTCAGGCACCCCTCGATGCTACGTGTCAGTCCTGGAAGAAGGCGGCCGCGGCACGCGCGCGGGCGACGACATCGTCGAGCTCGCGCCCCTTCGCCGTCACGTGCCCGACCTTCCGGCCGGGCCGCGACTCCTTGCCGTAGGAGTGCAGCTTCACCTCGGGGCGGTCGGCCATGGCGCGCGCGTAGCGGTCCGGCATCCGCTCGCCCGAGGGCCCGCCGAGGATGTTGACCATGACGCTCACGGGCGCGAGCGGCCCGGTCTCGCCGAGGGGGAGGTCGAGCACGGCCCGGAGGTGCTGCTCGAACTGGCTCGTGATCGCGCCGTCGATCGTCCAGTGGCCCGTGTTGTGCGGGCGCATGGCGAGCTCGTTGACGAGCAGGCGGCCGTCCTCGGCCTCGAAGAGCTCGACCGCGAGCACGCCCGTGACGTCGAGCTCGGAGGCGATGCGCTCGGCGAGCGCGCGAGCCTCGGTCGGCAGCTCGCCCGCGTGGGGCGCGGGGGCGAAGACCTCCGCGCACACCCCGTCGCGCTGGACCGTCTCGACGAGCGGCCAGGCCCGCACCTCGCCCGAGGGGCGGCGCGCGACGAGCTGCGCGAGCTCGCGGCGGAACGGCACGAACTCCTCGACGAGGAGGCCGTCGGTCGCGTCGGCGAACCAGTCGTCGGCGGCCGAGGCCTCGCGCACGACGCGCACGCCCTTGCCGTCGTAGCCCCCGCGCGGGGTCTTCACGACGGCGACCCCGCCGTGCGCGTCGAGGAACGCGCCGAGCTCGGCTGCATCCGCGACGCGCGCCCAGTCGGGCACGGGGGCGCCGATCGCGCTCAGCCGCTCGCGCATGACGGTCTTGTCCTGCGCGACGGCGAGCGCGTGCGGACCGGGGTGCACCGCGACGCCCGAGGCGACGAGGCGGTCGAGCACGTCCTGCGGCACGTGCTCGTGGTCGAACGTGACGACGTCGACGTCGGCCGCGAACGCGAGCACCGTCTCGGCGTCGCGGTAGTCGCCGACCGCGGTCGCGGCGAGCGCGGCGGAGCTGCCCTCGACCTCTGCGAGCACCCGCAGCTCGACCCCGAGGGCGACGGCCGGAGGGATCATCATGCGGGCGAGCTGCCCGCCGCCGATGACGCCGACTCTCAAGGTGCCTCCCTGACTCGCACGGAAAAAGGGCGGCTAGACTGCCGCCTCTACGACCCTACGGCCCTCGACGCGGAAGGCACGACGCGTGCGCAAGCTCATCTCCCAGTTCGCGCGCTTCGGCGTCGTCGGACTCGTGGGGCTCGTGATCGACTTCGGGGTCTTCAACATCCTGCGGGCCACCGTCTTCGCCCCCGAGAACCTGCACGAGGGCCCCGTGCTCGCGAAGGTGGTGTCCACGGGGCTCGCGATCATCGCCAACTGGGTCGGCAACCGCTACTGGACGTTCCGCGAGCACCGCGGCCGCCAGCTGTGGCGCGAGTTCGCGGAGTTCCTCGTGGTGAGCCTCGGCGGCATGGCGATCGGGCTCGCGTGCCTGTGGATCTCGCACTACGTGCTCGGGTTCACGAGCATCCTGGCCGACAACATCTCGGGCAACGTCATCGGCCTCGCGCTCGGCACGGCGTTCCGCTTCACGCTCTACAAGACGTGGGTGTTCGCACCCCATCGCGGCGACGGCGGCCCCGCGGTCTTCCCCGCGGACGAGGGCGCGGATGCCGCGGGCGCGCCCGCCGCGCCCGTCACCGAGGCCCGAGGTACGTCGTCTCGTCCGCCGGCCGCGACTGCTCCCGCTGACGCCGGGTAGCCACGGGGTTCACGGCGAGCTCCATGAGGTCGTGCAGCGTCGCCTGCACGAGGTTGGCCCCCGGCACGTCGCGCAGCACGACGGGATGCTCGAGGCCCGTGTTGATGATGACGTCGCCCGAGCCGAACATCCCCTGCAGGCCGTTCTTGCGCACCGTGACGTCGTAGCCGCGGCTGTGCAGGAGCTCCTGCCGCGTGCGCACGAAGACGCCGCCGCGCAACACGATGCGCCGCGTCGTGATCGTGTAGTTCCGGCCGAGCCACGCGATGACCGGCAGCAGGAAGAGCAGCACGGCGACGAGCACCGCACCCGTGAGCAGCAGCCAGTTCTGCCACGGCTCGGGGAGCGTGCCCCCGAAGTAGCCGAGCGCCGCGGCGTCCGCGACGAGCACGATGCACGGCAGCACGATCGCGCGGCCGTGCGAGCGCAGCCGCGCGACGACGGCCTCCGGCTGCACGGTCTGGGCCGTGCCGGGCACGCCGCTCGGTGTCGCGTGCGTCATGCTCCCGTTCTACCTGACGTGCGTCACATCGCCCGCCGCGACAGACCGCGTCGCGCCGTGCTCGTCGGCCACGACGAGGCGGCCGTCGGGGTCGAGGTCGACCGCCGTGCCGCACAGCACGGTGCCGTCGGGGAGGTCGACGTTCACCGAGCGGCCGAGCGTGAGGCATCCCGCGCGCGCGTCGGCGCGGACACCGGACGCCTCGGCGTCGGCCCCCGCACCGAGGTAGGCGGCCACGCGGGCGCGGAGGCCCTCGAGGTAGGCGGCGAGCACGGCGTCCTCGAGCGCGTCGTCGACGGGGAGACCCTCGACGGCGAGCGAGGTCGCGGTGGGGACCGGGAGCTCCTCGGGGGTCATGCGGGTGTTGATGCCCGAGCCGACGACGACGCCCGTTCCGGAGGGCAGGAGCTCGGCGAGGATGCCGCTGATCTTGCGACCGTCGACGAGCACGTCGTTGGGCCACTTGAAGCCCACCTGGCGGCCGGGGAGCACCTGCCGCACGGCCGCGGCCATCGCGGTGCCCGCGATGACGGGCAGCCAGCCGAGGCGGTCGGCGACCGGCGCGCTGCCGTCGGCGAACCGCGGACGCAGCAGCACGGATGCGGCGATCGCCGCCCCGGGCGCGGCCGTCCACGAGCGCCCGAGCCGCCCCCGGCCGGCGCTCTGATAGCGCGTCAGCATGACGGTCATGTCGCGCATGCCCTCGCGGTCGGCGCGCGCGCACAGCTCAGTGTTCGTGGAGCTCGACGACGCGACCTCGTACAGGGCCGCGGCGACGCTCCGGCTCCGATCGAAGGTCATGGCCGTCAGCCTAGGATGTCGACCATGCCGTCCGCGCGAGCCCCCCGCTCCGGGCGCGTCCTGGTCATCACGCCCACCTACGACGAGGTCGACAACCTCGCCTCCACGATCGACGCGCTGCTCGACTGCGGCGCACCCTGCGAGGTGCTCGTCGTCGACGACGCGAGCCCCGACGGGACCGGCGAGCTCGCCGACCGCATCGCGGCATCCGAGCACCGCGTGCACGTGCTGCACCGCACCGCGAAGGACGGCCTCGGGCGCGCCTACCTCGCCGGCTTCGCGTGGGCGCTCGAGCGCGGTTACGACGTCGTGGTGGAGTTCGACGCCGACGGATCCCACCCCGCCTCGGCCCTCCCCGCGATGCTCGACGCCCTCGACGCGGATGCCGCGACGGGCCTCGTGATCGGCTCGCGCTGGGTTCCCGGCGGCCGGCTCGTCGACTGGCCCGCCTCGCGCCGACTGCTGAGCCGGGCGGCGAACGCCTACGCGCGCATCATGCTGCGCCTCCCCGTGAAGGACGTCACGGCCGGCTACCGCGCCTACCGCGCGGCCGTGCTCGCGCAGATCGCCGACCAGGTCGTCGATTCGCGCGGCTACTGCTTCCAGATCGACCTCACGATCCGCACCCACGACGCCGGCTGGCGCATCCGCGAGGTGCCGATCACCTTCCGCGAGCGCAACGCCGGCGTCTCCAAGATGAGCGGCGACGTCGTCGTGGAGGCCATGTGGAAGGTCACCGCGTGGGGCCTCGCGCGCCTCGTGCGGCCGCGTCGCACCCGCGGGCTCGGACAACGCATCGCGCCCGGTCTTGTCGATTCGCACAGCCCCGTCCCCCGGGAGGGCGACGGATAGGCTGGGCGCCGTGACCGACGAAACCGCCACCCCCGACCTCTCCACGACCGCAGGCAAGCTCGCCGATCTCAAGGTGCGCTACCACGAGGCCGTGACGGCGAGCGGTGAGGCGGCGATCGCCAAGCAGCACGCGAAGGGCAAGAAGACGGCGCGCGAGCGCATCGAGGCGCTCCTCGACCAGGGCTCGTTCGTCGAGCTCGACGAGTTCGTGCGCCACCGCACCCACGCGTTCGGCATGGAGGACAAGCGCCCCTATGGCGACGCCGTCGTCACGGGCACCGGCACGATCCACGGGCGCCAGGTCGCGGTCTACGCACAGGACTTCACGATCTTCGGCGGCTCGCTCGGCGAGGTCGCGGGCGAGAAGATCATCAAGGTCATGGAGCTCGCCCTCAAGACGGGCGTGCCCATCATCGGCATGCTCGACTCGGGCGGCGCGCGCATCCAGGAGGGCGTGGTCGCGCTCGGTAAGTACGGCGAGATCTTCCGCCTCAACACCGCGAGCTCGGGCGTCATCCCGCAGATCTCGATCATCCTCGGACCGGCCGCGGGCGGCGCCGTGTACGGCCCCGCGCTCACCGACTTCGTCATCATGGTCGACAAGACGAGCCAGATGTTCGTCACGGGCCCCGACGTCATCCGCACCGTCACGGGCGAGGACGTCGGCATGGAGGAGCTCGGCGGCGCGCTCACCCACAGCCAGCGCACGGGCGTCTCGCACTACCTCGCCTCCGACGAGGACGACGCGCTCGACTACGCGCGCACGCTCGTGAGCTTCCTGCCCGACAACAACCAGGCGGAGCTCCCGGTCTACGACTCGGAGACCGAGCTCGAGATCAACGACTCCGATCGCCGCCTCAACTCGATCATCCCGGACTCCCCCAACCAGCCGTACGACATGCTCGAGGTCATCGAGCGCATCGTCGACAACGGGGACTTCCTCGAGGTGCAGCCGCTCTTCGCGCCGAACATCATCATCGGCTTCGCGCGGATCGAGGGGCGCTCGGTGGGCATCATCGCCAACCAGCCCAACCAGATGGCCGGCACGCTCAACATCGACGCGGGCGAGAAGGCCGCGCGCTTCGTGCGCTTCTGCGACGCGTTCTCGATCCCGATCCTCACCCTCGTCGACGTCCCCGGCTACCTTCCCGGCACCGACCAGGAGTGGACGGGCGTCATCCGCCGCGGCGCGAAGCTGCTCTACGCCTACGCCGAGGCGACCGTGCCGCTCGTGACGGTCATCACGCGCAAGGCGTACGGCGGCGCGTACATCGTCATGGGCTCGAAGCAGCTCGGCGCCGACCTCAACTACGCGTGGCCGACCGCGGAGATCGCGGTCATGGGCGGTCAGGGCGCGGTCAACATCCTGTACCGCAACGAGCTCAAGGCGGCCGAGGCCGCCGGCGAGGACGTCGCGGCCGTGCGCACGCACCTCGCGAACGAGTACACCTACAACGTGGCGTCGCCGTTCCTCGCGGCCGAGCGCGGCGAGCTCGACGGCATCATCGAGCCCGCCGCGACGCGCCTCGTCGTCATCAAGGCCCTGCGGGCGCTGCGCACGAAGCGCGCCGCGCTGCCCGCCAAGAAGCACGGGAACATCCCGCTGTGACCCGCTCGCCCGATGAGCTGCCCGCCGCGATCCGCGTGGTGGGCGGCGACCCGACGCCCGAGGAGCTCGCGGCCGCGACGGCTGTGCTGCAGAAGGCGCTCGACGAGCTCGCGGGCATGCACCGCCGCACGCAGCGCTCGATGACGACGTGGGAGCGCGAGAGCCGCGGCCTGCGCGCCCCGCTCGAGCGCGGCGGCTGGAACCGCTGGGCCCGCTGAGCCGACCGCGACGTCCGTTGCGGGACCGCACGACGGATTCCGTCGCGAGAGACGGAAAAGCAGGCGTGATGATCCGCGAAAAGCCCGCTTGTACCCCGGATACGACCGCGGATGCCCCATAGTTGGGGGTACGTCACCCGAAAATGTACCCCACGTGTCCCCCGAAATGACGACTTACAGCGTTGTCGCGACACCGCATACTTATATGCAGCAGGTGTATCTCAACGAGTTACACAGCATCACCGGTCGTCTAGGGTAAGCAGACCGATGATGTGGGGGCGAGTCAGGGCGATATTCGGGTTGTCGCCCTGACTCGAATCTTGCGGAGGGGCCGGATGCCAAGCGTTCGGCCCCTCCTCTTTGCCCGGGATCGGACGCGCCGCCTTCAGCCGCTCAGTCGGCGGGGTCCGCGGGCTTGGCCGCCGTCCGCGGGATCTCGAGCCACAGCTCGACCTCGTCGTCCGGCTCGCCGCCCAGCAGGGTGACGGCCTCGTCGTCGACCGTGCGTAGGCCCACGACCGTGACCGCGACATCCGAGCCCTCGGGCACCGTGCGCGCGATGACGCGGTCGGCCGTCGTCTCGCGCAGCGCGAGGGCGAGCCGCCCCAGCACGCGGTCGAGGTCGACCTCGGAGAGGTCGTCGATGCCGCCCTCGTCGAGCAGCGTCACGATCGTGCCGCGACGGCGCGCGAGCATGACCTGCTCGCGGACGGCGTCGTTGAGCAGCTTACGGCCGCGGATCTCGTCGCGGATGGCCGCCTCGAGGTGCAGGCACTCGGCGCGCTGCGCGGACGTCAGGTTGCCGCCCGAGGAGCGGATGGTGCGCAGCATCGGGAGCGCCATGACGCTCGTCTGCCCGAGCCGGAACTGGCGCTCGTGCAGGTGCGCCTCCTGGGCCGCCTGCCACTCGGTCGCCTCGCGCTCGGCCTGCGCGAAGCGCTCCGAGTCGCGCGAGGCCTTCGCGAGGGTGTTCGTGAGGATGTGGGCCACCCCCACCCACGACGCCGAGCCGATGACGCCGATCGTGCCGAGCGCGCCCGGGCCCGACCAGAACAGCGTCTGCACGACGAGGAAGATGATGCCGGCCCACGCGAACCCCGGACGCAGGCGCACGGTCGTGATCGTCATGAGCGTGCCGATAGCCGCGACGTACCACGTGGCGTAGCCGTTCCCGCCGGGGCGGGCCGGGTCGAGCACGGCCGTGATGAGCGGCGGGAGCGCCACCGCGACGCCGAGCGAGAACGACGCGAGCCAGATCGGCATCCGCGCCTCCCGCGCCGGCCACAGCACGGCGGCCGTGACGACGGCGTAGAGGATCATGCCGGCGACCACCGCGCCGGGCTCGCTCGCGTAGCCCATCGTGAGCGAGTAGCCCGCGAGCACGAGGTGATAGCCCGAGAACACCGCGGCGAGCGCGACGATGAGCACCCGGGGCACGCCGATCGTCATGACCGTCCCCCCTTCGGCGCGGGCCAGTGCAGCGCGACGACCGTCCCGCCGCCGACCGCCGTGTCGATGACCGCGGCGCCGCCGACGCTCGCGACGCGCTCGAGGATCGACACGCGCACGCCGAGGCGCTCGGTCGGCACGGCGTCCGGCTCGAAGCCGACGCCGCGGTCGCCGACCTCGATGACGAGGTCGTCGGCGCCGCCCCGGATGACGGCCCAGCGGTCGACGTGACCGCCCGCGTGCTGGAGGCTGTTGACCATCGCCTGCACAGCCGCGGAGTAGAGGGCCTCCGCGACGGCGACGGGGATGCGGCCGAAGCCCACGCCGTCGGCGTCGACGCGGACGGGTTCCGACAGGGCCGCCGCGGCATCCGCGATGCGGTTCGCGAGCGCCGCGACCGACACCTCGGCGTCGCCCTGCGGAGCCTCCGTGACCGCCTCGCGAAGGTGACCGATGGCGTTGCCCGCCATGTGCGCCGCGAGCTCCTTGGCCTCCGCGGAGTCCGCCCGCGCGGCCGAGAGCAGCGTCGTGAGCACGCTGTCGTGCACGATCGCGTCGACCTGCACGCGCTCTGCCTCGATCGCGTGCTGGCGCACGGCGTGCCCGTAGCGCTCGAGCGCCGTCGCCTGCGCGCGGTCGACCGAGGAGGCCGCGTTGCGGAGGATCGCGGTGAGGATCGTGATCGCGCCGCCGAGGATGATGGCGTACACCGAGTCGAGCACCGACTGGGTGATCGAGACCCCGCCGCCCGGCGGCGTGATCCGGATGAGGCCGTAGATGAGCGGCACGACGACGACGTAGACGGTCGCCAGCCGGATGCCGAGGCCGACGGTCGCCATCGCCGTCGCGATCGTGAGCGTGTAGTAGAGCCAGTAGCTCTGGGTCGGCGCCTCCGCCGGGTCGAGCACCGCGAACGGCCAGCTGAGGAGCGCCACGAGGTAGACGACCGCGAAGGTCACGTGGCCCGTGCGCATCCAGCGTCCGAACGCCGAGGTGACGGCCGTGAAGGTGAGCGCCGCGACGAAGGTGCCGACCATCGCGATCGACCACACGGGGTGCATGTTGGGCAGCTGCTCGACGATCGCGGGGATCGACTGCAGCATGAACGCGATGCCGAAGCCCGCGGCGGTGCGGGCGATCGCCGTCGTGACCCGCACGAGGCTCAGGGGGTTGCGGACGGCCCTCCCCCGCGGCACCTCGGCGGGAGTCGCGAGAGCGTCAGCCATCGCCGTCGGCGTCGAGACCCGGCAGGATGCCGTCTTCGACCGCCCGACGGAGGAGGTCGACCTTGGTGGGCGCGGGGCGCCCCACCTCGACGTACTTGGCGCGGATGCGGTCGAGGTACTCGCGGGCCGTCGAGTAGCCGATGCCGAGCTGCTCGGCGGCGGTCTTGAGCGGCAGGCCCGAGGCGTACAGGTGCAGGATCTCGCGCTCGCGGCGTCCGAGCTCGGCCTTCGCGAAGTCGCGGTCGGCGTCGATCGCGCTCGCCCACTCGAGGTTGTTGAGCACCTCGCCGCGCGCGACCGTCGCGGCCGCGGTCACGACCGTGCGCATCGAGGCGGACTTCGGGATGACGCCCGCCGCCCCGGCGGCGAGCGCCTCGCGCACGAGGTCCACGCGGTCGGCGATCGAGTGCACGAGCACGGGCGCGCCGATGGCCTGCACGCTCTTGACGTTCTGGGTGACGCTCGAGCCGTCGCCGAGCGAGAGGTCGAGCACGACGACGTCGACCTCGCGGCCGGCGAGACCCGCGATGAGCTCGGGGACGTTGGGGGCGGCGAGCGCGAAATCGTGGCCGGCCTCGACGAACGCGGCCTTGAGGCCGACCCGGACCGACTCGTGGTCGTCGACGACCGCCACGCGCGCGGGTCGCGCCTCGGTGCCTGTCTCGGATCGATCCACCACGGTGCTCATGCTCTCTCCAGGTCGGGTTCGGGGGGTCGCCCGCGGCTCATCGTAGCGCGGCACGGGCACGCGGGGGTGGAACGGGCTGTCCACCGTCAGGGGCGGACGAACGCGCCGACGGCCTCCACGTGATGCGTGCTCGGGAACAGGTCGAACGCCCGCAGCGTCGTGAGCTCGTAGCCGAGCTCGCGCAGCACCCCCGCGTCGCGCGCGAACGCCACCGGGTCGCACGCGACGTAGACGAGCTGCGCCGGGCCCACCGCGGTGACCGCCTCGAGCACCTCGCGCCCCGCACCCGACCTCGGCGGATCGAGCACGACGGTCGCGGCCGCGAGACGGGCCCGCTCCGCCGCCGAGGCGTCCGCGAGGCCGCGCACCCAGCGCTCGACGCGCGCCGTGACCGCCTGCGCGCCGAGCCAGTCGGCGAGGTTCTCCTGCGCGTGCTCGGTCGCACGCGGGTCGGACTCGACGGAGGTGATGCGCACGGTGGAGCCGAAGCGGTCGCCCACCGCCGCCGCGAGCAGCCCGACGCCGCCGTAGAGGTCGAGGTTCGCCGCGCGGGGCTCGAAGAGCGCCTCGTCGATCGCCTCCTGCACGGCGCGCGTGAGGGTCAGCGGCGCCGCGGCGTGCACCTGCCAGAAGCCCGCGTCGTCGACGCGGAACTCGCGGTCGCCCACGCGCTCGCGAATGACCGTCGGCGCCTGCTTGCCGAGGATGAGGCGCGCGCCGCCCACGCTCGGCGCGAGCACCTCGACGGCGCCGCCCGCGTGCTCCGGCATCCGTTCGCGCAGGGGCGCGGCCTCGCGCAGCTCGGGCGTGCCGAGCGGGAGATCGGCCACGGGGACGACGCGGTGCGAGCGGGCCGCGTACGGCCCGATCGTGCCGTCGTCGGCGACGTGCAGACGCTCGCGCGTGCGCCACCCGCCGCCGTCGGCCGGGCCGTCGACCGCCTCCACCTCGACCTCGCGCTCGATGCGCGCCATGCGGGCGAGGGAGTCCGTGATGACGTGCGCCTTGAGGGCGCGCTGGTGCGCGGGCTCGATGTGGCCGAAGTCGGCGCCGCCCGGGCGCTCGGCGGGATCGCGCGACACGTCGGCCTCCGGCCACAGGTGCGGACGCCGGTGCGGGCTCGCGTCGAGCACCTCGACCGTGTCGGCCCACCAGAAGCGCGGCTTCCGGTCGTCGGAGATGCGCGCGCGGACGCGCTCGCCGGGGATCGCATCCGCGACGAAGATCACGCGCCCGTCGAGCCGGGCCACGCCGTAACCGCCGTGGGCGATGTTGGTAGCCTCGACCTCGACCTCGCGGCCCTGCATGTCACCCATCCTTCGAGCATAGGAGCCCCGTGCGGCTGTACCTGGCCTCCACCTCCCCGGCCCGTCTCGCGACGCTCCGCGCCGTCGGCATCGAACCCGTCCCCGTGCCCTCGCACGTCGACGAGGACGCCGTGGCCGCGGCGGCGGGGCCGCAGGACCCGGACGAGTTCGTGACCCACCTCGCGCGCGCGAAGGCGGAGGCGGTGGCTGAGCGCCTCGTCGACGAGGGCGGGCTCGACGGACTCGTGCTCGGCGGCGACTCGGCGTTCGAGATCGACGGCGTCGTGCACGGCAAGCCGCACCTGCCCGAGACGGCGCGCGAACGCTGGCGCGCCCAGCGCGGACGGTCGGGCGTGCTGCACTCCGGGCATTGGCTCATCGACGCGCGCGGCGGTCTGCTCGGACGTGCGGTCGGCGGGGCGACGAGCTCCGTGGTGCACTTCGCATCCGACATCACCGACGAGGAGATCGACGCCTACATCGCCACGGGCGAACCGCTCGAGGTCGCCGGCGCGTTCACGATCGACTCGAAGGGCGCCGGGTTCATCGATCGCATCGAGGGCGACCCGCACACGGTCGTGGGGCTCAGCGTGCCGTACCTGCGCACGCTCGTGCGCTCGCTCGGGGTCGAGTGGACCGACCTCTGGAACCGCTGACGCGCACGGCGGCGTTGTAGACCGGACGCAAGCCGCCCTCGCGGGTTTGTGCCTGCCCGACAAGGGATCGGCATATCGCGGCCCCTAGGCTGGGGACACTATGCCTCGTATCTCGAAGGTCCTCATCGCGAATCGGGGGGAGATCGCGGTGCGCGTCATCCGCGCCGCCCGCGACGCCGGAATCGCATCCGTCGCCGTCTACTCGGACCAGGACCGCAACGCGCGGCACGTGGTCCTCGCGGACGAGGCCTACGCCCTCGACGGCTCGACGAGCGCCACCACCTACCTCGTCATCGAGAAGCTCCTCTCGGTCGCGCGCCGCTCCGGCGCCGACGCCGTGCACCCCGGCTACGGCTTCCTCGCCGAGAACGCCGACTTCGCCCGCGCCGTCATCGACGCCGGCCTCATCTGGATCGGCCCCTCGCCGGAGGCCATCGAGCGCCTCGGCGACAAGGTGTCGGCCCGCCACGTGGCCGAGAAGGTGGGGGCCCCGCTCGCCCCCGGAACCCTCAACCCCGTCTCGGGCGCCGACGAGGTGCTCGAGTTCGTCGACCAGCACGGACTCCCCGTCGCGATCAAGGCGGCCTTCGGCGGCGGCGGACGCGGCCTCAAGGTCGCCCGCACGCGCGAGGAGGTGCCCGAGCTCTTCGAGTCGGCCACCCGCGAGGCCGTCGCGGCGTTCGGGCGCGGCGAGTGCTTCGTCGAGAAGTACCTCGACAAGCCCCGCCACGTCGAGACCCAGTGCCTCGCCGACGCCGAGGGCAACGTCGTCGTCGTGTCGACGCGCGACTGCTCGCTCCAGCGCCGCCACCAGAAGCTCGTCGAGGAGGCGCCCGCGCCGTTCCTCACCGACGAGCAGCGCGAGCTGCTCTACAGCTCGTCGAAGGCCATCCTCAAGGAGGTCGGCTACGTCGGCGCCGGCACGTGCGAGTTCCTCATCGGGCTCGACGGCACCGTCTCCTTCCTCGAGGTCAACACGCGCCTCCAGGTCGAGCACCCGGTCTCGGAGGAGGTCACCGGCATCGACCTCGTGCGCGAGCAGTTCCGCATCGCCGAGGGCGGCATCCTCGACTACCCGGACCCGGTGACGCGCGGCCACTCGATCGAGTTCCGCATCAACGGCGAGGACCCGGGCCGCAACTTCCTGCCGACGCCCGGCCCCATCCAGGCCATCCGCTACCCCGGCGGCCCCGGCGTGCGCATCGACTCGGGCGTCACGACGGGCGACGAGATCTCCGGCGCCTTCGACTCGCTCCTCGCGAAGCTCATCGTGACCGGGTCGACGCGTGAGGACGCCCTCGAGCGCGCCCGTCGCGCCCTCGACGAGTTCGAGGTCGCGGGCCTGCCGACGGTCATCCCGTTCCACCGGGCGATCGTGCGCGACCCCGCCTTCACGGCGCCCGACGGCGAGTTCGGCGTCTACACGCGCTGGATCGAGACCGAGTTCTCGGGAGACCTCGAGCCGTGGGGCGGCGTGCTCGCCGAGCCGTCGGCCCCCGAGAAGCGCCACTCGGTCGTCGTCGAGGTCGAGGGCAAGCGCGTCGCGGTGTCGCTGCCGACGACCCTCCTGCCGTCCGCCACGGTCGCCGCTCCCCCGCCCCCGCGTCGCCGCGGCGGCTCGCGCGCGGTCTCCACGGCATCCGGCGACGAGGTGAAGGCGCCCATGCAGGCGACCGTCGTCAAGGTCGCGGTCGCCGAGGGCGACAAGGTCGTCAAGGGCGACCTCGTGGTCGTGCTCGAGGCGATGAAGATGGAGCAGCCACTCACGGCCCACAAGGACGGCACGGTCGGCAAGGTCGACGCCCCCGTCGGCTCGACGGTCTCGTCCGGCCACCTGCTCCTGACGATCGCCGGCTGATCCCACCCGAGGTGTCACTTTCCGTCGCCCCGGCGGCGGGTCAGGCGACCGGAAGTGGCACCTCGCCTCGGGTCGCGGCGGTGGCGGGGCGGATGCGGACGCCGGATCGCGCGGGTCAGCTGACGATGTGCATGGCGCGGGCGGCATCCGTCACCGCGCCCGAGAGCGACGGGTAGACGGAGAAGGCGCGCGCGAGCTGGTCGACCGTGAGACGGTGCTCGACCGCGAGCGCGATCGGCAGGATGAGGTCCGACGCCTTCGGGGCCACGACGACGCCGCCGATGACCGTGCCCGAGCCGGTGCGGGCGAACAGCTTCACGAAGCCGTCCTTGATGCCCTCCATCTTGGCGCGCGGGTTCGACGCGAGCGGCAGCTTGTAGATCTCGCCCTGGGCGATGCCGTCCTCGATCTGCTTCTGCGACCAGCCGACCGTGGCGACCTCGGGGTGCGTGAAGATGTTGCTCGTCACGTTGCGCAGCTCGGTGGGGTTCACGGCGTCGCCCATCGCGTGGAACACGGCCGTGCGGCCCTGCATCGAGGCGACGGATGCGAGCGGCAAGAAGTCGGAGCAGTCGCCGACGCCGTAGATCATCGGCATCGAGGTGCGCGCGACGCGGTTGACGCGGATGTGGCCCGACTCGGTGAGCTGCACGCCCGCCTCCTCGAGACCGATGCCCGCGGTGTTCGGCACCGAGCCGACCGCGAGGAGGCAGTGGGAGCCCTCGACCGCGCGGCCGTCGGCGAGCGTCACGACGACGCCGTCGCCCGAGCGCTCGACGGACTGCATGCGGGACTTCGAGAGCACCTTCATGCCGCCGCGCACGAAGACGTTCTCGATGACGCGGGCGGCGTCGGCGTCCTCGCCCGGGAGCACCTGGTCGCGGCTCGAGACGAGCGTGACCTGCGCGCCGAGCGCGAGGTAGGCGGATGCGAACTCGGCGCCCGTGACGCCGGAGCCGACGACGATGAGGTGCTCGGGCACCTCGTCGAGGTTGTAGAGCTGGGTCCAGGTGAGGATGCGCTTGCCGTCGGGCTTCGCGCTCGGCAGGATGCGGGGGCTCGCACCGACCGCGACGACGAGCGTGTCGGCGGCGATCTCGTCGAAGTCGACGCGCTTCTTGCCCTTGCCCGTGGAGACGACGAGACGGTCGGGGCCGTCGAGGCGGCCGTCGCCCGTGACGATGCGCACACCCGCCTTGATGAGCTGCGACTTCATGTCCTCGGACTGCTGGCGCGCGAGGAGCATGAGCCGCTGGTTGACGGCAGCGAGGTTGACGGTGACCTCGGGCCGCACGGCGCGGCCCTTCTCGGTGCGCGTGAAGAACTGCACCCCGAGGTCGGCGGCCTGGCCGACATCCGTCGCGGCTCCCGCGGTCGCGATGAGCGACTTCGACGGGACGACGTCGGTGAGCACCGCGGCGCCGCCGACGCCCGCGCGTTCGACGAGCGTGACCTCCGCTCCGAGCTGCGCTCCCGTGAGGGCGGCTTCGTAACCGCCCGGCCCCCCTCCGAGGACGGCGATGCGTTGGGTCCGCTCGAACTCGTAGGGCATGCCTCAATTGTCGCGCATCCGCTGACGGTTCACATGCCGCCGCCGGAACCCGGCCTGTCCTCGTAGAGTGAAGGGATGCACAACCAGCATCCCCTCGACGGCGAGGACGTGGATCCGTTCGCCGTCGCACGCATCGCGGCCGACCAGATCGCGGAGGCCACGGGTGTCGAGAAGCACGACATCGCCCTCACCCTCGGGTCCGGCTGGGCGAAGGCCGCCGACCTCCTCGGCGAGACCGTCGCGACCGTCCCGGCGACCGAGATCCACGGCTTCAGCGCCCCCGCCCTCACCGGGCACGTCGGCACGCTGCGCAGCATCCTGCTCCCCAACGGCAAGCGCGCACTCGTCATCGGAGCCCGCACGCACTTCTATGAGGGCCACGGCGTGCGCCGGGTCGTCCACTCGGTGCGCACCGCCGCCGCGACCGGCGCGACCACCATGATCCTCACCAACGGCGCGGGCGGCATCAAGGAGCACTGGACGCCCGGCACCCCGGTGCTCATCAGCGACCACATCAACCTCACCGCCGCGTCGCCGCTCGAGGGCGCGACCTTCGTCGACCTCACCGACCTCTACTCGAAGCGTCTGCGCGACGTGGCCCGCAGCGTCCAGCCCGACCTCGACGAGGGCGTGTACGTGCAGTTCCGCGGACCGCACTTCGAGACCCCCGCCGAGGTGCAGATGGCGAAGGCCATCGGCGGCCACCTGTGCGGCATGTCGACGGCGCTCGAGGCGATCGCCGCGCGCCAGGCCGGCATGGAGGTGCTCGGGTTCTCGCTCGTCACCAACCTCGCCGCGGGCATCTCGCCCGAGCCGCTGAGCCACGCCGAGGTGCTCGAGGCGGGCCGCATCGCCGAGGCCACCATCTCGGCCCTCCTCGCACGCGTGGTGGCGGAGATCTGATGTCCGCGGCCGTAGATCCGATCGAGGCGGCCCGCCGCTGGGCCGCGCAGGACCCGGATGAGGTGACGCGCGCCCACCTCGAGGCCCTCCTCGCGCGCACCGACGCAGGCGACCCGGATGCGCGTTCGGAGCTCGAGAAGCGCTTCGCGGGGCGGCTCACGTTCGGCACGGCGGGGCTCCGCGGCGAGCTGGGCGCCGGTCCGCTGCGCATGAACCGCGTGCTCGTCGCGCAGGCCGCCGCGGGACTCGCGGCGTACCTCCTCGCCCGCGAGCAGACGCCGAGCGTCGTCATCGGCTACGACGGACGCCGTAACTCCGACGTCTTCGCGCGCGACACCGCCGAGCTCATGGCGGGCGCGGGCGTGCGCGCCATCCTGCTCCCCCGCCTGCTGCCGACCCCCGTGCTCGCCTTCGCGGTGCGCCACCTCGGCGCGAGCGCGGGCGTCATGGTGACGGCGAGCCACAACCCGGCCGCCGACAACGGCTACAAGGTGTACCTCGGCGGCCTCGACCACGGCTCGCAGATCGTGCCCCCGGCCGATGCCGAGATCCAGGCCGAGATCGTGCGCGTCGCGGAGGGGTCGATCTCCGACCTCCCCCGCTCCGACGCCTACGAGATCGCCGGCGAGGAGGTCGTCGACGAGTACGTGCGCCGCACGGCCGAGCTCTCGACCGCCCCGCAGCCACTCAAGGTCGTCTACACGGCGATGCACGGCGTCGGGTGGGACACGGTGCGCCGCGTCTTCGAGGCGGCCGGCTTCACCGACGTCGTCTCGGTCGAGGCGCAGCAGGAGCCCGACCCCGCGTTCCCGACCGTCGACTTCCCGAACCCCGAGGAGGCGGGCGCGATGGACCTCGCGTTCGCCGCGGCCGCCGAGCACGGCGCCGACCTCGTGATCGCCAACGACCCCGACGCCGACCGCGTCGCCGTCGGTGTGCCGGACGGCGCGGGCGGCTGGGAGCGCCTCTCCGGCAACGAGGTGGGCTGGCTGCTCGGCTGGCGCGCCGCGCGCCGCGCCGCCGCCCTCGGGCTCGAGACGGGCACGCTCGCGTGCTCGCTCGTGAGCTCGCCCGCGCTCGGCGTCGTCGCGCGCAAGGAGGGCCTCGACTTCGCCGAGACGCTCACGGGCTTCAAGTGGATCTCCCGCGTCGGCGGCCTCCTCTACGGCTACGAGGAGGCCCTCGGCTACCTCGTCGACCCCGAGAAGGTGCGCGACAAGGACGGCATCTCCGCCGCGGTCGAGGTGCTCGCCCTCTTCTCCGAGCTCAAGGCCGCCGGCCAGAGCTTCGCCGAGCACCGCGCGGCGTTCGCCGACCGGTTCGGCGCGTTCGCATCCGGTCAGATCTCGGTGCGCGTCGCGGACCTCGCCCGCATCCCGGAGCTCATGGCGCGGCTGCGCGCCGAGCCCCCGCGCGAGGTGGGCGGCATCCGCGTCGAGCAGATCGACGACTTCGCGGACGGCTTCGGGCCGTTCCCGCCGAGCGACATCCTGCGCTTCCACCTGGAGGGCGGATCACGCGTCATCGTGCGCCCGAGCGGCACCGAGCCGAAGCTCAAGTGCTACCTCGACGCGCGCTCCGACGAGGGCACGGCGTCCGAACGTCAGGCGGCGGCCGACGCGGCTCTCGCCGCGCTCGACGCGGGGATGCGCGCGCTGCTTGTGTGAGTCGCGGGTTCACCGCTGGTTGAGTAGCCCGCGGAGCGGGCGTGTCGAAACCAGCACAGGGACAGGGCCTCACGGGACTGGTTTCGACACGCGCCTACGGCGCTACTCAACCAGCGGTTCACGCGGCGATATCGGCACCCGATCGGCCGGCGCCGCGGATTATCGCGGCGTGAGAAGACGCAGTCAGCCCAGCGCCAGCTCGAGCTTGCGCTGGAGCTCGGCGGTGTCGAAGTAGTTCTCAACGACGATCACGTCGGCGAAGGTGCGCCCGATCGCCTCGACGAACTCGGGGCTCGTGAGGATGACCTGGGCGTCCTCGAGCTCGGTCGCGAGCATCGACACGTCGATCGCCACGACCCGGGCGTCGACGCCGATGCGCTGCAGCACCCGCTCGGTGTTGACCTTGAGGATGCCGCTCGTGCCGATCCCCGCGCCGCACAGGGTCAGGATCTTCACGAGGCGGTCGCCCCGAGGATGCCGCGGATCTCGTCGGCCGAGGTCGCCTCGGCGATGCGGGTGACGGCATCCGAGTCGTTGAAGATGTTCGCGATCTCGGCGACGAGCTGCAGGTGGCGGGCGCTCGAGGCGCCCGCGAGGGCGAGCACGACGCGCACCGGGTCGTTGTAGGGGTGACCGAACGGCACGGGCTCGGCGAGGGTCACGATCGCGAGCCCGTCGCGCCGCACCGCGGGGCCCGGGCGGGCGTGGGCGAGGGCCAGCCCGGGGGCGACGACCACGTAGGGGCCGTGCTCCTCGATCATGCGCACCATGTCGACCGCGTACCCGGCATCCGTCGCACCGCTCGCCGCGAGGGCGCGACCGGCGATCTCCACCGACTCGCGCCAGTCCTTCGGGCGCGCGCCGATGACGACCCCCTCGTCGGGGAGCGGGGGAAGCGCGGGCAGCTGGTCCATCAGGCGGCGCCGAACCCCTCCTCGATGAACGCGACCAGCTCGGCGCGGTCCTCGAGCGGCAGGAAGGCCGCCTCGGCCGCGTTGATCTGGAAGTTCATGATGTCGTCGAGCCCGTAGCCGAAGGTGTCGGCGAGCAGGGCGAGCTCGCGCGTGACGTTCGTGCCGCTCATGAGTCGGTTGTCGGGGTTGACGGTGACGCGGAAGCCGAGCTGGTACAGCAGGTCGAACGGGTGCGCCGTGAGGTCGTCGCCCCACGCGGCGACCGCGCCCGTCTGCAGGTTCGAGGTCGGGCTCGTCTCGAGCGCGATGCTGCGGTCCTTCACCCACTGGGCGAGGCGGCCGAGGCTTACGTAGCTGGCCTCCTCGTCCTGCGACTCGATCGTGATGTCCTCCGCGATGCGCACGCCGTGGCCGAGGCGGAGGGCGTGGCCGTCGACGAGGGCGCTGCGTATCGACTCGAGGCCGTCGGCCTCGCCCGCGTGGATCGTCACGGGGAAGCTCTCGCGCGCGAGCAGGTCGAACGCGTCGGCGAAGCGCGTGGGCGGGAAGCCCTTCTCGGGCCCCGCGATGTCGAAGCCGACGACCCCGCGGTCGCGGTACTTGAGCGCGAGCTCGGCGATCTCGCGCCCGCGGTCGAGGTGGCGCAGCGAGCACAGCAGCTGGCCCACGCGGATGCGGTGGCCGGCGGCGGTCGCCTCGGCGACGCCCTGCTCGATGCCCTCGGTGACCGCCTCGACGGTGTCGTCGAGCGCCAGACCCTTCTCGAGGCTGAGCTCCGGACCCCAGCGCACCTCGCCCCAGACGACGCCGTCGGCCACGAGGTCCTCGACGAACTCGCGCGCGATGCGCGTGAGGTTCTCGCGGGACTGCATGACGGCGTTCGTGACGTCGAAGGTCGTGAGGTAGTCGACGAGCGAGCCGGAGTCGGCCTTCTCGTGGAACCACGCGGCGAGGGAGTCGGCGTCCGTCGCCGGGAGCTCGTACCCGATCTCGTCGGCGAGCTCGATGATCGTCTGCGGGCGGAGGGCCCCGTCCAGGTGATCGTGCAGCGACACCTTCGGGAGGGTGCGGAGGTCGACCCCGTCGACGACGTGGTGGTCTTCTGATGCGGCGTCGCTCATGCCTCCAGCGTAGTCGGGAGGGGGCGCCGGATCCTGTGGTGACGCCGAATGGATCAGCCGCCCGCGCGGACGGGGTGCAGCCGGGCCGTGATGGCGTCCGCGGCCTCGACCGCGAGCGCCCGCACGCGCTCGGCGTCGGCCTCGCTGAAGCTCGTCGTGACGTACGGGACCGTGAGGGCGGCGCGCGCGAACCCCCGGGAGTCGCGCACCGGCGCGACCATGTCGGCGATGCCCGGCGCGCGCGGGTCGTCTCGGCGCAGCGACCCGTCCGGGGCGATGCGGGCGAGCTCCTCCTGGTGGACCTCGTCGATGAGCGCCGCGCGCATCCCGGGCTCCGCGCCCGCGACGAGCACCGTGGCGGTGGCGCTGTCGAGCGGGAAGGCGGCCCCCACGCGCACGCGGTAGCCGAAGTCGGCGGGGCTCTCGACCTGGGCGACCACGCGCACCGCTCCCCCGTCGAGCACCGCCAGGTTGCACGACTGCCGCACCTCGGCCGCGAGGTCGCGCATGACGGGCGTCGCGGCGACGATCAGCCCGCGCAGGGGCGCGTGACGGTGGGCGAGGTCGAAGGCCCCCATCGAGAGCGAGTAGACCCCGGAGGCGCGGTCGCGCACGATCCAGCCGCGCGACTCGAGCGTCACGAGCACGCGGTAGATCTGGCTCACGCTGCGGCCGGTCGCCTCGGCGATCTCGGTCTGGGTGAGGCCGCCCTCGCGGTCGGCGAGCACTTCGAGGATGTCGAACGCCTTGTCGACGGCGGGGACGGAGTAGTCGGGCGAGTCGGCCATCGTCAGCGGTCCGCACCCATGGCCCGCAGCATCCGCCGGGCGATGTCGCGGTCGATGTCGTCGGGCACGGGCTGCGCGCCGGGTGCGAGCTCGGCGGCGCGCGTCGCGACGCGCTCGAGGGAGAGTGCCTGCAGCAGGAAGCCGAGGTCCATCGACTCGAGGGAGTTGCCCTTCGGCTCGCGGCCCGCGAGGTTCACCATGCGGCCGTCGGCGAGCAGGATCACGTGGCGGCCGCCCGGCAGCTCGACGCGCTCGATCGCTTCGTCGAGGCGCGTGACGGATGCGGCGCCCGCCTTGAGCGCGGGCACGTCGATCTCCCACGGGAAGTGGCCGCAGTTGGCGAGCACGGCGCCGTCGGCCACGCGCGCGAAGAACGGCTCCGCGAGCACGCCCGGGCGCCCGGTGGCGGTGATGAACACCTCGCCCCACCCGGCGAGGGCGTCGAGGTCGGCGACGCGGAACCCGTCGAGCGCGGCCTCGAAGGCCTTGAGCTCGTCGACCTCGACGACCGCGACCTTGCCGCCCAGCTGGCGCAGGTAGTGCGCGACGCCACGCCCGCACCATCCGTAGCCCGCCACGACAAAGCGGCGGCCCGGGACCATGAGGTTCGTGATGCGCATGAAGCTCTCGACGACCGACTGACCCACGGCGTGCTTGTTCTCGCCGATGGCCTTGAGCAGCGAGTCGTTGATGACGATGACGGGGAACGGCACGCGGTCCGCGAGCTCGCCGCGCAGCCGGTCGCCGCCCGAGGTCGTCTCCTCGGTGCCGCCCAGGATGGATGCCGCGGTGCCGCGCGCGACGACGCCCGCCGCGAGGTCGGCGCCGTTGTCGAGCAGGATGTCGGGCTCGGCGTCGAGCACGGCGGCGAGGTTCGCGTGATGGTCGTCGAGGGTGTCGTCGCGGCGGCCGTGGACCGTGAGGCCGATCGCGCGCAGGTGGGCGACCACGTCGTCCTGGGTGGAGCCGTGGTTGCCGGTCGCGACGATCTCGGCGCCGCCCGCGGCGAGCGTCTCGAGCAGCACGGCCGTCTTCGGTTCGAGGTGGAGAGACATCCCCACGCGGTGGCCGGCGAAGGGGCGGGTCTCGGCGAAGTGCTCGCGCACGGCCGCGAGGAGCGGCATCCGCGAGCGGATCCATGCGATGCGCGCGGCTCCGCGCGCGGCGAGGTCGGCGTCGTGCGCCGCGTCGGTGGGGGCGGATGCCTGCATGCCGCCATGCTCGCACACGTTCCGCCAGTGAACAAGTTTTTTGTATATGAGAACATGAGCGTACGATGGGCACATGCCCCGACGGATCATCCTCGACTGCGACCCCGGCCACGACGACGCCATCGCGCTCCTGCTCGCGCACGGCAACCCCGACATCGAGCTCGCGGCGGTGACGACCGTCATGGGCAACGCGGGCATCGAGAACGTCACCCGCAACGCGCTCTCCGTCGCGCGCATCGCGGGCATCACGGGCGTCCCGTTCGCGCGCGGCTCGGCCCGCCCGCTCGTGCGCACCGTCGAGTACGCCCCCGACATCCACGGCGACTCGGGCCTCGACGGCCCCGTGCTGCCCGAGCCGGCCTTCGAGGTCGACCCGCGCAGCGCCGTCCAGCTCATCATCGACACGATCATGGAGTCGGAGCCCGGCACCATCACCCTCGTGCCGACCGGCGCCCTCACCAACATCGCGCTCGCCGCGCGCCTCGAGCCGCGGATCGTCCCCCGCGTGCGCGAGGTCGTGCTCATGGGCGGCGGCGTGCACGGCGGCAACTGGAGCCCGACGAGCGAGTTCAACATCGTCATCGACCCCGAGGCCGCGCACATCGTCTTCAACGAGTCGTGGCCCGTCACGATGGTCGGCATCGACGTGACCCACAAGGCGCTCGCGACCCCCGAGGTGCGCGAGCGCATCGCGGCGGTCGGCACCAAGCCGTCGGTCTTCGTGGGCGAGCTGCTCGACTTCTTCGGCGCCACCTACCTCGAGGCGCAGGGCTTCACCTCCCCGCCCGTGCACGACCCGGTCACGGTCGCGTACATCATCGACCCCGCCGTCCTGGAGGTCGTCAAGGCACCGCTCGACGTCGAGCTCTCGGGCTCGCTGACGCTCGGCATGACCGTGGCCGACCTCCGTCGCCCGGCCCCCGCCGACTGCACCACGCAGGTCGCCCTCGGCATCGACGAGGCGCGCTTCTGGGACCTCGTCGTCGACGCCCTCGAGCGCATCGGCGACCCGGAGGCGTAACCCCCTGATCTCCGAGGTGTCACTTTCGGTCGCCGGCGCCGCTGCCCGCGCGACCGAAAGTGGCACCTCGTGCACCGTTTCGCCGGCCCGCGCCGTCCGCGGGCTTGGGGTGGACCCGCACCGTCCGCGGGCTTGAGGTGTCGGTTTCGGTCGCGTGAGCGTACCCGCTCGCGACGGGAAGTGACACCTCGTTCTCACCCACCACAGCGCGACCGCGGTGGTGCTTTCCACGGATCGCGGATGCGGCGGGCGACCGAGCGCGGACGCGCGCGACCCTCGGATGCGTGCCCGCGCCCGCTCCGCTCCCCGACGCGCTCCCGCATCCGGCGTTCGCCGTGCGCGACGCCCTCCGCATCGGTGTCGACCCGAACCGGCTCCGACGCTCGGACCTCCGCACCCCGTTCCGCGGCGTCCGCGAGACCGCCACATCCGAATCGCTCGTCGACCGGTGCCGGGCTCTCGCGGCCGTCCTGCGCCCGGACGCCTTCTACTGCGGCCCCACCGCCGCCCTGCTGTGGGGGATCCCCCTGCCCCGCGAGCTCGCCGACGACGAGCGTCTGCATGTCGGCCATCCGCACCGCCAGCGGCCCACGCGGCTCTCGGGGGTCGTCGGCCACCACTTCGTCATCACTCCCGCGGAGCTCACCTCGCGCGAGGGACTCCCCCTCACGACGCCGGAGCGCACCTGGTGCGACCTCGCGGCGCACCTCTCGCGCCACGACCTCGTCGCCGCCGGCGACCGCGTGATCTGGCGCAGGGACCCGCTCGCGCGGCTGGGCGACGTGCACGAGATGGTGCGACGGCATCCCGGACGTCGCGGCGCGCTGACCCGCGCGGCGGCGGCGCTTCGGCTGAGCGACCGCGCGGACTCACCTCCCGAGTCCCACCTGAGGCTCCGCTTCCGGGACGCCGGCCTGCCTCCGGCCTCCCCGAACCTCGAGGTGCGTGCGGCGGGAGGCGGTCTCGTCGCCGAAATCGACCTCGCGTTCCCCGCATACCGGGTCGGCGTCGACTACGAAGGCGATCACCACCGCGTCGAACGTCGGCAGTGGATGCGCGACCTCCGCCGATTCGCCGACCTCGAGGATGCGGGCTGGTCGATAGTCCGCGCCACCGCGGACGACCTCGCCGATACGGGGCGCCTCGTGGCATCCGTCCGTCGCCGCCTCACGTCGCGGGGTTGGCCCGGGTGAGGAGTCACTTCCCGTCGTGCGGCCAGCGCGCGGGACGACAGACGGTGACACCTCGAACTGCACGGCAGTCGAGAGGTGTCAGTTTCGGTCGCGCCGGGGCGTGTTCAGGCGACGGAAAGTGACACCTCGGGATGCGGGCGCGATACGGAGCGGCGGACGCGATACGGCGCGGCGGTGCGGCGGATGCGGCGCCGCGGCTACGCGATGCGGGAGCGGATGAGGGGGCGCTCGGGCAGCTCGGCCCCGGCGGGCGCGATCGAGTACGCGCCCTCGAGGGCCTCGAGCGCTCGCGGGAAGCGGGCCTCGTCGTCGGCGTGCATCGTGAAGAGCGGCTCGCCCGCGCGCACCGGGTCACCGGGCTTCTTGTGCAGGTCGATGCCCGCCGCGTGCACGACCGGGTCCTCCTTGCGGGCCCGACCCGCGCCGAGGCGCCACGCGGCGACGCCGAACGGCAGCGCCTCCTGGGTCGCGAGCACGCCGTCCTCGGACGCAGTGACAACGTGCGAGTGCCGCGCCACCGGGAGCGGGGCGTCGGGGTCGCCGCCCTGGGCCGTGATCATCGCGCGCCAGGTGTCCATCGCGCGGCCGTCCTTGAGGGCGGCCTCGACGTCGGCGTCCGGCAGACCGGCCATGTCGAGCATCTCGCGCGCGAGGGCGAGCGTGAGCTCCACCACGTCCGCGGGGCCGCCGCCGGCGAGCACCTCGACCGACTCGCGCACCTCGTTCGCGTTGCCGATCGCGAGGCCGAGGGGCACGTTCATGTCGGTGAGGAGCGCGCGCGTTACGACGCCCGCCTCGTTGCCGAGGCGCACCATCGTCTCGGCGAGCTCCCGCGCGCGGTCGTAGTCCTTCATGAACGCGCCGCCGCCGAACTTCACGTCGAGCACGAGCGACGCCGTGCCCTCCGCGATCTTCTTCGACATGATCGACGACGCGATGAGCGGGATCGCCTCGACGGTGCCCGTGATGTCGCGCAGGGCGTAGAGCTTGCCGTCGGCGGGAGCGAGGTCGGCCCCCGCGGCGCACACGACGGCGCCGACCGAGCCGAGCTGGGCGAGGAACTCCTCGTTCGTCAGGCGCGCGCGCCATCCGGGGATCGACTCGAGCTTGTCGAGCGTGCCGCCCGTGTGCCCCAGGCCGCGACCCGAGAGCTGCGGCACCGCCACACCGAACGACGCGACGAGCGGGGCGAGCGGGAGGGTGATCTTGTCGCCCACGCCACCCGTCGAGTGCTTGTCGGTCGTCGTCTTCCCGAGGCCCGAGAAGTCGAGCCGCTCGCCGCTCGCGACCATCGCGAGGGTGAGTTCGCGGATCTCGTCCGAGGTCATCCCGTTGAGGAAGACCGCCATCGCGAAGGCCGACATCTGCTCGTCGGCCACGTAGCCGCGCGTGTAGGCGTCGACCAGCCAGCGGATCTCGTCCGCCGTCAGCTCGCCTTTGTCGCGCTTGCGGTGGATGAGGTCGACGGTGTCGAAGGGCTCGACCATGAGCTCGTCCTTTCGTGATGCGCGGATGCGCGGGTCGCGTCAGTCCGCGGCGTACTCCTCGAGGGTCCGCGGCCCGAAGGCGTCGGGGATGACCTCGTCGATCGTCTTGATGCCGGACACCGTCTCGAGCAGCATCCCCTCGGCCGAGTGCTCGAAGAGGAGCTGGCGGCAGCGGCCGCACGGCATGAGGATCTGCCCCTTGCCGTCGACGCACGTGAACGCCACGAGCTTGCCGCCGCCCGTCATGTGCAGCGTCGAGACGAGGGCGCACTCGGCGCACAGCGTCAGCCCGTAGGAGGCGTTCTCGACGTTGCAGCCCCAGATGATGCGGCCGTCGTCGACGAGCGCCGCGACGCCCACCGGGAACTTCGAGTACGGGACGTAGGCGTGCGGGATGGCCGCGTTCGCGGCCTCCCGCAGCGCCTGCCAGGTCTCCTGGCTGATGTCCGTCATGACTTGATGTACGGCTTTCCGGCCGCGGCGGGACCGCGCGAGACGCCCACGAGGCCCGCGACCGCGAAGATCGTCACGACGTACGGCAGCATGAGCATGAAGTCGGACGGCACCGGCGAGCCGATGATGCCGAGCACGCTCTGCAGGTTCGTCGCGAAGCCGAACAGCAGGCCCGCGAGGGTGGCCCGGATGGGGTCCCAGCGTCCGAAGATCACCGCGGCCAGGGCGATGAAGCCCGCACCGTTGGTCATCTCCTTGCCGAACTGGCCGACGACGTCGAGCGTGTAGTACGCGCCGCCGATGCCGACGATCGCGCCCGCGAGCGACACGTTCCAGAACCGCGTGCTGTTGACGCTGATACCCACCGTGTCGGCGGCGGTCGGGTGCTCGCCCACCGCGCGGACGCGGAGGCCCCAGCGGGTCTTGAACAGGCCGAACCAGACGAGGAACACCGCGATGTACATGAGGTAGACGATGAGCGTCTGCCGGAACAGCACGGGCCCGAGGATCGGGATGTCCGAGAGCAGCGGGATCGGCAGCACCTCGAACTTGGTCGGCTTGTTGAACGCCGGGTCGGACGTGAGCACCTTCGAGTAGAAGAAGCTCGTGAGACCCGTGACGAGCACGTTGAGAACGACACCCACGATGACCTGGTCGACGAGGTACTTGATCGAGAAGGCGGCGAGCACGAACGACACGAGCACCGCGCCGACCATGGCCGCGAACAGCCCCGCCCAGGGGCTGCCGGTGAGGGAGCCGACGACGGCCGCCGAGAAGGCGCCGAAGAGCAGCTGGCCCTCGATCGCGATGTTGACGACGCCCGCGCGCTCCGACACGACGCCGCCGAGGGCGCCGAAGATGAGCGGCACGCTGAGCGCCACGGTGCCGACGAGCATGCCCGGGACGGGGATGGTCTTGCCGGCCGCGACCCACGTGAGGAAGGTCACGAGGAACAGCACCGCGAACACGATCGACAGCCACAGCGGGGCGTGCCCCTTGCCGAACTTCACGTACGCGAGGGCGCCGAGCGCGGCGACGACGAGCAGCAGCGACGTGATGACGACCGTCGCCTGGGTCGGCACGACGAGCGGCGCGAGCTGGATCGCGTCGCGCTCGGTCGAGAGGCCGAACGTGGTCTCGCCCGAGGCGGGGAAGACGAACGCCATGAGGAGTCCGACGAGCGCGAAGACGCCGAGGACGATGGGCGTCTTCCAGCTGCGGACGAGCGCCTTCTCGTGGACGATGGGGGCCGCGTTGGCGGGGGCCGGAGCGGTCGTGGTCACTTGGTCACCACCTTCTTGGCCGTGGCCTTGGCAGGTCGCACGGTCGCGGTCGCATCGGGAGAGGGCAGGCGGAAGACCGCGCGCACGAGAGGCGGCGCCGCGATGAGGAGCACGATGACCGACTGCACGACGAGCACGATGTCGATCGGGATGCCCTCACTGGCCTGCATCGTGTAGCCGCCGGCCTTGAGCGCGCCGAAGAGGAGGCCCGAGAAGAACACCCCCCACGGACGGGAGCGGCCGAGCAGCGCCACGGTGATGGCGTCGAAGCCGATGCCGGCGTCGACGCCTGCCGCGAAGCCGGTCGTCGTCGTGCCGAGCACCTGCGAGGCGCCCGCGAGACCGAGCAGGGCACCCGAGAGCACCATCGCGAGCACGTAGGTGCTCTTGACGCTGATGCCGGCGGTGCGGGCGGCGTGCGGGTTCTCGCCGACGGCACGGAAGCGGAAGCCCATGCTCGAGCGGTTGAGCAGGTACCACAGCCACACGGTCGCGAGGATCGCCAGGATGAAGCCGAGGTTCACGCGGTACGAGCCCACGCCGATCAGGTCGGACAGCGTCGGGAAGATCGCCGACTCGAGGGCGGGCGGCGACTTCGGCGTGTTCGATCCCGGTGCCTGCAACGCGCCGGGCGTCTTGAGCAGGTACGAGATCAGGTAGTACGCGACGTAGTTGAGCATGATCGTGAGGATCACCTCGTGGGCACCCGTGCGCGCCTTGAGCACACCCGCGATGCCGGCCCACACCGCACCGCCGATGAGGGCGGCGAGGGTCGCGAACAGGATGTGCAGGAACGGCGGGAGCTCGAACGACCAGCTCACCCATCCGGCCGCCGCGGCGGCGATGAGGATCTGACCGCGACCACCGATGTTGAACATGCCGACGCGGAAGGTAAGCGCGACACCGAGACCGGCCGCGATGAGCGGCGTGGCGAAGGTGAGCGTCTCGGTCAGCGGCTTGATCGCGTTGATGAAGTCGCCGCGCTTCGGGTTGTAGATCGCGCCCTGGAAGAGCGAGGTGTAGGCACCGGCGATCGCCTCCCAGATGGCCTTGAAGGTGTCGGCCGGGCGGGAGAAGAAGTAGCCGGCCGCCTTCTGCACGGCCGGGTCGGTCCACGCGATGAGGATCGAGCCGATGACGAGCGCGATGACGATCGCGAGCAGCGACAGCAGCCAGCTCGACGAGGCGATCTCGCGGAGGATGCGGTTGGCGGCGGGCGGGGGCGGCACGTCGGCGCCGGATGCGCGCTGTTCGGCGGGCACCTGCTCGACCTCGACGGCCTGCTCGGGCTCCTGGCCCTTGCCGGGGATCTGTTCGTCGCTCACGCGGCGGCTCCTGTCGTCTCGCCGGCCATCATGAGGCCGAGCACGTCACGGGGGGTGTCGCCGGGCACGATGCCGACGATCCCGCCTCGATACATGACCGCGATGCGGTCTGCGAGGGCGATGACCTCGTCGAGCTCCGTGGAGACGACGATGACCGGGATGCCCGCGTCGCGTGCCGCGACGATCTGCTGATGCACGAACTCGATCGATCCGACGTCGAGTCCGCGGGTGGGCTGGGATGCGACGAAGAGTCGCAGGTCGCGGCTCAGCTCGCGCGCGAGCACGACCTTCTGCTGGTTGCCGCCGGAGAGGCGTCCGGCGTGGGTCGTGATGCCCTGCGCGCGGATGTCGAACTCGACGAGCTTCTGCTCGGCGAACTCGGCGAGCGCGCCGAGCTGCAGCGTGCCGGCCTTCACGAACGGAGCGCCGACGGAGCGGTCGAGCATGAGGTTCTCGGCGATCGTGAACTCCGCGACGAGGCCGTCCTCCTTGCGGTCCTCGGGCACGAAGCCGACGCCCGCGTCGAGCACCTTGCGCACGCTCTTGCCGACGAGCTCGACGCCGTCGAGCTTGATCGAGCCGCTCACGCGCGGCTGCGTGCCGAGGATCGCCTCGGTGAGCTCGGTCTGGCCGTTGCCCTGCACGCCCGCGATGGCGAGGATCTCGCCCGCGCGCACGGTGAAGGAGACGTCCTTGACGACGTACTGGTCGCGCGGGTCGATGACCGAGAGGTCGGTCACGACGAACGCGTCGGCGCCCGGGTTGGCGGGAGCCTTCTGGATGGTCAGCTCGACGGGGCGGCCGACCATGAGCGAGGCGAGCTCGGTGTTGCTCGCCGTCGGCGAGGCCTCGCCGACGACCTTGCCGAGGCGGATGACCGTGATGCGGTCGGCCACCTCGCGCACCTCGCGCAGCTTGTGGGTGATGAAGACGATCGCGGTACCCGACTCCTTGAGCTGGCGCATGATCGCCATGAGCTCGTCGGTCTCCTGCGGCGTGAGCACCGCCGTGGGCTCGTCGAACACGAGCACCTGGGCGTCGCGCGAGAGGGCCTTGATGATCTCGACGCGCTGCTGCACGCCGACCGGGAGGTCCTCGACGACGGCGTCCGGGTCCACGTCGAACCCGAAGCGGTCGGAGATCTCCCTGACCTTGGCGCGGGCGGCGGCGAGGTCGAGCACGCCCGGTCCCTTGGTCTGCTCGTGCCCGAGCATGACGTTCTCGGCGACCGTGAAGACGGGGATCAGCATGAAGTGCTGGTGGACCATGCCGATGCCGGCCTTCATGGCGTCGCCCGGGCCGGAGAAGCGCTGCACCTCGTTGTCCAGCAGGATCTCGCCCTCGTCCGCCTGATAGAGGCCGTAGAGCACGTTCATCAGCGTCGACTTGCCGGCGCCGTTCTCACCGAGAAGGCAGTGGATCTCGCCCGGCTCGACGGTGAGGTCGATGTGGTCGTTCGCGACCAGGGCACCGAACCGCTTGGTGATGCCACGAAGTTCGAGCTTCATTTTCTCAATCTAGGAATCGGGGTGCCACACGGCAACGGGGAGGCCGGCGTACCGGCCTCCCCGCGCCGTGTTACTGAAAGGAGGGATTA
>RDDZ01000078.1 GCA_003852775.1 Microbacteriaceae bacterium | reverse complement strand
ACTCGCCGCAGCCGACGGTCAAACGGTGAGTTCAGCATCCGTCGTTCCCTTGGGAGGAGACGACTCACCTCAGAAATGCAGGAGATTCTGTCGTCTGAGCAACGTCTCCCCCTGATCTGCTGGGGTCCCGTCGGATTCGTCCTGCGTTTCTGAGGTGAGTCGTCTCCTCCCCAAGGGAACGACGGATGCTGAACTCACCGTTTGACCGTCGGCTGCGGCGAGTGAGCGGTCGGCCCCGGCAGGGTCGGCGCGTGGATCTGCACTCCGACATCCGAGCCCTCGGCGGCCTCGCCCCCGCGTACTCCCTCCTCCGACGCGGGTGGACCTACGCGGCACTCAGCTACGCCGCCCGACACGGGCGTGTGCTCCGCGTGCGGCAGGGCTGGTACGCCCTCCCCGGCGTCGACGAGCTTCTCGCGGCGGCGTGGCGGGTCGGCGGGCTGCTGACCTGCGCGAGTGCCGCCCGCACCTTCGGCATGTGGTCCCCACCCGACGAGCACCTCCACGTGGCGGTGCCGCCACAGCACGCCCGGATGCGCACCGCTCACGACATGCGCGTGCGGCTCTCCGACGAGCCCGACCCGCGCATCCGCGTGCACTGGCGTCGGCATCCGTCGCACGACCGCTACCGCGCAACCCCGCTCGCGTGCATCGTCGACCTCGCCGCCTGCTTCCCTCCCGAGTGGCTGCTGGGCGCCCTCGACAGCGCCCTGCGGCTCGGGCTCATCCGTCGTGGCGATCTGTCCGAGCTCGAGCGTCGCCTGCCGGCACGCGTCAGGTGGATCGTCGAGGTGGCGGATCCCGCATCCGGGTCGTTCTCGGAGTCCGTGCTGCGCTGTCTCCTCATCCGTGCCGGGATCGGCTTCCGCATCCAGGCCTGGATCGACGACATGCGCGTCGACTTCCTGCTCGGCGACCGTCTCGTGATCGAGGTCGATGGACGCGAGTTCCACGGCGACCACCTCGGCTTCGAGTCGGATCGCGCTCGCGACGCGCGACTGAGCGCGCTCGGCTACCGCGTGCTGCGCTTCAGCTACGCGCAGGTCGTCTACCGGCCGGATGAGGTGCTCACCTCGATCCGCGCGGCTCTCGCCCGCAACGACCACAGCTGAGGGCCCCGCCCGAGCGCCGCATCCGCCCCTCCCGCCCGACCTCAGAAATGCAGGAGATCTGACGTCGGCGCGTCCCTGCAACCTGATCTCTCGGGGCCGATCCGCCGTCGATCCTGCATTTCTGCGAATGGGGGGCGGTCAGCGAAGAGGTCCGCTGCGTCCTTCCGGGCGGATGCGGCGGCGTATCCTGCCTCGACCTACCTCAGAAATGCAGGAGATACCGGTTCGGCGACGTCATCATCCGTACAGATCCGGCAGGGGGCGGAGAAATCTCCTGCATTTCTGCAACGACGGGGCTTACGGGACCGCCGACGCGGATGCCGCGGATACGTCGTGCGGATGCGGCCTGCCGGGGCCGGGAAGGGTCGCGGATGCGGCGTGCTGCGGCCGCGGAGCGGGCGCGGCTGCGCGACGTCACAGGCGCAGCGCAGCGACCGCGACGGGAGCGTCAGCGGCCGGAGGGCCACTCGCGGGCCGGCGGACCCACGTACACCTGCTGCGGCCGACCGATCTTGGTCGCCGGGTCGTTGTTCGCCTCGCGCCAGTGGGCGATCCAGCCGGGCAGGCGGCCGATCGCGAAGAGCACGGTGAACATGCGCGTCGGGAATCCCATCGCCTTGTAGATGACGCCGGTGTAGAAGTCGACGTTCGGGTAGAGGCGGCGCGACTGGAAGTACTCGTCGTTGAGCGCGATCTCCTCGAGCTCCTTGGCGATGTCGAGCAGCGGGTCCTTCACGCCGAGGTCGGCGAGCACCTCGTCGGCCGACTCCTTCACGAGCTTCGCGCGCGGGTCGTAGTTCTTGTAGACCCGGTGGCCGAAGCCCATGAGGCGGATGCCGTCCTCCTTGGCCTTGACGCGCTCGACGAACTTCGACACCGACTCGCCGGAGTCGCGGATCTGCGCGAGCATCCGCAGCACCGCCTCGTTGGCGCCACCGTGGAGCGGACCGTAGAGGGCGTTGATGCCGGCCGAGATCGACGCGAAGAGGTTCGCCTCCGTCGAGCCGACGAGCCGCACCGTGGAGGTCGACGCGTTCTGCTCGTGGTCCTCGTGGAGGATGAGCAGGCGGTCGAGCGCCTTCACGAGCACTGGGTTGACCTCGTAGGGCTCGGCGAGGTTGCCGAAGTTCAGCTTGAGGAAGTTCTCGATGAAGTCGAGCGAGTTGTCCGGGTAGAGGAACGCCTGGCCGAGCGCCTTCTTGTGCGCGTACGCCGCGATGACGGGCAGCTTCGCAAGGAGGCGGATGGTCGAGAGCTCGACCATCTCGGGGTTCTTCGGGTCGAGCGAGTCCTCGTAGTAGGTCGAGAGCGCCGAGACCGCCGACGAGAGCACCGACATGGGGTGGGCCGTGTGCGGGAGGGCGGAGAAGAAGCGCTTGAGGTCCTCGTGGAGGAGCGTGTGACGACGCACCTTCTCGGAGAACTCGGCGAGCTCGGACTGCGTCGGCAGCTCGCCGTAGATGAGGAGCCAGGCCACCTCGAGGAAGGTCGCGTTCTTCGCGAGGTCCTCGATCGCGTACCCGCGATAGCGCAGGATGCCCTCGTCGCCGTCGATGTACGTGATGGCGCTGCGGGTGGCGGCCGTGTTCACGAATCCGGGGTCGAAGGTGTTGTACCCGGTCTGCTTGGCGAAGGTCGAGAGATCGACGGCATCTCGACCGTCGACGGCCTTCAGCACCGGGAACTCGGCGATCCGATCGCCGAGGTTTAGCGTCACCTTCTCGCTGCTCGTCGCTTCGCTCACCTTTACAGCCTACCGGCGCTGAGACGTGCCGCTGCCGCGTCCACCTTCTCGTCGGTGGCGGTGAGCGCCACGCGCACGTGCTTCGCCCCCGCCTCGCCGTAGAACGAGCCGGGCGCGACGAGGATCCCGAGCTCGGCGAGCGCGCCCACCGTCTCCCAGCAGTCCTCGTCGCGCGTCGCCCACAGGTAGAGGCCGGCGCGCGAGTCGTCGATGCGGAACCCGGATGCCGTGAGGGCCCCGACGAGCGCCTCGCGGCGGCGGCGGTAGAGCTCCTTCTGCGCGGCGACGTGCGTCTCGTCGCGCAGCGCCGCGACCATCGCGGCCTGCACGGGCGCCGGCGGCATGAGGCCCAGGTGCTTGCGGGCCGTGAGCAGCTCGCCCACGAGGTCGCTGCATCCGGCGAGGAAGCCCGCGCGGTACCCGGCGAGGTTGGACTGCTTGGAGAGCGAGTAGACCGAGAGCGTGAGGCGCCGCGAGCCCTGCGTCACGTCGGGGTGCAGGATGCTCGGCGTCGGCTCGTCGGAGCTCCAGTCGAGCTCGGCGTAGCACTCGTCGTTCGCGATGACCGCGCCGAGTGCGCGCGCCCGCTCGACGGCGCGGCGCAGGAACTCGATCGAGTGCACGCGGCCGTCGGGGTTGCCGGGGCTGTTGAGCCACACGAGCTTCGTCTCGGCGGGCCACTCCTCGGGCTCGTCGGAGGTGAGCACGGTCGCGCCGACGACGGCCGCGCCGACGGCGTAGCTCGGGTAGGCGGCGCTCGGCTGCACGACGACGTCGCCGGGCCCGAGGCCGAGCAGGGTGGGCAGCAGCGCCACGAGCTCCTTCGAGCCGATCGTGGGGATGACGTTGGCGACGGTCAGGTCGGGCACCCCGCGGCGGCGGGCGTACCACTCGACGATCGCCTCGCGGAGGGCGGGCGAGCCCGCGGTGAGCGGGTACGCGTGCGCGTCGGTGGCGGCGGCGAGCGCCTCGCGCACGGATGCCGGGGTCGGGTCGACGGGTGACCCCACGGAGAGGTCGACGATCCCGTCGGGGTGGGCGCGTGCCCGGTCACCGTACGGGGTCAGCAGGTCCCAGGGGAAGTCGGGGAGGTCGAGCGCCACGTCACAGGCCCCGGGTCACTGGCCCTGGGGCGGGAGCGCGGCGACGATCGGGTGGTCGCCGGCGATGACGCCGACCTTCGCGGCGCCGCCGGGCGAGCCGACCTCCTCGAAGAACTCGACGTTGGCCTTGTAGTAGTCGGCCCACTGCTCGGGCAGGTCGTCTTCGTAGTAGATGGCCTCCACGGGGCAGACCGGCTCGCACGCACCGCAGTCGACGCACTCGTCGGGGTGGATGTACAGCATCCGGTCGCCTTCGTAGATGCAGTCGACGGGGCACTCGTCGATGCAGGCGCGGTCTTTGACATCCACGCAGGGAAGGGCGATGACGTAGGTCACCCGACCATCCTAGTTCGACTCCTGCGCGTTGCCCTGACGGCGCGGCAGGGGCCACAGCGCGCCGCCGAGGGCGACGGCGGTCGCGCCGAGGAGCCACAGCGTGCCGAGCAGGTCGCCGCTCACGATGACGATGTCGCCCGGCAGGAGCGCGAACGCGATGACCGCCCCGAGCACTCCTAACACCGCGCCCGCCGTGACGAGGGGCTGCCCGATGGCGAGCCGCACGCCCAGCACGAACAGCGCGACGACGGCGAGTCCGCCGAGCAGCAGCCACGGCGGAGTGCCGGCGTGCGCGAACGTCGTGACGGCGCCGATGACGACGCCGACCAGGAGGGCGAGCAGCGCGGCCGCTCCGCGGATCAGCTGGGTCACGGCGCAACGATAGCCGGATGCCGCCCCGCGGGCCGCACCCGGCCTCCGGTCAGGCGTTCTGGTTCTGGCGCTTGAGGCGCGACGCCGCACGGGCGCGCTCGGTCTGGTCGAGGATGACCTTGCGGATGCGGACCGTCTCCGGCGTCACCTCGACGCACTCGTCCTCGCGGGCGAACTCGAGGCACTCCTCGAGGGTGAGCTGTCGCGGAACGTCGAGCTTCTCGAAGGTGTCGGCCGTGGAGGAGCGCATGTTGGTGAGCTGCTTCTCCTTGGTGACGTTGACGTCCATATCCTCGTTGCGCGGGTTCTCGCCGATGACCATGCCCTCGTAGACCTCGTCGCCGGGCTGCACGAAGAACGACATGCGCTCCTGCAGGGCGATCATGGCGAACGGGGTGGCGACGCCGGCGCGGTCGGCCACGATGGAGCCGGTGACGCGCGTCTGGATGTCGCCCGCCCACGGTCCGTAGCCGTGCGAGATCGCGTTGGCGATGCCGGTGCCGCGGGTCGCGGTGAGGAACTCGGTGCGGAAGCCGATGAGGCCGCGGCTCGGCACGATGAACTCCATGCGCACCCAGCCGGTGCCGTGGTTCGACATCGACTCCATGCGGCCCTTGCGGGCGGCGAGCAGCTGCGTGATCGCGCCGAGGTGCTCCTCGGGCGCGTCGATCGTGAGGTGCTCGAGGGGCTCGTGGACCTTCCCGTCGACGAGCTTGGTGACCACCTGCGGCTTGCCGACGGTGAGCTCGAAGCCCTCGCGGCGCATGTTCTCGACGAGGATCGCGAGCGCGAGCTCGCCGCGTCCCTGAACCTCCCACGCGTCGGGGCGCCCGATGTCGACGACGCGGATCGAGACGTTTCCGATGAGCTCGCGGTCGAGGCGGTCCTTGACCATGCGGGCGGTGAGCTTGTGGCCCTTGACCTTGCCGACGATGGGCGAGGTGTTGGTGCCGATCGTCATCGAGATCGCGGGCTCGTCGACCTCGATGGCCGGGAGCGGACGGATGTCGTCGGGGTCGGCGATCGTCTCGCCGATCGTGATCTCCTCGATGCCGGCGACGGCGACGATGTCGCCCGCGGATGCGGACTCCGCCGGGTAGCGGTCGAGCGCCTTCGTCTTGAGCAGCTCGGTGATGCGCACGTTGGAGTGCGAGCCGTCGTGGCGGACCCACGCGACCGTCTGACCCTTCCTGATGGTGCCCGCGAAGATGCGCAGGAGCGCGATGCGGCCGAGAAAGGGCGAGGCGTCGAGGTTGGTGACCCACGCCTGCAGGGGTGCTTCGTCGTCGTACGACGGGGCGGGCACGTACCTGAGGATCGCCTCGAAGAGCGGCTCGAGGTCGTCGTTGTCGGGAAGCTCGCCGTTGGCGGGCTGGTTCCACGAGGCGGCCCCGTTGCGGCCCGACGCGTAGACGACGGGAAGCTCGAGGAGCGCGTCGACGTCGATGTCGGGCATGTCGTCCGAGAGGTCGCTCGCGAGGTTGAGCAGCAGATCGTGGCTCTCCTCGACGACCTCCGCGATGCGCGCGTCGGGACGGTCGGTCTTGTTGACGGCGAGGATGACGGGCAGCTTCGCCTCGAGCGCCTTGCGCAGCACGAAGCGCGTCTGGGGCAGCGGACCCTCGGACGCGTCGACGAGCAGCACGACGCCGTCGACCATCGAGAGGCCGCGCTCGACCTCGCCGCCGAAGTCGGCGTGGCCGGGGGTGTCGATGACGTTGATGGTGACGGGGCCGTCGGTCGCGTGGGCGCCCTCGTAGATGATCGCCGTGTTCTTGGCGAGGATCGTGATGCCCTTCTCGCGCTCGAGGTCGTTCGAGTCCATCGCGCGCTCCTCGACGTGCTCGTGCGAGCCGAAGGAGTGCGTCTGGCGCAGCATGGCGTCGACGAGGGTGGTCTTGCCGTGGTCGACGTGCGCGACGATGGCGACGTTCCGGAGGTCGGAACGGTGGGCGATGGGCATGCGGAGACCTCAGAATGTGGGAGGGGAAGTCGTGAGCGCCCGATCGGGCGACGTTCCATCCTACCGGAGCCGCTATGGTGGTGCCGTGACCGAGCGCTCCGACGGCCACCTGAAGGTGTTCGCCGATCTGGACTTCTCGGCGTTAGCGGAGCCCCTTCCCCCGCGTCCGGTCGTGTGGCGGCTGCGCAGGCAGCTGCCCGCGTGGGTGAGCACCCTCGCGGTCGTCCTCGCGATCGTGGCCGGGTCGACGGCGATCTTCGGGCTCCTGCGCGCGGTGGGGATCCTCCTCAACGGCACCACGCCCGCCGCCGGGGCATGGGTCGCAGCCTGGACCGTGTCGTGCGTCGCGATCGTCGCCGGCGTCATCCTGCTGTTCCGCTGGTGGCACCGCCGGTTCGGGCGCCCCCTCACCCCGCTCACCGATGAGCTCCGCGCGTTCGCTGAGGCAAACGACCTCGAGTTCGGCAGCGTCACCCGGGTCGACGCGACGTTGCCCGCGCCCTCCGGATGCGAGGGGAAGGTGCAGCGGCTCACTCGCATCCTGCAGCCCGCCACGGGCTCACCCTGGCCACCGTTCCTCATCGGCCGCCGCGTCTTCCACGACCCGGTGCCGCCGGACTTCCAGCCGACCGAGAAGCGCCCCTACCCCGGTCTCGTCGACGACGGGCTGTTCCTGGCCGTGCCGATGCCGCGGCGGCTTCCGCACATCGCCCTCCTGCGCGACTTCGAGCTGTCGTCGACGCCGCTCGAGCTCCGAGCCGCCTACCGCATGGGGATCGAGTTCGACGAGGTGTTCACGCTCCTCTGCCCGCCGGGCTACGAGCGCGACGCCCTCTACCTGTTCACTCCGGATGTCATGGCGGCGATGCTCGACGACGCGGGCGGCGCGCAGTGGGGCGCCGAGGTGCTCGACGACCAGCTGTTCTTCCGGTTTCCGCCGAGCTCGCTGCCGGGCGCGGTGCTCGAGGAGGATCTGCGCCGCGCCTTCCTGCTCGTCGAGCGCACCTCGGTGCAGCTCGAGGAGCAGGCGCGACGCTACTCCGACGCGCGCGTCGGGGAGCGGTCGCTCAACCTCATCGACGACGCGGGCCGGCGCGTGGGGCGGCGACGCATCGCCCCCGCGTTGCTAATCACCCTCGTCACGCTGCCGTTCATGGTGATCGCCCCCTTCGTGCTGATCGTCGTGGAGGGCGCGCTCAGCCAGCCGGGCTGAGTGCGGGCCGTCAGCCGGACGGGGTGGCCGCGGGTTCGCCGGGCTCCCACTCCCACGCGTTCCACAGCACGCCGCGCGCGAGCGGGGAGCGGGTGACCCCCGTGAGGCGGTCCGAGACTGCGGTGAGCGTCGGATGCGCGAAGAGCGGCAGGCCGTACGCCGCGTCCCAGAGGGCGGCGTCGAGCTCGCGGAGCGCCGCGGTCTGCTCGTCGGCGTCGTCGGACCCCGTCGCGCGGTCGACGAGCTCGTCGACGGCGGGGTCCGAGAAGTGGTTGAGGTTGGCGACGGCCGAGTCGCTGCGGAAGACCGCCGCGACGGCGGACGGCCCGAGCCGTGTGGTGTCCCACGCGAAGAGCGCCGCGTCGTAGGCGCCCGCGACGCCGAGCATGGCCGTCCAATCGGCCCGCGAGCAGTCGGTCACGCGGAAGCCAGCACGGGCCGCCGAGGTCTGGATGAGCTCGAACGCGGCGACACGGCGCGGGTCGGCGGGGTCGTACAGGATGCACACCTCGGGAGACGTGGAGCCCGCCTCCGCGAGCAGCTCTACGGCGGCGTCGACGTCGGTCGAGCGGTACCCGTCGGAGCCGTTCTCGGCGACGGCGTCCTCGTAGCCGGGGGCGCCCGGGCGCAGCACGAACGAGTCGAGCAGGGCGGCATCCGCCTGCACGGGCTGCACGAGCTCGTCGACGATCTGCTGGCGCGGGACGACGCGCAGGAAGGCCTCGCGCACGCGCGCGTCGTCGAACACGCCGCTCTTCGAGCCGGAGAACTGCAGGTCGATGTGCTCGAAGGTGGCCTCGGTGCCCGCGGTGACGGTCACGCCCTCCACGTCGGCGAGGTGGCTCGCGAGCTCCGCGTCGGGCTCGGGCGAGGCGATGTCCACGCGCCCCTCCTGGAAGGCCCGCACGAGCTCGGCCGGGTCCTCGACGGTGGCGAGCACGAGCGTCTCGATCGCGGGGGCACGCGATCCGCGGTAACGCGGGTTGACGCCGAGCGTCACCGAGCCGTCCGTCACCGTCTCGACGCGGTAGGGTCCGCTCGCGACGAGGAGGTCGGGGTCGGGTGCCGCGCCGGTGAGGTCGTAGGCGCCGTTCCACACGTTCGCGAGCGCCGTGAGGGCTGCCGTGTCGGCGTCCTCGATCGCCTCTACGAGCGCCTCCTGGGCCGCGGCCGCGAGGGACGGATCCGCGTCGGGCGCCGTCTCGTCGCCCGCGTCCCGCAGCGGCAGGTCGAAGGCGCGGGCGACGACGACGTGCGCGGGCAGCCCCGGCGCGAGCGCGGTGCGCCACCCGGGCGTGAACGCGTCGTAGTGCACGAAGAGGGAGCGCCCGTCGTCGCCGAGCTGCGGGGTCTGGGTGGCGAGCTCGAGCCCCCGGCCGCGCGCCCCGTCGAAGTAGACGACGCCCTCGGGGAGCTCCCCGAAGCGGCCCGTGCCGGAGTCGACGTACGCCTCCGGCTCGACGTCCTCGCTGTCGAGGGCACCCGAGTTCGCGGCCCACGCGAGCAGGAGGTCGGCGGGGGTCACGGGCACGCCGTCCGACCAGGTCACGCCCTTCGCGATCGTGTAGCGCACGGTGAGCGGGTCCTCGGCGGTGATCTCGGCCGTGCCGAACGACTCGTCCTCGACGAGGCCGTACTCCGAATCCGGGTAGGCGAAGGCGCTCCCCGTGAGGTACGCGACGTCGGCGTTGAGGGCGGACGCGCGTCCGTAGGAGCTGTTGGCGTTGAGGGAGGTCAGCGAGCCGCTCACGGCCACGGTCGCGCGGGATCCGTCGACCACGCGGTTCTGATCGGTGCAGCCCGCGAGAGCCGCCGCCGCGACGGCGACCGCTGCGGTGCCGGCGAGTACACGGAGGATGCTCACCCGCTCCACCCTACGACGAGGGGCCGCCGCCGCGTGACGCGGCGACGGCCCGGGGTCGGCGAAGTGCGCTCAGGCACCCAGCGGGATGTCGGCGCCGGGGATGGCGGCGAGCAGCTCGCGCGTGTAGTCGGTCTTCGGGTTCTCGAAGACCTCGTCGACGGTCGCCTGCTCGACGACCCGCCCCTTCTGCATGACGGTGACGTGGTCCGCGATGACGCGGACGACAGCGAGGTCGTGCGTGATGAAGAGGTAGGTGAGCCCGAGCTCGGCCTGGAGGTCGGCGAGCAGGTTGAGCACCTGCGCCTGCACGAGCACGTCGAGGGCCGAGACGGCCTCGTCGAGCACGACGATCTCCGGCTTGAGCGCGAGGGCGCGAGCGATCGCGACGCGCTGGCGCTGACCGCCCGAGAGCTCGTTCGGGTAGCGCGTGAGCACCGTCTCCGGCAGCGCCACCTGGTCGAGCACCTCGCGCACGCGCGCCTTGCGCGACTTGAGGTCGCCGATGCCGTGCACGTGCAGCGGCTCCGCGATCGTGTTGCCGATGTTGTGCAGCGGGTCGAGCGAGCCGTACGGGTCCTGGAACACCGGCTGCATCTTGCGACGCAGCTTGAGGAGCTCCTGCTTGTTCATGCCGGGCACGCTCGTGCCGTCGACGAGGATGTCGCCCTCGGTGACGTCCTCGAGGCGCAGCAGGAGCTTCGCCGCCGTCGACTTGCCGGAGCCCGACTCGCCCACGAGGGCCATCGTCGAGCCCTTGGGCACGCTGAACGAGATCTTGTCGACCGCGGTGAACGGGATCGACTTCGGCCCGCCGGTGCGGATCTTGAAGACCTTCGTCACGTCACGGAACTCGATCACGGGCGGCGCGTCGGGCGTCGCGACGTCGGCCGTGCGCTCGGCGGCCGTCACGAGGTCGAACGCCGCGTCGGCGCCCTCGACCTCGGCCTCCGCGAGCGAGGCGCCCGTGGTGACGGCCGACTGGATGCGCTTCGACGCGAGGCTCGGCGCGGCGGCCACGAGGCGCTGCGTGTAGGGGTGCTGCGGGTTCTGCAGGATCTCGCGGGCGGGGCCCGACTCGACGATCTTGCCGCGGTGCATCACGACGAGGTTCTCGGCGCGCTCGGCCGCGAGGCCGAGGTCGTGCGTGATGAAGATGACCGCCGTGTTGCGCTCCTGGACGAGCGTCTCGAGGTGGTCGAGGATCTTCTTCTGCACCGTCACGTCGAGCGCGCTCGTCGGCTCGTCCGCGATGAGCAGCTTCGGGTCCGAGGACAGGCCGATGCCGATGAGCACGCGCTGGCGCATGCCGCCCGAGAACTCGTGCGGGAACTGGCGGAGCCGCTGGTCGGCATCGGCGAGGCCCGCCTCCTTGAGCACCTCGATCGCGCGCTTGCGCACCTCGCGCTTCGAGGTCGCGAGGCCGTTCGCGCGGATCGTCTCCTCGACCTGGAAGCCGATGCGGTGCACCGGGTTGAGCGAGTTCATCGGGTCCTGCGGGACGAGGCCGATCTCGCGACCGCGCACCGACTCGATCTCGCGACGCGAGAGCTTCGTGAGGTCGCGCCCCTCGAACATGACGCGCCCGCCGGTCACCTTGCCGGAGCCCGGGAGCAGGTTGATGATCGCGTGGGCGGTCGTCGACTTGCCGGAGCCCGACTCGCCGACGATCGCGACGGTCTCACCCGGGTAGAGGTCGAAGCTCACGCCGCGCACGGCCGGCACGAAGCCGTCCTGCGTCTTGAAGGCGACCTGCAGATCCTCGACGGAGAGCAGGGGTTCCAGAGCGGTCACCGGGTGGCCCTCGCCTTCGGGTCGAGCGCGTCGCGCACCGTCTCACCGAGCATGATGAACGCCAGCACGGTGATCGACAGGGCGATCGACGGGTAGATGAGGGTGAACGGCGCCGTGCGGAGGCTCGTCTGAGCCGCCGAGATGTCGTTGCCCCACGACATGAACAGGTTGTTGGGCAGGCCGACGCCGAGGAACGAGAGCGTCGCCTCGGCCGTGATGGCGCCCGCGAGACCCACCGTCGAGATGATGATGACGGGCGCGATCGAGTTGGGCAGCACGTGCGTGAACATCGTGCGCACCTTCGACAGGCCGATCGCCTCCGACGCCATGACGTAGTCGAGGTTCCTGACCCTCAGCACCTCGGATCTCAGGATGCGGGCCGTGGATGGCCAGCTGAAGAACCCGATCGCGAGCGAGATCACCCAGATGTTCCGGTCGTGCAGGAACATCGACATGATCACGACGGCCGCGAGGATGTAGGGGATCGCGAAGAAGATGTCGCCGAGGCGCATCAGGAGCGAGTCGATCCAGCCGCCGAAGTAGCCGGCGAACGCGCCGATCACGATGCCCATGAACGCGACGAGCACGGTCACGATGACGCCGACCGAGAGCGAGGTGCTCGTGCCGTGCACGATGCGCGAGAACACGTCGCAGCCCTGCTTGGTGAAGCCGAGCGGGTGACCCGGGATGGGGCCGTGGTCGGAGACGCGGGTGCCGATCGGCAGACCGAACTCCTCGGCCTGCTGCTCGTTCTGGATGCTCAGGATGCAGTTCGAGTTCGGCGGCACGTCGGTGAAGACGCCCGGGAAGAACGCGACGAACACGATGAACGCGATGACGACGGCCGAGACCCAGAACATCCAGCGGCTGCGCAGGTCGCGCCAGGCGTCGAGCCAGAGGTTCGACTTGCGGTCGCTCACGCGCACCGCGTCGACGGCACCGAGCCCGCCCTCGTCGACCTCGGCGACGAAGTGGGGGGCGGTGCGGACGGGGTTCTTACTTGACATAGCGGATCCTCGGGTCGAGCACTCCGTAGAGGAGGTCGATGGCGATGTTCACGAGCACGTACACGATGACGAGGATCGTGACGATCGACACGATCTCGGGGGTGTCGTGGCGGTTGATCGCCTTGAACAGTTCGTTGCCGACGCCCGGCACGTTGAAGATGCCCTCGGTGACGGTCGCACCGACGATCAGGATGCCGAAGTCGGCGGCCAGGTTCGTCGTGACGGGGATCATCGAGTTGCGGAGCACGTGCACGGGGATGACGCGCCCTCGCGACAGACCCTTGCCGTACGCCATGCGGACGAAGTCGTTCTGGTTGGTCTCGATGACGGACGCGCGCGTGAGGCGCACGACGTAGGCCATGTTGAGACCGGCGAGCACGATGGCCGGGAGTATCAGATCGCTCCATGGAGCGCCTGCGCCCACGGTGGGTCGGAACCAGCCGAGGTTGATGCCGAAGATCCACTGCGCGACGAACGCGAAGACGAAGACCGGCATCGAGATGATGACGAGCGTGATGAGCAGGGTGGCGTTGTCGAAGATGCCGCCCTTGCGCAGGCCCGAGATGAGACCGGCGAGGACGCCGATGATCAGCTGGATGAGCACGGCGAGGAGCGCGAGCCGCAGCGTGGTGGGGAAGGTGCGCGCGAGGATCTCGTTGACCGACTGGCCGGCGTAGGTCGTGCCCAGGTCGCCCTGGAGGACGTCGCCCAGGTAGAGGAAGTAGCGGGACAGGAAGGGCTGGTCGAGGTGGAACTTCTCCTCGAGCGCCGCGATCTGCTGGGGGGAGGGAGTGCGGTCGCCGAACATGCGGAGCACGGGGTTGCCCGGCATCGCGAACACCATCGTGAAGATGATGAACGTCGACCCGAAGAACACCGGGATGCCCTGCAGAAGGCGCCTGACGATGTACCAGATCATGAGGAGTTCAGGGTTTCAGAAAAATGAGCGGTACGCACCCTGTGGGGCGGCGCCGAAGCGACGCCGCCCCACAGTGCGTGTTGATGAGCTGGATCAGCCCTTGGTGATCTCGTGCAGGATCGGCCAGCTGTCCCAACCGAACTCGACGTTGTCGACGAGGGTCGAGTAGCCGGCGGTCACCGAGCCGTACCACAGCGGGATCGCGGGAAGGTCCTCGAAGAGGTACTTCTGCGACTGGTTGAACAGGTCGGACTGCTCGTCCTGGTCGATCGCGGCGAGGCCGGCGCGGAACAGCTTGTCGAACTCGGGGTTCGAGTAGTCCGCGTCGTTCGAGCCCGAACCGGTCACGTAGAGCGCGCCGAGGATGTTGGCGGCCGACGGGAAGTCGAACTGCCAACCGGTGCGGAACGCCGACTTGATGGTGCGGTCGTTGACCTCGGTGCGGAGACCGGCGAAGTCGGGGTAGGGCAGGCCCACCGCGTCGATGCCGAGCACGTTCTTGATCGAGTTCACCGTCGCGTCGACCCACTCCTGGTGGCCGCCGTCGGCGTTGTAGGCGAGCTGGAAGGTGCCGCTCCAGGGACGGATGGCGTCAGCCTGCGCCCACAGCTCCTTGGCCTTCTCCGGGTCGAACTCCATGACCTCGGAGCCCTCGACGGCCTCCGGGTCGAAGCCCGCGATGACCGGCGAGGTGAAGTCCTCGGCGGGGGTGCGGGTGCCCTGGAAGATGACCTCGGTGATCTCGGCGCGGTTGATCGCGTGCGAGATGGCGGCACGACGGAGCTTGCCCTCCTCGTCGTACGCGAAGCCCTCGAGGGTCGGCTGGATCGTGAACGACTGGAACACGGCCGAGGCCTGCTCCACGGCGCGGTCGCCGAGGTCGTCCTTGAAGGTCGCCAGCGCGCTCGTCGGGACCGAGTCGACGATGTCGACGTTGTCCGAGAGCAGGTCGGCGTAGGCGGCGTCGAGCGTCGCGTAGACCTTGAAGTTCAGGCCGCCGTTCTGGGCCTTGCGCGGGCCGTTGTAGGTCTCGTTCGGGACGAGGTGGAGGCTCTCGCCGTGCACCCAGCCGTCCTCGCCGAGCTTGTAGGGGCCGTTGCCGATGGGGGCCTCACCGAAGGCCTCGGGGTCCTCGAAGAAGACCTCGGGGAGCGGGAAGAAGACCGTGTAGCCGAGGGCGACCGGGAAGTCGGCGCGCGGCTCGGCGAGCTCGACCGTGAAGGTGGTCTCGTCGATGACCTCGAGCGCGAGGGTGTTCTCGCCACCGTCGTAGGTGCCGCCCTCGAACGCGATCGCGTCGATGAACCACCACTGGTTCAGGAGCTCCGGGTCGGCAGCAGCCCACTGCCAGGCGTTGACGAACGACTCGGCGTTGACCGGGGTGCCGTCCGAGAACTTCTGGTCAGCCTTGAGCTTGACGGTCCACGTCTTGTAGTCCTCCGACTCGATCGACTCGGCGGCGTCGTAGTCCCACGAGCCGTCGGCCTTGTAGTAGACGAGTCCAGCGAACATGTTGTTGAGAACCTGGCCGCCGTTCACCTCGTTGGTGTTGGCCGGGATCAGCGGGTTCTCCGGCTCCGACCAGGCGACGTTGACGACGCCGGACGATGCCGATCCTCCTCCGTTGCCGCCGTTGTCCGACGAGCATCCGGAGAGGACGAGCGCGGCGGCGACTGCGACGCCTCCGGCTGCTGCTGCGATGCGAGAGATTCGCACGGTTCCTCCTGTACACAATGGGACGCCATGCGGGCATGCGCGCGCATGGCGGTGTTGCTGAAACCTTAAGTCGCGTTCAGGCGACCGCCAAACCGGATGGCGGAATCGTTACATGGAGGAAACCGCGACGCGGGATTCATGCGCGAAGTCGCACAACGCGCACTCCCGTTGCAGCGGATGCTCAGGTGTTGCGTCGAAGCGCGAATCTGCGCGGAATCTTCGCTTTCCAGGCGCGTAACATCGGTGCCCGTGACCACCGCGCGCGTGCCTCTCCCCCGCACCCGGCCGGTGCTCGTGTACGACGGCGACTGCGCCTTCTGCACGACGTGGGTGGAGCGGCTGCGGAAGGTCCTGCCCCGGTTCCCCGAGGCGCTGCCCTACCAGTGGATCGACTACGCCGAGCTCGGCCTCGACGAGCACGACGTCACCCGCTACGCGTGGTACATCGCCCCGACGCATCAGCTCGGCGGGCACCTCGCCTTCTCGGCGCTCCTGCGCATCCAGCGCGGACCCTGGTGGCGGTTCGCCGGCTGGCTCGTCGCGACGCCCCCCTTCTCGTGGGCCGCCTGGCTCGGCTACGCCATCATCTCCGCCAACCGGCACCGGCTCCCCGGCGGCACCCCCGCGTGCGCGCTGCCGCCCTCGGAGCGCGGATGAGCACCGTCGCCCCCGCCGCGCCATCCGACGCGACGCCCCCTCTCACGCGCGCCCGCATCCGCTGGGAGATCGCGATCGTGCTCGCGCTCGGGCTCGGCCAGTCGGCGGTGTACGCGATCGTCGCGCTCGCCTACCGCCTCACGAGTGAGGTGTCGCTCGGGAACCAGACGGCGACGCTCAACCCGTCCCGCAGCGACCGCGAGGTCTTCGACCTCATCTATCAGCTGCTGTCGATCGCGTTCGCGCTCGCCCCCGTGCTGCTCGTCTGCTACCTGCTGTGGTCTCCGCGTCGGCCGCACCTCGCGGCCCTCGGGCTCGACGGCACGCGACGCGTCCGCGACGTCGCCTGGGGCGTCGGGCTCGTGCTCGCGATCGGGATCCCCGGGCTCGCCTTCTACGCCCTCGGCCGCGCGCTCGGGCTCTTCGTGCTGGTGAACCCGGGCGGCCTCGGCGACCACTGGTGGACCGTGCCCGTGCTCCTGCTCTCGGCGGCGCGCGCCGCCGTCCAGGAGGAGTTCGTCGTGCTCGGCTACCTCTTCGAGCGCCTGCGGCGGCTCGGGTGGGGTCCGTGGGGCATCATCGTGGCGACCTCGGTGCTGCGCGCGACGTACCACCTGTACCAGGGGCCAGGCGCGTTCATCGGCAACCTCGTCATGGGTCTCGCGTTCGGGTGGCTGTACCACCGCACGGGGAGGCTGCTGCCGTTCCTCGCGGCGCACTTCGCGATCGACGCCTCCGTGTTCGTGGGCTACCCGCTCGTGGCCGGCTGGTGGCCGGAGCTGTTCGGCCTCCCCGGGTAGCCTCCCCCGATAGGGGACTTCGACGCCCGTGCGCGTGCGCGTAGACTCGCGCGCATGCCACAGCCCGACTCGGGGGAGTCGACGGCCGCGGCGCAGACCGAGGAGGTCGCGAGCGGCCCGGCCCTGCCCCCTCCCCCTGCCGGAGCCACCCGCTTCGAGCTGCCCCCGCCCGGTGACGGCGCCGTCCGCTTCGATCTGCCTCCGCCCCGCGCGTAAGCCCAGACGTCATGCCCGCCCGGGGGCATGCGACTCGGAACCGAGCCCGCACCCGCGCGCCCCGCGGATGACCTACGCGAACGCCTCCACGGGCGGGCACGCGCACACGAGGTTGCGGTCCCCGTAGGCCTGGTCGATGCGGCGCACGGGCGGCCAGTACTTGCCGCCGTGCACGAGGGTGCGCACGGGGTAGACGGCCTGCTCGCGGGTGTAGGGGTGCGTCCACTCCCCCGCGATGACCGACTCGGCGGTGTGGGGCGCGTTGGCGAGCGGGTTGTCGTCCTTCGGCCAGACCCCCGCGCCCACGGCGTCCGCCTCGGCCTTGATGGCGATCATCGCCTCGATGAGGCGGTCGAGCTCGGCGAGGTCCTCCGACTCGGTCGGCTCGACCATGAGCGTGCCCGCGACGGGGAACGACATGGTCGGCGCGTGGAAGCCGTAGTCGATGAGGCGCTTGGCGACGTCGTCGACGGTCACGCCCGTCGCCTCGCGCAGCGGTCGCAGGTCGAGGATGCACTCGTGCGCGACGAGACCGTTGTCGCCCGAGTAGAGCACCGGGTAGTGCTCGCGCAGGCGCGCCGCGATGTAGTTCGCGGCGAGCACGGCGGCGCCGGTCGCGCGGCGCAACCCCTCGGCGCCCATCATCCGCACGTACGCCCACGAGATGGGCAGGATGCTGGGGCTGCCGTAGACGGCCGAGCTCACCGGGTTCGCGTCGGGGTCGCCGCCCGCTCCCGGAAGGTACGGCGCGAGGTGCGCCTTCGCCGCGACGGGTCCGACGCCCGGCCCGCCGCCGCCGTGCGGGATGCAGAACGTCTTGTGCAGGTTCAGGTGCGAGACGTCTCCCCCGAAGTCGCCGAAACGGGCGTAGCCGAGCAGGGCGTTGAGGTTCGCGCCGTCGACGTACACCTGCCCGCCCGCCGCGTGCACGGCGTCCGTGATCTCGCGGATGTCGTGCTCGTACACGCCGTGCGTCGAGGGGTAGGTGACCATGAGCGCGGCGAGGTCGTCGGCGTGCTCGTCGACCTTGGCGCGCAGGTCGGCGAGGTCGACGTTGCCGAGCTCGTCGCACGCGACGACGACGACGCGCATGCCGGCGAGCACGGCGCTCGCGGCGTTCGTGCCGTGGGCGCTCGACGGGATGAGGCACACCGTGCGGTGCTCCTGACCGCGCGCGCGGTGGTAGCCGCGGATGGCGAGGAGGCCGGCGAGCTCGCCCTGGCTGCCCGCGTTGGGCTGGAGCGACACCTCGTCGTAGCCGGTGACGTCGGCGAGCCAGCGGGAGAGCTGACCGACGAGCTCGCGGTACCCCGCCGTGTGGGCCTCGGGCGCGAGGGGGTGCAGGTTCGCGAACTCGGGCCACGTGACGGCCGCCATCTCGGTGGCCGCGTTGAGCTTCATGGTGCACGAGCCGAGCGGGATCATGCCGCGGTCGAGCGCGTAGTCCTTGTCGGCGAGGTACTTGAGGTACCGCATCATGCCGGTCTCGGAGTGGTGGGTGGTGAAGACCGGATGCGAGAGATATTCCGTCTGCCGCATGTGCTCCGGGTCGATCGAGCGCGACACGGGCTTGAACCCGAGCGAGGCGGGAGCGGCGTCGCCGAGGACGGCGCGCAGCACGACGAGCGCGTCGGCGGAGGTCGTGGTCTCGTCGGTAGAGAACTGCACGGTGTCGGCGTCGACGAGCCGCAGGAGCACGTCCTCCGCCTCCGCCGCGTCGACGACCTCGGCCGCCCGGCCGGGCACGCGCACCTGAACGGTGTCGAAGTACCGCTCGTGCACGGGCGCGAGGCCCGCGTCCGTGAGGGCGTCGACGACGAGGTTCGCCATCCGGTTCGCGTGGTGCGCGATCGCCTTGATGCCACGGGGACCGTGGTAGACGGCGTACATCGACGCCATGACGGCGAGCAGCACCTGCGCGGTGCAGATGTTGCTCGTGGCCTTCTCTCGGCGGATGTGCTGCTCGCGCGTCTGCAGCGAGAGCCGGTAGGCCGGGTAGCCTGCGGCGTCGACCGAGACGCCCACGAGGCGGCCCGGCAGCTGGCGCTCGAGGCCCGCGCGCACCGCCATGTAGCCCGCGTGCGGGCCCCCGAAGCCGAGCGGGACCCCGAAGCGCTGGGTCGTGCCGACGGCGACGTCCGCTCCGAGCTCTCCGGGCGAGGTGATGAGCGCGAGCGCGAGCAGGTCGGCCGCGAGCACCGCGATGCCGCCACCCTCCTGCACGCGCGCGATCGCATCCGCGGGGTTCCAGAGGCGCCCGGAGGCGCCGGGGTACTGGATGACGGCGCCGAACGCCTCGGGCAGCTCGCCCGCGAAGTCGGTGTCGACGAGCTCGATGCCGACCGCCTCGGCGCGGTGCGCGAGGAGCGCCCGCGTCCGCGGCAGCACGTCGACGTCGACGAGGAAGGTCGTCGTGTCGGCGCGCGAGGCGCGGCGGGCGAGCAGCATCGCCTCGACGACGGCCGTGCCCTCGTCGAGCATCGACGCGTTCGCCGTGGCGAGGCCCGTGAGGTCGGTCACCATGGTCTGGAAGTTGATGAGCGCCTCGAGACGCCCCTGCGAGATCTCGGGCTGGTAGGGCGTGTACGCCGTGTACCAGCTCGGGTTCTCGAGCACGTTCCGCTGGATGACGGCGGGCGTCACGGTGCCGTGGTAGCCGAGACCGATCATGGGACGGGTCACGCGGTTGCGCTGCGCGAGGGCGCGCAGCTCGGCGAGCGCCTCGACCTCGGACGCCGCGGACGGCAGCGTCGTCTCGAGGTCGTCCGCGACGCGGATGCCCGAGGGGATCGCGGCGTCGACGAGCGCGTCGACGCTCGGGTAGCCGAGCGCCTCGAGCATCGTCCTCTGGGCGGCGGTGTCGGTCCCGATGTGGCGGTCGGCGAACAGCTCGCGCATCACTCGGCCGTGAGCGCGGCGTACTCGTCCGCGCTGAGGAGCTCGGGGAGCCCGGTGAAGCGCACCGCGATCATCCACCCGGCGCCGTAGGGGTCGGAGTTGACGAGCGACGGGTCGTCGGCGAGCGCCTCGTTGACCTCGACGATCTCCCCGTCGACGGGCGCATAGAGCTCGCCGACCGACTTCGTCGACTCGATCTCGCCCACGACGCGCCCCGCGACCGCCGGGGTGCCGGCCTGCGGCAGGTCGACGAACACGACGTCGCCGAGCTTGTCGGCGGCGTAGTCGGTGATGCCGATGCGCGCGATGTCGCCGTCGACGGCGACCCACTCGTGCTCGGAGGTGTACTTCAGGTCGGCGGGAAGCGTCATGTCAGCTCTTCTTTCTCGAATAGAACGGCAGGGTCACGACGGTCGCGGGGATGCGCGTCCCCCGGACGTCGATGAAGACGGTGGTGCCGACCTCCGCGAGCGCGGGGTCGACGAGGGCCATCGCGACGGGATGGCCGAGGGTGGGCGAGAGCGCGCCGCTCGTGATGACGCCCGCGGCGTCGGCGGCATCCTCGGCGGCGAACACCTCGTAGTCGGCGCGGCCGGCTCGCCTGCCCTCGGCGGCGAGGCCGACGAGCACGCGCGCGTCCGCGGCGGGTCCCGCCGCGACGGCCTCCTCGCCGACGAAGCCGCCGGGCTTGCCGAGCACCGGGACGCGACCGAGGCCCACCTGGTGCGGAAGGGTCTCGCGCGTGAGCTCGTGGCCGTAGAGAGGCATCCCGGCCTCGAGCCGCAGGGTGTCGCGGGCGGCGAGACCGCACGGGATGAGACCGGCGCCCGCACCCGTCTCGGCGAGCGCATCCCACAGGGCGGGGGCGGCGTCCGGGGCGAGGAAGAACTCGAAGCCGTCCTCGCCCGTGTAGCCGGTGCGGGCGATGAGCACCTCGTGGCCGCGGAAGTCGCCCGTGACGGCGCGGTAGTAGCGCAACCCGTCGAGACCCGGGATGTCGAAGCCCTCGACCTCGCGCAGGATCTCCTCGGCTCGCGGACCCTGCAGGGCGATGAGCGCGACGTCGTCGGACTCGTCCTCGACGACGCAGTCGAACCCGGATGCGCGTTCGCGCAGCGCCTCGGCCGCCGGGATGCGGTTGCCCGCGTTCGCGACGACGAGGTAGCGGTCGGGCCCGGTGCGGTACACGACGAGGTCGTCGATGATGCCGCCGTCCTCGGCGAGGAGGAGGCTGTACTTCGCCTGGCCCTCCTCGATCGCGGAGAGGCGCCCGGCGAGCGCGTGGTCGAGGGCCGCCGCAGCCTCCGGGCCGAGCACGACGATCTCTGCCATGTGGCTGAGGTCGAAGAGCCCGGCGGCCTCGCGCACGGCGCGGTGCTCGGCGAGGTCGGAGCTGTAGCGCACCGGCATCTGCCAGCCGGCGAAGTCGGTGAAGGAGGCGCCGGCGGCGACGTGGACGGCGTCGAGCGGCGAACGGCGGGCGGTGCCGTCTGGTGCTTCGGTCATGGGCGGAGTTCTCCGATCGCGTGTCGGTGGAACTCCCCCTCTGTCATCGGTGCCTGAGAGATTCGCGACTCATGGTCGCTTTCACCGTGGGCGAGATCCGCGGAACGGAACTTCTTTCCAGAGCGGCCTGTCGATGCGGTACACGTACCTGAGAGATTGGCGGGGAGGCTTGCTCCTTCGGTGCCGCGGACGTCGCCACGGCTCTCCCGCATCGCGTGCGGCCCGATGTTCGATTGTGGGGTCAGCCTACCCGATGACCGCCCGGGGTCAGTCGGTGAGGTCCGCGGCGTACAGCAGGGCCGACGCGAGCACGCCCGCGAGCGAGATCGCCCACAGTGTGATGCCGACCCAGCTCGCGGCGATGAGCGGGGCCCTTGTCCCGCGGCGGAGGCCGTACGCGCTGAAGATCGCCCCGAGCGTCCACGGGAGACCGAGCAGGAACACGCCCCCGACGTCGTACATGTAGCGGCCGCGGCCGTCGAAGAACAGGGTCTCGTACAGCCCGACGGCGCTCACCGCCCAGGCGGCGAACGCGACGAGCGAGAAGCCGAAGCCGAGCCACGGGAGGACCAGGCTGGGCCGCACGGGCCGGGCGCGAAGCGTCACGCCGAAGCCGATGCCGCACGCGATGAGCACGGCGACGAGGTCGATCGTGATACCCGCGTTCATGAGCCACTCGACGGGCGCCGCGGCCGGGAAGCCGGCACCGCCGATGACGTTCAGCACGATGCCGACGAGGGCGAGCCCGGCGACGACGGCGTGCCCCCAGGGGGTGGGGGTGGCGATGCTCACGGGGGTGCTCGGTGCGTACGGATTCGCCGACGAGGCGCTCGACGCGGGCTGCGGGGCAGCGGGCGGGGCGGCTTCGCTCATGAGGCGAGAGTAGCGGGCGACAGCCGCGAGCATACTGATAGGTCCGATTGTTGATGAGTGCACTTTTCGCGCACGGTTTGTCGACGATATAGAGGTTCGCGCTCGGAGGGCATTGGCGGCCCCTGCCAGAGCGGGGTGGGTGAACATTCGGTGACGAAGCCGGCTTGGACTCGCGGATTGATTCGATAGATGTCAATATAGATGCATGTCGAATCAAGAGGTGGAACTGGTCATCGTCGGGTCAGGTCCCGCCGGATACACTGCGGCTGTCTACGCAGCACGTGCGGGTCTCGCGCCGGTCGTGATCGCCGGCTCGGTGACGGCGGGCGGTGCGTTGATGACGACGACCGAGGTGGAGAACTTCCCGGGCTTCGTCGATGGCGTGCAGGGGCCGGAGCTGATGGAGTCGATGCGGGCGCAGGCCGAGCGGTTCGGCGCGCAGATCGTCTACGACGACGCGATCCGCCTTGATCTCGACGGCGACGTGAAGACCGTTGAGACCGGTGCTGGCGAGACGTACCTGGCGCGGGCGGTGGTCCTGACGATGGGATCCGCGTATCGCAAGCTCGGCCTTCCTGAGGAGGAGCGCTTGTCCGGGCACGGAGTGTCTTGGTGCGCGACGTGCGACGGGTTCTTCTTCCGCGACAAGGAGATCTCCGTGATCGGCGGCGGGGACTCGGCGATGGAAGAGGCTCTGTTCCTCACTCGGTTCGCGTCGAAGGTGACCATAGTGCACCGCCGGGACGAGTTCCGGGCGTCGAGGATCATGGCGCAGCGCGTGCTGGAGGATCCGAAGATCGAGGTCGCCTGGAACAGCGAGGTCGCCGCGATCCTCGGCGACGAGCAGGTCACCGGGCTCGTGCTGCGCGACACCGTCACCGGGGCCGAGCGCACGCTCGACGCGACGGGGGTGTTCGTCGCGATCGGGCACGATCCTCGCTCCGAGCTCGTCGCGGGCCAGGTAGACACCGACGCGGACGGCTACGTTCGTGTCGCGCACCCGTCCACGCGGACGAACCTGGCCGGGGTGTTCGCGGCCGGGGATCTCGTCGATCACACGTACCGGCAGGCGATCACCGCCGCGGGCACCGGCTGCGCGGCCGCGCAGGACGCCCAGCACTACCTGTCGAACCTCGCATCCGCCACCCTGCCCGAGCCCGTCCTGGAGGTCTCCGCATGAGCACCGTCACCCCCGTCACCGACGCCACTTTCCAGGCTGAAGTGCTCGAATCCGAGCTGCCCGTCGTGGTCGATATCTGGGCGACCTGGTGCGGGCCGTGCAAGGCGATCGCCCCGATCCTGGACCAGCTCGCCGGCGAGTACGCGGGCCGGGTGAAGATCGTGAAGCTCGACGCCGACCAGAATCCCGAGACTGTGGCCGCGGCCCGCGTGACCTCGATCCCGACCCTCGGCTTCTACCGGGACGGGGAACGCGTCGACACGCTGATCGGCGCGCACCCGAAGCCCGTCTACCTCGCGAAGATCGAGGAGCTGCTCGCATGACCGACGCTTTGACCCGTACCGCCCCGAAGAGGCTCTCCACCCTAGACAAGTGGCTGCCGCTGTGGATCGGCCTCGCCATGGTCGCGGGCCTGCTGCTCGGACGTTTCGTGCCGGCTCTTTCGGGGCTGTTGGCGAAGCTCGAGGTCGGCGGGATCTCGATCCCCATCGGCCTGGGCCTGCTGGTGATGATGTACCCGGTCCTGGCGAAGGTCCGCTACGACAAGGTCGCCGCCGCCACCGGGGACAAGAAACTGCTGGTCTCGTCGCTGGTGCTGAACTGGCTGGCCGGCCCAGCCGTGATGTTCGCCCTGGCCTGGTTGTTCCTGCCGGACCTGCCGGAGTACCGTACGGGGCTCATCATCGTCGGGCTGGCGCGGTGCATCGCGATGGTCGTGATCTGGAACGATCTGGCCTGCGGCGACCGCGAGGCGACGGCGGTGCTCGTCGCGATCAACTCGGTCTTCCAGGTCGTGATGTTCTCGGTGCTGGGCTGGTTCTATCTCACGGTGCTGCCCGGCTGGCTGGGCCTGGACGCGCAGGGCCTGGAGGTCTCCGTCTGGCAGATCGCGCTGAACGTTCTCGTCTTCCTCGGCGTGCCGCTGGTGGCGGGCTTCGCGTCGCGATGGATCGGCGAGAAGCGCCATGGCCGCGCCTCGTACGAGGAGAAGTTCCTGCCCGCGGTCGGCCCATGGGCGCTGTACGGGCTGCTGTTCACGATCGTGCTGCTGTTCGCGCTGCAGGGCGATGCGGTGCTGGCGAAGCCCCTCGACGTGGCGCGGATCGCGCTGCCGCTGCTGGTCTACTTCGGCCTGATGTGGTTCGCGGGGCTGCTGCTCGGCAAGGGCCTCGGCCTCGGCTACGCACGGTCGACGACGCTCGCGTTCACCGCGGCGGGCAACAACTTCGAGCTAGCGATCGCGGTCGCGATCGGCACCTTCGGCGCGGCCTCCGGACAGGCCCTCGCCGGAGTCGTCGGCCCCCTGATCGAGGTGCCTGTGCTCGTGGGCCTCGTCTACGTCTCACTCTGGGCCGCCCGGGCCTGGTTCCGCACCGACCCCTACGCCGTCGAATCGAGGACGTCATGACCGATACCGCCGTCATCTCCAACACGGAGGCGTGCGCGCCGTCCGCGACGCATGCCATCGGCACCGAGGCCGCGACCACCGTGGCCGGCGCGCTCAAGGCGCTCGCTGATCCGCTGCGTCTGCGGATGCTCTCCGCGATCGCGATCGACCCTCGCGGAGAGTCCTGCGTGTGCGACCTCGCCGAGCTCGCCGAGGTGTCGCAGCCGACGGTCTCCCACCATCTGAAGGTGCTGAAGGAGACGGGGATGCTGCTGTCCGAGCGGCGGGGTACCTGGGTGTACTACCGCATCGCGCCAGGCAAGCAGCGCGCCGTCGCGGCTCTCCTTGACGCGTTCGCTCCCGCCGCAGCCGCCATGGACGAGCCCGAAGACACCGCAGCACGGGCCGAGGCCTTGCAGCAGATGGACACCCGCGTGACCCGCCTCGCCGAGGAACTCGCGGACGAGCTGACCGGGCTGAACCGTGATCTCGTGGTCGCGATCGTGCGCGAGTCCTACGCGGGCCTGGTGCGTTCAGCGAAGCTGACGGCGCACATGATCCCGCTGACCGAACGGTTCGCCCGGCAGCGCCTGGCCGATCTGACCAGAGATCGGGTGACAGCGGTGCCGCAGGTACTGTTCGTCTGCGTGCAGAACGCGGGCCGCTCGCAACTTGCCGCCGCGATTGTCAACCAGCTCGCCGGGGGCAAGGTCATCGCCCGCTCCGCCGGGTCGACGCCTGCGGCGGATGTGCACCCGCACTTGCGCTCTCTGCTCACCGAGATCGAAGGCGAACAGCTAGCGGGGGATGCGTTCCCGAAGCCGCTGACCGACGACGCGGTGCGCGCCGCGGACGTGGTGGTGACGATGGGCTGCGGCGACGTCTGCCCGATCATCCCCGGGGTCCGCTACGAGGACTGGGCCGTCGGAGACCCAGCGCTGGCCTCGCCCGAGGGCGTCGCCGCGATCCGCGATGACATCGAGGGCCGCGTCCGCGAGCTCCTCGCTACTCTCACCGACTGACTGAAGGAAACTGCCATGACTGACCAGAAGCCCTCCGTCCTTTTCGTCTGCGTCCACAACGCCGGACGCTCCCAGATGGCCGCCGGCTGGCTCCGCGAGCTCGCCGGTGACCGCGTTGAGGTCCGCTCCGCCGGATCCATGCCCGCTGACCAGATCAACCCCGTCGCCGTCGAGGCGATGCGTGAGGTGGGCATCGACATCACTGCGGAGCAGCCAAAAGTGCTCACCACCGAAGCGGTGCAAGACTCCGATGTCGTGATCACGATGGGCTGCGGCGACGCCTGCCCGTTCTTCCCGGGCAAGCGGTATGAGGACTGGAAGCTCGACGACCCCGCCGGGCAGGGCATCGAGGCGGTTCGTCCCATCCGCGACGAGATCAAGGGCCGCGTCGAGACCCTTCTCGCCGACCTCCTGGGCTGAGCAGTACCGCACGTGCGAAGGGGCAGGAACCGTCTGGTTCCTGCCCCTTCCTGTTGTCCGCGATTCAGCGGCCAGCTGGTGCCGTGCCGAGCTGGATGAGCTGGGGGCTCGACGCGCAGCACGACCCGGCGGAAGACTCCTGGTCGGGAGCGTCGAACAGGCCGGAGCCTCCGCACACGCCCGTGTCCGGGAGGACGAGGTCCACGCGCTCGGCGGCCTCGCGGTCCCCGGCGATCGCGGCGACGACGCTGCGCACCTGCTCGAACCCGGTCAGGGCGAGGAACGTCGGCGCACGGCCGTAGGACTTCGCGCCCACGATGTAGAAGCCCGGCTCGGGCTGCTCGAGGTCGGCTGCGCCGGTGGCCCGCACGGAGCCGCACGAGTGCACGTTCGGATCGACCTCCGCAGCGATCTTCGACGGTGCCTGCAGGCGCATGTCGAGGTCGAGACGGATCTCGGAGAGGAAGGACAGGTCGGGGCGGAACCCGGTGGCGACGAACACCCGAGCGGCAGGTGCGAGCCGGCGGCCATCTTCTGCCACGAGCGCCGCCTGGCCGCCGTCGATGACGACCCGCTCGGAGCGGAACCCGGTCACGAGATCGACGAGCCCGTCTTCGACGGCCTTCTTCGCCCGCTGGCCCAGCGCGCCGCGCTCGGGCAGCTCGTCGGCGCTGCCGCCGCCGAAGGTGTTGCCGACCGCGCCGCGGCGCAGCACCCAGGTGATCCGCGTCCCCGGCTCACGCTTGGCCACCCTGGACAGGACCCCGATCGTCGTCGCCGCGGAGTGCCCGTTGCCGACCACCACGACGTGCTGGCCCGCCAGGGGGCTGGCGTCCTCGATCGCGGGCATGCGGTGCTCCAGGAGCCCAGCTTCGACCGCTGCCCTCTCACCGAGGGCGGGAAGACCGTCAGCGCCGGCGGGGCTGGGTGTCCGCCAGGTGCCGGAAGCGTCGATCACGGCACTCGCTTCGATCCGCTCCTCGGTGCCGTCGGCGCGCGCGACGTGGACGACGAAGGGCTGCTCGGCGCGGCCCGCGTCGACGGAGAGGTCCCGGCCCTTGCGGCCGACGCCGACCACGCGAGCTCCGTAGCGTACGCGGTCACCGAGGGCGTCGGCGAGGGGCGCGAGGTACTGATCGATCCACTGCGCGCCGGTCGGGTAGCCCTGAGTCGGGGCCGACCACCCGGTGGGCTCCAGCAGGCGTCGCGACGCGGCGTCGGTGAGCTCGGTCCACGGAGAGAACAGGCGGACGTGGCCCCACTCGGCCACCGCGGAGGCAGCCGTGTCGCCGGATTCCAGGACGATCGGGTCGAGCCCCGCGCTCGAGCAGGTGAGCGGCGGCGGCCAGTCCCTGCGGACCGGCCCCGATGACGACGACAGGATTCACTGCGACCTCCATGCATTGACGTTCTTCGATGCGTTGACAGGAACGATCCTGTCCTTCATATCGACAGATGTCAATACGTCGGGCAGAATGGAGCCATGAACGCACTGCCCGCCACCATCGCCTCTTCCGCTGGGGCGTGCTGCGCCCCCGGCCAGGCGATGGACGACGGCACGGCCCACGACCTCGCGAAGGTCTTCAAGGCCCTCGGCGACCCGACGCGGGTGAAGCTGCTCTCGATGATCGTCGGCAGCAGCGCCGGCGAGATGTGCGTCTGCGACCTCACGGACCCCGTGGGCCTGTCGCAGCCGACCGTCTCGCACCACATGAAGCTGCTCGTCGAGGCGGAACTGGTCACCAGGGAGCAGCGCGGGAAGTGGGCCTACTACCGGCCTACCACCGGCACGCTCGCCGATGCGGCGAAGGCGCTGCTGGGCTGATGGGAGCGGTCGGGCTCCGGCCGATGGTCGAGACGGACTGGCCCGCGGTCGAGAAGATCTACCGCGCCGGGATCGCGACCGGCCACGCGACGTTCGAATCCGAGCCGCCGCCCTCCTGGGACGTGTTCGCAGCGGGCAAGCAGCCCGGTCTCATGCTCGTCGCGGCGGATGGACCGACGGTCGTCGGCTGGGCGGCCGCAGGCCCCGTCTCCGCCCGCGCCGTGTACCGCGGCGTGGTCGAGCACTCCGTCTACGTCGCGCCGCAGTCGTCGGGCAGAGGCGTCGGGCGTCTCCTGCTGGAGGGGCTGATCAGCGCCGCCGAGCACACGGGCATCTGGACCATCCAGTCCTCGGTATTCCCCGAGAACACGGCCAGCCTCCGCCTCCACGAGCGAGCGGGGTTCCGCCAGGTCGGCCGGCGCGAGCGGATAGCGCTCATGGAGCACGGCCCGCTCGCAGGCCAGTGGCGCGACACCATCCTGCTCGAACGACGCGCGGACGTGACGAGTGTAGGTGCACCTGTTCATAAGCCGGGGGCCGAGCGGAGCCCTGGATAGTCCGTCCAATCGCCGCTGGCGAGACGCGACCATGCGGCTGCGGAGGCGGGGGTGATGCCGAGCAGGTCGGAGACGATCCGCGGGTGCATCCGACGGGTGAGATCGATCAAGGCCGTGGTCCGGGCGCTTCCTGAGCGAAGCCCCTGTTCGCGGAGACGTCGACTGAGCGGGCCGGGTGTGAGATGGAGCCCGGGGTTCCGTGGATCACCACGGACCTCGGATACTCGCAGGCCCCCGTCGTCGTTGTCGACGAGCAGGATCACTGGTCCGGGTTCCAACCCGACGAGATCATACTGGTAGCGCCGACTGTTGTTGAGTTGCGTATTCAGCGGCTTCCGACTCTTCTCCCAATGAATGGTGGGGAACTGATCACCAATGATTGATCAGCGCTTGCTGTATAGTTCAGTACATGCTGACTATTGCTTCGCGCCTCGACGTCATGAACCGGCTCGGCCGGGCCATGGCGGACCCGACGCGCTCCCGGATCTTGATGACTCTGCTGAACGCCCCGAGCTATCCAGCCGTGCTCTCGCGCGAGCTGGAGCTGACCCGCTCGAATGTCTCGAACCACCTGACGTGCCTGCGTGACTGCGGGATCGTGGTCGCCGAGCCTGAGGGTCGCCAGACGCGCTACGAGATCGCTGACCCGCATCTTGCGGCTGCGCTCGTCGCGCTCGTGGATGTGACGCTGGCGGTCGATGAGCACGCGCCGTGTGTGGACTCGTCGTGCACGGTGCCGGGCTGCTGCGGTACAGGGGCGGACGCGTGAGCGCGGCGTGTAGCTGCGAGCACGAGCCTGCCACTGCGGCGGAGGATGAGACCGAAGAGGTGGAGCGGCCCTGGTGGAGGGACCGTGGGATCATGGTGCCGGTCTTCTCCGGTGTCGCGTTCCTGGCTGGTCTGATCCTTGAATGGTCCGGGCTCGAGATCCCGGCGCTCGTACTGTTCTGGATCGGCCTGCTGCTGGGCGCGTCGACGTTCACTCCTGGCGCGATTCGGAAGCTGTTCAAGGGCAAGCTCGGGATCGGGCTGCTGATGACGATCAGCGCGATCGGCGCGGTCATCCTCGGCTATGTGGAGGAGGCCGCTGCTCTGGCGTTCTTGTACTCGATTGCTGAGGCGCTTGAGGACAAGGCGATGGACCGTGCCCGTGGCGGCCTGCGGGCGCTGCTGAAGCTCGTGCCGGAGACGGCGACCGTGCTGCAGAGCGGCGTCTCTGCGCAGGTGCCGGCGAGGGAGTTGACGGTCGGCCAGGTCATGGTGGTCCGCCCGGGCGAACGGATCGCAACCGACGGGATCGTCCGCTCTGGCCGCTCAAGCCTGGACACCTCGGCGATCACCGGGGAGTCGATCCCCGTCGAGGTCGAGCCCGGGGACGCGGTGTCGGCCGGCGCGATTAACAGCTCCGGCGTGCTGGAGGTCGAGGCGACCGCGGCCGGTACCGATAACTCGCTTACGACGATCGTGGAGTTGGTCGAGAAAGCGCAGACGGAGAAGGGCGAGCGTGCGCGTCTCGCGGACCGGATCGCCCGCCCGCTCGTACCCGGTGTGCTGATTCTCGCAGCGCTCGTCGCGATCATTGGGTCACTGCTGGGCGACCCGGAGGTATGGATCACTCGTGCGCTCGTCGTGCTGGTAGCGGCCTCTCCGTGCGCGCTGGCGATCTCGGTGCCGTTGACGGTCGTTGCCGCGATCGGCGCGGCGAGCAAGTTCGGCGTGATCATCAAGTCCGGCGCGGTCTTCGAGCGCTTCGGCACGGTCCGGCACGTCGCGGTCGACAAGACCGGCACCCTGACCCGTAACGAGCCCGCGGTCACCGCGGTCCTCACTGCGAACGGCATTGCCGAGGAGCAGGCGCTGGCTTGGGCGGCGGCTCTGGAGCAGCACAGCACGCATCCCCTTGCGGCGGCGATCACCGCTGCAGCCCCGGGTGTTCCCGTGGCCGCGGATGTGACCGAGCAGGCCGGGCACGGCATCGACGGCACCGTCGATGGCGCTCGTATCACGGTCGGCAGCCCCCGCTGGCTCGACGCCGGCGAGCTCGGCGACCGGGTTGCAGGGCTTGAGGAGCAGGGCATGACTGTCGTGATCGTGCACCGCGACGAGGCACCGGTCGCGGCGATCGGCGTCCGCGACGAGCTGCGTCCGGAAGTCCCCGAGGTGGTCCGCACGCTTGCGGATCAGGGCGTCGGCATGACGATGCTCACCGGGGACAACGCCCGCACCGCTCGTGCGCTGGCTGCGCAGGCCGGGATCGCTGATGTGCGCGCGGAGCTGCGCCCTGAGGACAAGGCGACCGCGATCGGCGAGTTGTCGAAGGCGGGATCGGTCGCGATGATCGGTGACGGCATCAACGACGCCCCGGCCCTGGCGTCCGCGGACATCGGCATCGCGATGGGAGCGACCGGCTCCGATGCGGCGATCGAGTCTGCGGACGTGGCCTTCACGGGTCATGATCTGCGGCTCATCCCGCGGGCGTTCGATCACGCGCGGCGGGGCCGGCGGATCATCAACCAGAACATCATCCTGTCCCTGCTGATCATCACCGCACTGCTCCCGCTCGCGCTCTTCGGGGTCCTGGGGCTCGCGGCTGTCGTCCTGGTCCACGAGGTCGCGGAGGTCATCGTGATCCTCAACGGCCTGCGCGCCGCACGCACCCGCACACCACGAATGGAAAGCTGATGCTCGCAACCATCGGGTCGGCGATCGGCCTGTTCGCGGCGACCAACATCGACGACATCGTCGTGCTCACCGTGCTGTTCCTCGCCTCCAGCCGGGGAAAGCCGCGACCGTGGCAGATCGTCGCAGGCCAGTACCTCGGGTTCATCACACTCGTCGTGATCAGCGTGATCGCCGCGCTCGGTCTCACGATCGTCCCGGACGAATGGGTCGGCTTCCTGGGTCTGATCCCGCTCGGCATCGGCATCTGGACGCTCATTCGCGGCCTGCGCCGTAACGGCGACGACGATGATGACGACTCCAAGATCACCGCGGTCGGACTATGGGGGGTCGCCGGGATCACGATCGCCAACGGGGCCGACAACATCTCCCTCTACACGCCGATCTTCCGCACCAGCTCGCCCGGCGACGTCGCGGTCATGATCGTCGTGTTCCTGATCCTCGTCGCCGTCTGGTGCGCTGCCGGGCGACTGATCGGCACCCACAAGGCCGTCACCAAAACGCTCGAACGTGTCGAGCACTGGCTCGTCCCCGTCGTGTTCATCGGCCTGGGCCTGTTCATCCTCATTGAATCCGGCGTTATCGTCCGTCTCTTCGAGGCCCTCGCATGACCCCGGACACGAACACCGACGTTGAGTCGGCATCGGCGTCGGGAGAGCGTCCGCAGAGAGGACGCTGGCGGCTCACTGCCTGGGCGCTTCTGATCGCCGTGGTCGTCGTCGTGATCGATCAGGGAACGAAAGTGTGGGCCGAGGCCACCCTGTCGGAGCACGAGCGCATCCCGCTGATCGGCGACCTGTTGGGCCTGCAGCTCGCGTACAACCCCGGCGCGGCGTTCTCCTTCGGGGAGAGCTTCACCTGGGTGTTCGCTCTCATCGCCGTCGCGGCCACGGCCACCGCGATCGTGTTCGCGTTCCGGGTCCGACGCCCCGGGTGGGCGATCGTGATCGGTGCGCTCGGCGGGGCCGCTGCTTCGCACGCCGGCGACCGGCTTTTCCGCCAACCAGGATTCGCCCGGGGGCACGTCGTCGACTTCCTCGCCTACGGCAACTGGTTCATCGGGAACCTCGCCGACATCGTGATCGTCACCGCTACGATTGCCGGAGCGCTCCTGATGCTCCGCGGCACCGAGAACTGAGAGGGCCAACCATGGAGATCACCCTGCAGTACTTCGACGGCTGCCCGAACTGGGAAGTACTCGACCGCCGGCTTGCTGAGCTGTTCGACGGTCGATCAGATATCCGCGTCACACGACAGTTGGTCGAGACCGCCGAGGACGCCGAGCGCCTCGGATTCCACGGGTCACCGACCGTCCTCGTCGACGGCGTCGATCCCTTCGCCGACGAGCACACGCCGGTCGGGCTCGCCTGCCGGGTGTTCCGTACCCCTGCCGGGCTGGGAGGCTCTCCGACCGTCGAGCAACTGCGCGAAGCGATTTCCGGCCCGGCTCTGACGGGTGATGCTTGATCAGGGGTGGGTGGAGCGGAGAGCCGGGTAATCGGACCACTCGCCACCGGCGAGACGCGACCATGAGGCAGCGGATGCCGTCGTGATGCCGAGGAGATCCGAGACGATCCGGGGATGCAGTTGCCGGGTGAGCTCGATGAGCGCTGTCGTGCGGGCGCTCCCGGCAAGCAGGCCTTCGGCGCGAAGGCGACGGCTGAGCGGCCCCGGGGTGAGGTGACGGCCCGGGTTCCGGCCGGGGAACAACCACCCTTCAGGATGGCCCTTTGTGGCATCGACGAGCTCGACGATGGCGTCGCCGAGGATCGCGGGGACCTCGATCGGCTCGGCCCCGACGGTGAGCGTCACGGGCCGCGAGCTCGTGTCGACCTGTGCCCGGGTGATCGTGACGATGCGGGTCAGCTGGATCCCGTAGAGCAGCACGAGGAGACCCGCGGCCCGGGTCTTCGGGTCCATGTCGGCATCGGATAGGAACCTGCGGGCCATCTGCCATCGGTGATCAGAGGCGTAGTCTCGCCCCTCGAGGCGATGGGCTCGAAACTCGACCCGAAGGGTGCTCAGCCGGTGTTTTCGCAGCCAGCGAGTGAACGGTGCCAGCGCGTCGCGTTGGCTAGGCGAATCGGTCAGATACGCGTCGAGTAGGCGCTGCGGGAACGTCGCCAGCGTCTCCTGCTGCGCCCGGATCTCCCCGAGGAACGCGGCGCAGTACTTCAGTGCAGCCCTCTGCCTCTGGAAGCCGGAAGCAGGGCTGGACGCGCTGCGCAGTGTCCGAGTGGATCGGAGGAGCTCCCAGGTGCAGTAGCGGCGCAGGATCAACCGGTCCTCGGGATGGTCGATGCCATCGAGCCAGTCGTTGAGCCAGTGGGTGAAACGCGTGCCCTCGACGTCGAGCTCCGGCAGCACGCCGGAACGGACCAGCAGTGAGAGGAGGAACGCGACCGACTGTCCCGACCGGGCTCGAGTGATGATCGCCTCGGCGGTGAGCGGCAGGGTCCCGTCCGCGAGCTCGCGGAGCACCATCGCGCACTTGCTCTTGTGCAGCCAGCGTTCGAGCGACGCCGCTTTGCCATGGTGCGTGAGCAGATAGTCAGCAAGGGGGTGGAGGTCCGCGCGGATCTCTCCCGAATCGTCGGCGAGCAGTTGCTGGATCGCGACGGGCCGGCGGCACTCGACGCAGAGGTGATGTTTGCGGATCTCCTCGATCGAGCCGCATCCGGGGCAGGCCATCGTGATCGGAGTACCCGCGCAGTCGGCGCAGACCATCTGGCCATTCATGAAGCCGGTCAGGAACACCCTGCGCGCGCACTCGGGACAAGGTTGTGGTCTGCGCATCGCGTAGTAGCAGCGCGCGCATACTCGTCGTCCGTCGAGGTGGGAGGCGACGCGGCCAGGTTCTCCGCAGAGACCACAGGTCTTGATCGGTGCGGTGTAGCAGGCCAGACAGACCAGTTCCGGGCGACGGACGATGATGGTCGCATGCTGACCGCACCGCGAGCAGTCGCCGAACGATCGAGGGTCGGCTCGCCAACAGTCACGGCAGAAACGCTGTCCGTCGATCGTGCGCTGCACGGGCCGGACCCGGCCACAGGACGCGCACGAGACGGACCGGGCGTTCCGCTCGCATCGGGAGCAGTGCCGACCACCGCCCGGCGTCTTGTGGGGCATTCTCACCGCGCGTCCGCAGGACTCACACGTCGGCAACACCACCCGGCTCGCCCCTTCTTCGACCAGCGCATGGGCCAGATCCTGAACGGTCACCGGCACGTTCGCATGCTGCCCCTCCAGGACTCCGGGCTGCTTGATCAGCGCGAGCTCAAGAAGCCGCTGCGTGAGGGGTACTGGCGCAACCGAATGCACGATCTCAGCGATTCGCTCGCGAGAGATCTCGGGAACGAGAGGGCGGACGAGAGCGACGACTTCAGCGACTCGCGGCAGCTGCGGAGGCTTGGCCACCGCGGCTACTTCGTACGCGGCCGACGAATCGCCGCGCGAACAGGACGGAGATCACCGATCGCCCCCCGTGTCGCCTCCTCACCCACGGTGACGTCCCGCTGTGTGGTGGAGTTTCTCGGCACCGTGCGGGTCAGTGGTTGT
>RDDZ01000067.1 GCA_003852775.1 Microbacteriaceae bacterium | reverse complement strand
TCTGCTCGGCGGGAGCGGCCGGTTCGGGCGACGTCGTCTGCGCCGGACGGCTCGTCGCCGCGGTCGCCGCGGTCGTCGCGACGGTCGCGCTCGTGGGCGCGGTGCGCGACGCCGCGGGCCCGGGCGCCTTCCCCACGAGCCCCACCGACGCCCCCTCCGACGATCCGGCCGCGGGCGCCGAGCTGCAGCCGCTGCCGAGCCCGACGCCCGAGGCGACGCCGGCGCCCGCGGCGCCGAGCCGTCCGGCGCAGACGACGTCGCCCGAACCGGCCGCTCCCGCCGAGCAGACGTTCGTCGAGCGCGCGCTGAGCGTCTCCCCCGTGTCCGCGCCTCCCGGCGTCTATCCCGTGCTCTCGGGCACGGCGACCTCGGGGGCGGTCGTCACGGCGCGGTTCGCCGCGGGCGGCGAGACGGTGACCGTCACGACGACGGCCGCGACATCCGGGGCGTGGTCGCTCGCGCCGCACACCCTGGTCGGCGCGATCTCCGTCGCGCTCGAGCAGAGCTACACGACCCCCGCCGGGCAGACCGTGGTGGCCGCCGGCCCGGCGGTCCCGTCGTTCACAGTGCAGCAGCTCGTGAGCGGCCTCGTCATCGAGATCGTCGAGGGATCGAGCGCCCTGCACCTCGCGGGACCGGCGAACGCGACCATCGAGGTCGACTCGCCCGTCCCCGGGATCTCGGGGAGCTACGTGCTCGACGGCTCGGGCGCCACGACCATCACGATGCAGGCGCCCAAGTGGGAGGCGGGGCCCGTGCGGTTCCGCCTCGTGAGCGGGGGCCGCACGGGCCCGTGGGCGAGCTGGGGCTGACCCCGAGCCCGCCCCGTGGCGGGATCAGGCGAACGACGCGAGCTGGTCTGCCGGGATCTCGAGGTCGCCCCAGCCGCCGTCCCACTCGGCGGGCAGGCCGGCCTCGGCCGCGAGCTCGTCCATGTCGACGTAGAAGTCCTCGACGTCCTTCGTCTCGACGAGCCAGTCGGTGACGGGCGAGCCGGTGAAGGCCTTGAGCTCCGCGATGATCGCCGTCAGACGCGAAGGAGGGCGCGGATGTGACACCCGCGCGGGAAAAATCCCGCGGGATCCGTCAGGCGCGCGGAGCGGGCTCGAACCAGGTGCCCGTGGGCTGCCCCGAGAGGGCCGCCGCGACGTTCGCCGTCGAGGCGAGCAGCACGGCGGTGCCGGATGCGGCGGCGAGCTTGGCGGCCGCGATCTTGGTGCCCGCTCCCCCCGTGCCGACGCCCGCGGCGCCGATGTCGCCGAGCTCGACGCCCGAGAGGTCGTCGGCGAACGGCACGTGCGGGATCGGCTGCGCGCCGGGCTCGTGCGGCGGCCGCGTGTAGAGCGCGTCGACATCCGACAGGAGCACGAGCAGGTCGGCGCCCACGAGCTCGGACACGAGCGCCGCGAGCCGGTCGTTGTCGCCGAAGCGGATCTCGTGCGTCGCGACCGTGTCGTTCTCGTTGACGATCGGCAGGATGCGCAGCCCCAGCAGACGTTCCATGGCGCGCTGGGCGTTGGAGCGGTGCGTCGGGTTCTCGAGGTCGCCCGCCGTCAGCAGCACCTGGCCGGCCACGATCTTGTAGCGGCGCAGCGACTGCTGGTAGCGGAAGATGAGCACGTTCTGCCCGACGGCGGCGGCCGCCTGCTGCGTCGCGAGGTCGGTGGGACGCGCGTCGAGCTGCAGGTAGGGCATGCCCGTCGCGATGGCGCCGGACGACACGAGCACGACCTCCGCGCCGCGCGCGTGCGCCGCCGCGAGGGCGTCCACGAGCGGCTCGATCTGGCCCACGTTCGGACCCGAGATCGAACTCGACCCGACCTTCACGACGATGCGCTTGGCATCCGTCACCGCGGTCCGCAGACCCTCGGTCTGCAGAGCTTCCGTCACCGGCCCTCCCAGATCACCTCGACGTCGCCGTCGTCCGGCTCGTCGTCCCCGTCGTCGGCCCACAGACCCGCCTCGCGCTCGGCCTCGAGCTCGGCGCGGGCGGCGGCCTTCGCGTCCATCCGCTCGTAGTAGCGCTCGCGGCGCTCCGCGCGCGTGAGCCGCGTGTTGTCGTCCAGCCGCGCATCCGTTCCGCGGGGGCTCGTGATGAGCTCGGCCGTCGACGTGAGGGTCGGCTCCCAGTCGAACACCATCTCGCCGATGATGACCGTCGAGCCGGGCACGGCGCCCTTCTCGAACAGCTCCTCCTCGACGCCGAGCTTCGCGAGCCGGTCGGCGAGGTAGCCGACGGCCTCGTCGTTCGTGAAGTCGGTCTGCTGGATCCAGCGCTCGGGCTTGGCGCCGATGACGCGGTACACCGTCTCGGTGCCGCCCTCGACGCGCACCTCGAACTGCGCCTCGTCGACGGCCTTCGGACGGATGACGATGCGCGCGGGCGGGGGCGTCGCGGCCTTCGCGGCACGGTCGGCCTCCACGAGCTCGGCAAGCGCGAACGAGAGCTGCCTCAGACCCGCGTGGCTCACGGCCGACACCTCGAACACGCGGTAGCCGCGCTCCTCGAGCATGGGCCGCACGAAGTCGGCGAGCTCCTTGCCGTCGGGCACGTCGACCTTGTTGAGCGCGACGAGCTGCGGGCGCTCGAGCAGCGGGGTCTGGCCCTCGGGAACCGGGTACGCGGCGAGCTCGCCCAGGATGACGTCGAGGTCGCTGATCGGGTCGCGACCCGGCTCGAGCGTCGCGCAGTCGAGCACGTGCAGGAGCGCCGAGCAGCGCTCGACGTGACGGAGGAACTCGAGGCCGAGGCCCTTGCCCTCGCTCGCCCCCTCGATGAGGCCGGGCACGTCGGCGATCGTGTATCGGGTGTCGCCCGCCTCGACGACCCCGAGGTTCGGGTGCAGGGTCGTGAACGGGTAGTCGGCGATCTTCGGCTTCGCGGCCGAGAGGGCGGCGATGAGGCTCGACTTTCCGGCGCTCGGGTAGCCGACGAGCGCGACGTCGGCGACCGTCTTGAGCTCGAGGACGACGTCGCCCTCCCAGCCCGGCGTGCCGAGCAGCGCGAAGCCGGGCGCCTTGCGCTTCTGGGTGGCGAGCGCCGCGTTGCCGAGGCCGCCCTGGCCGCCCTCGGCGACGACGACCCGCATGCCGGGCTCGACGAGGTCGGCGATCTGCTCGCCGTCGGACGTCGAGACGACGGTGCCGACGGGCACCGGCAGCACGAGCTCCTCGCCCGCGTAGCCGGAGCGGTTGTCGCCCATGCCGGGGCCGCCGTTGCCGCTCGAGCGGTGCGGGGCGCGGTGGTAGCCCAGCAGGGTCGTGACCTGCGGGTCCGCCACGAGCACGATGTCGCCGCCGTGGCCTCCGTTGCCGCCGTCGGGGCCCGCGAGGGGCTTGAACTTCTCGCGCCGCACCGACACGCAGCCGTGGCCTCCGTGGCCCGCGCGCAGGTGAAGCGTCACCTGGTCGACGAACGTCGCCATGCGCTCCTCCTGCTCTCGGCCGTCGGCCGTATCTCTGTACAAACAGCGAAGGGCGAGCCTCAGCCCGCCCTTCGCGAAAGCCCCTCGTGGGGAAGTATCGGTCGCCCGGGCGACTACGCCGGGGTGACGATGTTGACGACCTTGCGGCCGCCCTTGGTGCCGAACTCGACGGCGCCCGCCTCGAGGGCGAACAGCGTGTCGTCGCCACCGCGGCCCACGTTGGCGCCGGGGTGGAAGTGGGTGCCGCGCTGGCGGACGAGGATCTCGCCGGCCTTGACGACCTGGCCGCCGAAGCGCTTCACGCCGAGGCGCTGCGCGTTCGAGTCGCGGCCGTTACGAGTGGACGATGCGCCCTTCTTGTGTGCCATGTCTGCAGCCCCTGCTTACTTGATGCCGGTGATCTTGACGCGGGTGAGCTCCGAGCGGTGGCCCTGGCGCTTCTTGTACCCGGTCTTGTTCTTGAACTTCTGGATGACGATCTTCTTGCCGCGCTCGTGGCCGATGACCTCGGCGGTCACCTTGACCTTCGCGAGGGCCTTCTCGTCGTGCGTGATCGTGTCACCGTCGACGAAGAGAACGGGGGTGAGCTCGATCTTGCCGCCCTGCTCGGCCTGGACACGGTCGAGCACGACGACCGAGCCCACCTCGACCTTCTCCTGCCGGCCACCGGCGCGCACAACTGCGTAAACCACGTGAGTTCCTTACGTATGGATGGAAGTCTGTCGCGTCACCGAGTCGGGAGGACGCGGAAAGCGCGGGGTATCGAATGCGGGCGGAAACCCGCAGACACCAAGGGTCAAGAATAGCCGACGACCGGGCATCCGGCAAACGCGCTCAGCGCCGTCCCAGGGTGCGTAGGGTGGCGGCATGGCGGTGCTGATCGACGAGGCGGTCTGGCCGAACCACGGCACCGTGTGGGGGCACCTCGTCTCGGACACCTCGCTCGACGAGCTGCACGCCTTCGCGCGCCGCGCCGGCATCCCGGAGCGCGGCTTCGACAACGACCACTACGACTACCCGCTCGAGCGCCGCGAGGAGCTCATCGCCCTCGGTGCGCAGCCCGTCACCGCACGCGAGCTCCTGCGGCGCCTGCAGTCAGCCGGCCTCCGCGTCAAGCAGCGCGACAAGGGCCCCAAGGGCTCCTGACGCGCCCCTCGGCGCGCGGAACGAGGGTCAGTCCGCGTCGGGCGAGCCGGCGGCCGAGGAGGCGCGGCGCGAGCGGCGAGAGCGCCCCTGGCCCGGCTTCTTCGGCTCGGGGAGCGCGTCGAGCACCGAGCCGAGGACGACATCCGGGTCGATCACGGGGCGCGGCTGCTCGGTGCGCACCGGCTCGATCGGGATGTCGAGGATCTCGACGGGCGCCGCCGCGACGGCCTCCGCGACCTTCGCGGCGGGCACCTCGACCGGCGCCTCGGCGGGCTCGGCGTTCGCCTGCTGCTCGTCGTGGTGCACGGTCTTCGCCGCGATCTTCGCGAGCGCGTTCTTCACGTCGTCGGTGATCTCGTGGGTGCCGTTGCCGGCCTTGGGGGCGGATGCCGCAGCGGCCCCTCCCCCGTTGCCGCCGCCGTTGCCGCCGCGTCCGCGACGGTTGCGACCCGACGACTGCTCGTTCTGCTGTCCTCCGCCGCGGTGCTTGAACACCGGGTCGTGGTGCACGATGAGGCCGCGACCGGCGCACACGTCGCACGTCTCGCTGAACGACTCGAGCAGCCCGAGGCCGAGCTTTTTGCGCGTCATCTGCACGAGGCCGAGCGAGGTGACCTCCGCGACCTGGTGCTTCGTGCGGTCGCGCGAGAGGCACTCGACGAGGCGGCGCAGCACGAGGTCGCGGTTCGACTCGAGCACCATGTCGATGAAGTCGACGACGATGATGCCGCCGATGTCGCGCAGACGCAGCTGGCGCACGATCTCCTCGGCCGCCTCGAGGTTGTTCTTGGTGACCGTCTCCTCGAGGTTGCCGCCCGAGCCCACGAACTTGCCCGTGTTGACGTCGACGACCGTCATGGCCTCCGTGCGGTCGATGATGAGCGACCCGCCCGAGGGCAGCCACACCTTGCGCTCGAGGGCCTTCTCGATCTGCTCGGTGATGCGGTACTTGTCGAAGCTGTCGACCTCGTCGTTGTAGCGCTCGACGCGGTCGAGGAGGTCGGGGGCGACCGCCGAGAGGTACTTCTCGATCGTCGCCTGCGCGTCGTCGCCCGCGATGATGAGCTTCTGGAAGTCCTCGTTGAAGACGTCGCGCACGATCTTGAGCAGGAGGTCGGGCTCCGAGTGCAGGAGCGCCGGGGCCTGCTGGGTCTCGACGGCGCGCTCGATCTCGGCCCACTGCGCGGTGAGGCGCTGCACGTCGAGCGTCAGCTGCTCCTCGGTCGCGCCCTCGGCGGCGGTGCGCACGATGACGCCCGCGTCGTCCGGCAGTACCTCCTTGAGGATCTTCTTGAGGCGCGCGCGCTCGGTGTCGGGGAGCTTCCGGCTGATGCCGTTCATGGAGCCGCCGGGCACGTACACGAGGTAGCGGCCGGGCAGGCTCACCTGGCTCGTGAGACGCGCTCCCTTGTGGCCGACCGGGTCCTTCGTGACCTGCACGAGCACGCGGTCGCCGGGCTTGAGCGCGAGCTCGATGCGGCGGGGCTGGTTCTTGGCGTCGCCCTCCTGGTTGGCCGCGGCGGCCTCCCAGTCGACCTCGCCCGAGTAGAGCACGGCGTTGCGGCCGCGGCCGATGTCGACGAAGGCGGCCTCCATGCTCGGCAGCACGTTCTGAACACGGCCGAGGTAGACGTTGCCGATGAGGCTCGCGTCCTGCGCGCGGGCGACGTAGTGCTCGACGAGCACGCCGTCCTCGAGCACGCCGATCTGGATGCGGCCGAACTTCGAGCGCACGACCATGACGCGGTCGACCGACTCGCGGCGGGCGAGGAACTCGGCCTCGGTGATGACGGGGCGGCGGCGACCGGCGTCGCGGCCGTCGCGGCGGCGCTGCTTCTTGGCCTCGAGACGCGTCGAGCCCTTGACCTTCTGCGGCTCGGTGATGGGCTCGGGCTGCTTGCGCGGCTGGCGCACCTTCGTGACGGTGCCCGGAGCGTCGTCACCCTCGCGCGGGGCCTCGCCGGAGCGGCGGCGGTTGCGACGGCGCGAGGAGCCCCCGGCGGGCTCGTCCTCGTCGTCGGGGATGGCGGGGGCCACGCCCGCGGGCGGCGGGGGCGGCGCCTGGAAGATGAGGTCGAACGGCGAGCTCGGCACGGGGATGGCCGGTGCCTGCGGCTCCGGCTCGGATGCGACGGGCTCGGATGCGACGGGCTCGGCGGCGACGGGCTCGGTGGCCGTCTCGGCGGCGGCAGCAGCCTCGGCCGGCTCGGCGGGGACCGCGGGCTCCTCGGACGCCTCCGGGGCGGCAGCGTCGGCGGCGGGGGCCTCGGCCTCCTGCTTCGCCTTGCGTCCGCGACCGCGGCCGAAGAGCTTCGGCTTCTCCGTCTTCGCGCTCTCGCTCGCGCTGCCCGCCTCGGCGGACGTGGGCTCTGAGCTCCCCGCGGGGACCTCGGGTACGTCGTGTTCCACCATCTCTGGTGCTCCTCATCCGGAGCGGCCGCGCCGGCCCCGGGTACTCTCGTGCGCTCCCGCTCTGCGGCGGAAGGCGAATCCTTCATCTGTCCCGCGACCCGCACCTCGCTGAGCGTCGGTGGATCGCGTGCGCCCTCTCACAGCGCCGGCACTGTCACTGCCGCCGGAACTGGCTATCCGTCGTCGATGTCTTCCCGACGCGGCGGGAGCATCCGTTGGCCCGGTGATGCCCGGTCAAGCTCTATTGGATCGCCCGCTCGGGGCGACTGGGTCGATTATCGCACGTCGATGCCGTTCACGGCATTTCCTTATGCACGGCGTGGCAGGATCGGGGCATGACCGACGCCGTCGCCACCACCGGCCCCGAGCTCGATCCGGAGCTCGAGGACGAGCGCGAGGAGCTCGACGAGCGGCCGGCGAAGGGCCGACCGTGGATCTTCGGGATCTGGCTCGTGATCGGCGGTCTCATCGGCGAGCTGGCCGCGTTCATGCTCACGATCGAGAAGATCGAGGTGCTGCGCGACCCCGACGCGATCCTCAGCTGCAACGTGAGCGTCTTCGTGCAGTGCGGCAAGAACCTCGAGTCGTGGCAGGGTTCCCTCTTCGGGTTCCCGAACCCGCTCATCGGCCTCATCGCGTGGATGGCGCCGATCATCATGGGCGTCGCGGTGCTCGCGGGCGTGAGGTTCCCGCGCTGGTGGTGGATCGCCTTCAACGCGGGCGTCGCCCTCGCCGTCGTGTTCGTGGTCTGGCTCGCGAGCCAGTCGATCTTCGCCCCCAACCTGCGCACGATCTGCCCCTACTGCCTGCTCACCTGGTCGGTCACCTACCCGACGTTCTTCGCCGTGACCTTCCGGAACATGGCCGAGGGCGTCTTCGGCGATCGTGCACGCCGCGCGGGGAGGGCGCTCCTGCCCTGGGTCGCGCCGCTCACGCTCGTGGTGCTCATCGTGATCCTCGGCATCGCGCAGCTGCAGTTCCCCGTCATCCAGAGCCTCTTCGTCTGAGGACCACTCGGCTGAGGCCAATAGACTCCACCTGAGCTTCACAGCAACGACCAATCCCGACCCATCAGGATTCCACCCGTGACGAACACGCCCCGACCCACCAAGAACCAGCGCCGCGAGCAGGCGCGCGAGGCTGCGCGCATCGCCCGCGAGAAGCAGCTCAAGCGCCAGAAGCTGCTCAAGTGGCTCATCCCGACCATCGCCTCGGTCGCGATCCTCGCGATCGTCGGCGGCGTCGTGTGGGCCGTCGTGGCGCTCCAGCCGCCGCCCAAGAAGGAGGCCGGCCCCGCGAACATGATCAGCGACGGCATCGTCTTCGAGGCCGACGGCGACGGCGGGCTGCAGTACGTCCCGACGAAGGCGATCGCCAAGGGCGGCGACCCCGTCGAGACCGAGCCGCGCCCCGACGTGCTGAACATCGTCACCTACGTCGATTTCACCTGCCCCGGCTGCAAGAACTTCGAGGGCGCGTACGGCGAGACGATCCGCTCGCTCGTCGCCGACGGCCAGGCCACCCTCGAGGTGCGCCCCATCGCGATCCTCGACTACCGCGGCTACACGACCGACTTCTCGACCCGCGCCAACAACGTCGCCGCGTGCGTCGCCAACTACGCGCCCGAGAGCTTCCTCGACGTGCAGGACGCGATGTTCGCCGGCCAGCCGAGCGAGGGCGGCCCGGGCCTCGGCAACTCGTCGATCCTCCAGCTCGTGAAGGACGCCGGCCTCGACGACCCGGACGTCAACGAGTGCGTCATGAACGTGAGCTTCAGCCCGTGGGTGAAGGCCGCGACGCAGCGCTCCGGCCAGAACGGCGTCACGGGCACGCCCACCGTGTTCATCAACGGCACCAAGTGGGACAACGCCAACCAGCGCTTCGAGGATTTCCTCGAGGCCGAGGCGGCGAAGCTCGAGAGCTGATCGCCCGATCCGCATACGACGGAACCCCCGTCGCCTCTCGGAGGCGGCGGGGGTTCTGCGTCGGTGGCTCAGTCGGTGAGGAGGAGGTCGCGGAGGCGCTCCTGCTCGGGGTCGCGGAGGCCGAGCCCGTCGGCGAAGTAGGCCTCGATCGAGCCGTACTCGGCCTGCACCGCGGTGAACGACTCGTCGAGGTAGCTGCGGTCGACGCCCAGCACGGGCACGAGCAGCTCGCGCGAGGCGCCGTGCTCCTCGAAGCGGCGGAAGAGGGGCTCCATCGCGGGGAGCAGCTGCTCGTTGGTGAGCAGGTACTCGCGGTAGACGTCATCCTGCGGGACCCCGAGCAGCGACAGCAGCGCGGCGGTGGCCCAGCCCGTGCGGTCCTTACCCGTCGTGCAGTGGTAGAGCACGGGCAGCTCCTCCTCGAGGAGCAGCCGGTAGAACGACGAGAGCCCACGGCGCGCGCTCGGGAGCGTGATGAACTCACGATACGCGTTGCGCATGGCCAGGTGGCCGTCCCCGCGCTCGAGGAACTGCAGGGCCGTCGCGGGCGAGCGGAAGAACGCCTCCATCTGCGCGGGCACCGCGATCGACGAGTCGGCGAGCACGTCCGCGAGGAGCGTGCGCACCCCCTCGAGGACGCGATCGGGCCGGCTCTCGCGCTCGGCGCGCGTGCGGAAGTCGACGACGCAGCGGATGCCGAGCGCGCCGAGCTGCGCGGCATCCGTGTCGTCGAGGCGGTCGAGCGCCGTCGACCGGAAGATCACGCCCGTGCGGACGCGGCGGCCGTCCACGGTGGACCAGCCGCCCGCGTCGCGCAGGTTCGGCAGGGTCCGGAGGAGGATCGCCTCCCCCGGCGCCGAGAGCTCGGGCATCAGGAGGCGGGGAACCAGAGGGCCAGCTCGCGCGCGGCCGACTCGGGCGAGTCGGAGCCGTGGACGAGGTTCTGCTGCACCTTGAGACCCCAGTCGCGGCCGAGGTCGCCGCGGATGGTGCCGGGGGCGGCCGAGGTCGGGTCGGTCGTGCCGGCGAGGGCGCGGAAGCCCTCGATGACGCGGTTGCCCGCGACGCGCATCGCGACGACGGGGCCCGACTGCATGAACTCGACGAGCGGCTCGTAGAACGGCTTGCCCTCGTGCTCCTCGTAGTGGGCGGCGAGCAGCTCGCGGTCGGCCTGCAGCATCCGGATGTCGACGAGCGAGTACCCCTTCGCCTCGATGCGGCGCAGGATCTCGCCGGTGAGCCCGCGGGCCACGCCGTCCGGCTTCACGATCACGAGGGTCTCTTCGACAGCGGTCACGGTGCGTCTCCTTCGGTTGCGGTGTCGGTGGTCGGGGCGTCGGCGGCGGATGCGGCGGCTGGCTCGGATGCGGCGCGCTCGGCGAGCCACGCGGCCTTCTGCCGGTCGATCTGGCGTCCGCGCACGAAGCAGTACACCCACAGGGCGGTGAACGCGGCGCCGACGAGGAACATCATGGGCTCGAGGAAGCCCGTCGCGATGATCGCGAGCTGGAGCACGGCGCCCGTCCAGACGCCCCACGGCCAGCGCTGCACGCCCGCGACGAGCGACAGCACGACGATGAACAGGGCGCCGTAGACGAGCGCGAGCCAGTCGGGGTCGAGCCGGTCGAGGCCGAACACGACCATCGAGGCGAAGAACATCATCGCCGCCTCGAGGCCGAGCGTGATCGACAGCAGGGTCTCGGTGAGCGAGCGCTCGCGCCGGACGCGGGTGCGTGCCACTACTTCCAGCCCTCCGCCTCGGCGAGCGCGATGACCTCGCCGACGAGCGTGATCGATCCGGTCACGACGACCGCGCGGCGGGGCGACTGCGCCGCCCACTCGCGCGCGGCGTCCATCGCGTCGAGGGCCGTGTCGTGCACGACGATCGCGTCGGGCGCGACGTCCTCGCGCACGACTTCGGCGAGCTCGTCGGCCGGGATGGCGCGGTCGGAGTCGGACTGCGTCACGTCGACGCGCGTCGCGAGGGCCGCGAGCTCGCGCACGATGCCGTGCGCGTCCTTGTCGGAGAGCACGCCGAGCACGAACGCGAGCTCGTCGAAGTCGAAGTACTCGCGCAGCGCCGACGCGAGGGCGGCCGCGCCGTGCGGGTTGTGGGCCGCGTCGACGAGCACGGTCGGCTCGATGCCGACGAGCTGCAGGCGACCGGGCGAGGTGACCTGCCCGAGCCCCTCGGCCACGACGTCCTGGTCGAGCGCGACCGTGCCGTCGCCGAGGAACGACTCGACGGCGGCGACCGCGACGGCGGCGTTCTGCGCCTGGTGGTCGCCGTAGAGCGGCAGGAACACGTCCGTGTAGCGGCCGACGCGACCACGGATGTCGACGAGCTGGCCGCCGACCGCGACGGTCGTCGACTCGAGCGCGAAGTCGACGCGCTCGACGGCGACGTGCGCCTCGTCGCGGGTCGCGGCCTCGCGCAGCTCGTCCATCGCCTCGATCGGCTGGATCGCGGTGACGACCGACGCGGCGGGCTTGATGATGCCGGCCTTCGTGCGGGCGATCTCGGCCACCGTGTCGCCGAGGCGCTTCGTGTGGTCGAGCGCGATGGGCGTGAAGACGGCCACCTGCGCGTCGGCGACGTTCGTCGAGTCCCACTCGCCGCCCATGCCGACCTCGAGGATCACGACGTCGACGGGGGCGTCGGCGAAGCTCGCGAAGGCGAGCACCGTGAGCGCCTCGAAGAACGTCAGCGCCTCCTCGCCGTTCGCCGTGAGCTCGGCGTCGACCATGAGCAGGTAGGGCTGGATGTCGTCCCAGTTGCGCGCGAACGCCTCGTCGCCGATCGGCTCGCCGTCGATCATGATGCGCTCGGTGACGCGCTCGAGGTGCGGGCTCGTGAGCAGCCCGGTGCGGAGTCCGGTCGCCCGCAGGAGCGACTCGATCATGCGGCTCGTCGAGGTCTTGCCGTTCGTGCCCGTGATGTGCACGACGGGCGCCGCCCGGTGCACGTCGCCGAGCAGCTCGACGGCGCGACGCGTGGGCTCGAGGCGCGGCTGGGGAGCGCCCTCGCCGACCCGCGCGAGCAGCTGCTCGTAGACCGCGTCGGCGGCCGTGCGGTGCTCGGCCGCCTCGGCTGTGTCGTCGTAGTCGGGGGCCTCCGGATCGTCCGTCATGCTCGGCTCACCTCGATCGTCACGGCGGAGGCGTCGCCGACCGGCGTCGCTCCCCCCTCAGCCTCACCGACGACGAGGTCGGTCGCAAGCGTCTCGCCCGCGATGAGCTCGCGGTACGCCTCGATCGCGGCCACGGCATCCGCGTCTCCCGTGAGCGAGAGACGGATGCGGTCGGTCACCTCGAGGCCGGCGTCCTTGCGAGCCTGCTGCACGACGCGCACGACGTCGCGCGCGAGGCCCTCGGCCGCGAGCTCGGGGGTGACGTTCGTGTCGAGCACGACGAAGCCGCCCGAGGAGAGGAACGCGATGGCGCTCGACGGGTCGGCGACCGTGAGCTCGAGCTCGTACTCGCCCTCCTGGAGCGCGACCCCGCCCGCGACGACCGCGTCGCCGTCCGCCGACCAGTCGCCGGCCTTGGAGGCCTGGATGACCCGCTGCACCTCCTTGCCGATGCGCGGCCCGAGGGCGCGCGCGTTTACCGTGAGGCGGCGCGTGATGCCGTAGTCGTCGAGGCTCGACTCGGCGAGCGGCACGAGGTCGAGCGCCTTGACGTTGAGCTCGTCGCGCACGATGTCGGCGAAGCCCGCGAGCGCCTCGGCGTCGGGCGCCACGATCGTGAGCTTCGCGAGCGGCAGGCGCACGCGCAGCTGGCGGGCCTTGCGCAGCGCGAGACCGGACGAGGCGACCTCGCGCACGCGGTCCATGGTGCGCACGAGCTCGGTGTCGACCGGGAACTCGGAGGCGTCGGGCCACGTCTCGAGGTGCACGCTGCGCCCGCCCGTGAGCCCGCGCCAGATCTCCTCGCTCACGAGCGGGAGCAGCGGGGCCGCGAGGCGCGTGAAGGTCTCGAGCACCGTGTAGAGGGTGTCGAACGCGTCGCGGTCGTCGCCCGCCCAGAAGCGGTCGCGGCTGCGGCGCACGTACCAGTTGGTGAGCACCTCGGCGAACTCGCGCAGCGCCTCGGCGGCGAGCGGGGTGTCGAAGTCCTCGAGCTTCGCGGTGACCTCGTGGATGACGTCGCGCGTCTTCGCGAGCAGGTAGCGGTCGAGCGGGTGCGCCGAGTCGGTGCGGCGCTTCGCCGTGTACCCGGTGGTTTTCGACACGCCCGCCTCCGGCGGGCTACTCAATCCGCTCGCTTCGCTCGCGCTGTTGGCGTAGAGCGTGAAGAAGTAGTAGCTCGACCACAGCGGCAGCATGACCTCGCGCACGCCCTGGCGGATGCCCTCCTCGGTGACGATGAGGTTGCCGCCGCGGATGACGGAGCCCGACAGCAGGAACCAGCGCATGGCATCCGCGCCGTCGCGGTCGAAGACCTCCGACACGTCGGGGTAGTTGCGCAGCGACTTCGACATCTTCTGGCCGTCGGAGCCGAGCACGATGCCGTGGCTCAGCACGTTCTTGTAGGCGGGGCGGTCGAAGAGCGCCGTCGCGAGCACGTGCATGACGTAGAACCAGCCGCGCGTCTGGCCGATGTACTCGACGATGAAGTCGGCGGGGTTGTGGCTGTCGAACCACTCGCGGTTCTCGAACGGGTAGTGCACCTGCGCGAACGGCATCGAGCCGGAGTCGAACCACACGTCGAGCACGTCCTCGATGCGGCGCATGACCGACCTCCCCGTCGGATCGTCGGGGTTCGGGCGCGTGAGGTCGTCGATGTACGGGCGGTGCAGGTTCACCTCACCGTTCTCGTCGCGCGGCAGGGTGCCGAAGTCGCGCTCGAGCTCCTCGAGCGAGCCGTAGACGTCGACGCGCGGGTACTCGGGGTCGTCCGACTTCCACACCGGGATGGGGCTGCCCCAGTAGCGGTTGCGGCTCACCGACCAGTCGCGCGCGTTCGCGAGCCACTTGCCGAACTGGCCGTGCTTGACGTTCTCGGGCACCCAGTTGATCTGCTCGTTGAGCTCGATCATGCGGTCCTTGAACTCGGGCACGCGCACGAACCAGCTCGAGACCGCCTTGTAGATGAGGGGCTTGCGGCAGCGCCAGCAGTGCGGGTAGCTGTGCTCGTAGCTCTTGAGCTGCAGCAGGCGCTTCTCGGCCCGCAGCTTCTGGATGAGCGGCTTGTTGGCCTCGTCCCAGCGCAGACCCGCGACATCCGTCACGGCGGGCAGGAAGCGGCCGCCGTCGTCGAGCGACAGGATGACGGGGATGCCGGCCGCGGCGCACGTGACCTGGTCGTCCTCACCGTAGGCGGGCGCCTGGTGCACGATGCCGGTGCCCTCGCCCGTGGCGACGTACTCGGCGACGAGGATCTGGAACGCCTCGGGGCCGAACGCCTCGGCGTAGTAGTCCCACAGACGGTCGTACCGGATGCCGCCGAGCTCGGCGCCCGTGTAGCGGCGCTCCTCGACCGCGGCGAGCGCGGCGGCGGCGTCCTCGTAGCCGAGGTCCTTCGCGTAGGAGGCGACGGTGTCGGCCGCGAGGAGGAAGCGCGCGGCGTCGCCCTCCAGCCCGTTGGCGGCGCCGTTCGGGCCCGCGGGCACGACGACGTAGACGATCTCGGGGCCCACCGCGAGCGCGGCGTTCGTCGGGAGGGTCCACGGGGTCGTCGTCCAGGCGAGCGCGTTCACGGCGGTGAGGCCGAGGGCTTCCGCCTTCTCGCCCACGAGCGGGAACGTCACGGTGACCGACTGGTCCTGGCGCTGCTGGTAGACGTCGTCGTCCATGCGCAGCTCGTGGTTCGAGAGCGGGGTCTCGTCGTTCCAGCAGTACGGGAGCACGCGGAAGCCCTCGTAGGCGAGGCCCTTGTCGTAGAGCTGCTTGAACGCCCAGATGACCGACTCCATGAAGGTCACGTCGAGCGTCTTGTAGTCGTTCTCGAAGTCGACCCAACGCGCCTGGCGCGTGACGTAGTCCTGCCACTCCTGCGTGTAGTGCAGCACCGACTCGCGCGCCTTCGCGTTGAAGACGCCGACGCCCATCTCCTCGATCTCGTCCTTCGTGGTGATGCCGAGCTGGCGCATCGCCTCGAGCTCCGCCGGGAGGCCGTGGGTGTCCCAGCCGAAGCGGCGGTGCACCTGCTTGCCGCGCATGGTCTGGAAGCGCGGGAAGACGTCCTTCGCGTAGCCCGTGAGGAGGTGGCCGTAGTGCGGCAGGCCGTTGGCGAACGGCGGGCCGTCGTAGAACACCCACTCGGGGTCGCCGTCGCGGGCCTCGACGGAGGCCTCGAAGGTGCCGTCGGCCTTCCAGAACTCGAGGATCTGCTTCTCGATGTCGGGGAAGCGCGGCGAGGCGGGGACGCCGTCGGCGTCGGTGTTGCGGGGGTAGCTCATCCGTGGTCCTGGTTCGTCTCGTGGGTGCTCGCACACGAGGACGACGGATGCCGCGGTACCACCTCGTTTGCCGGCCACCGCGCGGAGGCCGACCGCTCATTGCACGCGTTGACGGGCGCACCCGCTCGGTTCTACTGACGCCTCCCGAGGGAAGCGGGTTCTTCCGAGGACTCCCCGGTGATGGCCGGATCGCTGTCTGTGGGCTCGATTCTAGCCGTTCTCGCCCGAGTAGGCGGCGAGCAGCCCCGCGGCCGTGCCGGCGTCGTCGACCGTGACGGTGAAGCGGCGGCCGTCGCGCGTGACGACGAGCACGCCCTCCCCCGCACGTGTGATGACGCCCGTGCCGCCGTCGGGAGCCCAGCGCCAGCCCCAGCCGCCGAACTGCGACGTCGGGTCGACCTGCACGACGCTCACGGACGCGATGTCGGCGACCGCGATGCGGCGGCGCGGCCAGCCGAACGGGAGGGAGCGCACGGTGAGGCCGGCGAGGTCGACCCGCACCCGCCACACGAGCGCGATGCTGCACAGCGCGAGCAGGAACACCGGGACGACGACGAGCGGCCACGCGGCGCCGTCGCTCGCGGCGACGGCGAAGGCGATCGCGGCGACCGCGAGGCCGATGGCGGCGACGACGATCGCGATCGCGCGGGTCGACATCCGCGTCATCGCGATCCACACGCCGCGCTCGCCGGGGGCCAGCACGAGCGGCTCGGCGGGGGTGGCGCCGGCGTCGCTGCGCACGGCCTTCGGCAGGGCGAACCAGGCGGCCACCGCGCAGGCGACGCCCGCGACGAGCGCGAGCGGCATCCATCCGTCGATCGCCGGGGCGTCGCGCGCGTCGTCGAGGCCCACCTGGACGCCGAGCGAGCCCGTGACGATGGAGCCGACGAAGATCGAGGTCGCGAGCGACATGACGGCGAGCTGCTTGTGCGTCGCGCTCGGCACGGGGCCGGGACCGAAGCCCACGAAGGCGGCGAAGAGGCCGGTCAGACCGACGCCGAGGCCTGCGGTGAGGGCGACGCTCGCCCACGCGGGGGCGAAGCCGTCGGGGCCGGTACCCGATCCCCAGTGGATGGCGACCGGGTCGGGCAGGGCGGGCAGCCACGCGAGCTGCACGGCGACCGCGACCGCCCACACGATGACGGGGAGGGCCACCGTGACGATCCAGAGCGAGAGCGGGCGCCGCTCGCGCTGCGGTCGGGTGGTCGTGGTGCCGGTCATGACGGGTACTCCTCGCGGATCAGGGAGATGAGGGACTGGGGGCCGACGCCCGCGCGGCGGGCCTCGGCGATTAGGGCGCGGACGGCGTCGAGCAGCGGGCCGTCGGGCGCCGCCGCCTCGGTGACGACGGCGCCTCGACCGCGGCGGAGGTCGATGAGGCCCTCGTCGCGGAGGTCCTGGTAGGCGCGCAGCACCGTGTGGATGTTGACATCGAGCGCCTCGGCGAGCTCGCGCGCCGCGGGCAGCCGGTCGCCCGGGCTCAGCGCACCGCGCGCGAGCTGGGCGCGGACGGACGCGGCGATCTGGTCGTAGATCGCCACCCCGGAACCCGGATCGACGCGGATGAGCACGCCTCCATCGTATTGTTCTAATTTCACTAGCACAATTAAGGATGGATTCGAGGACTCCCCCGGTTCTATGCTCGGCTCAACTCCGTCCCCGACCCCCGTGGAGCCAGAGCATGAGCGACGACACCCCCACGCAGCGCTACCCCGACGGCTTCCCGCCCCCGGGCGGCCCGCACGCGGGCGGCGCGCCGCAGGGAGCGCACCCCGACGGATCGCCGCAGCCCGCCGCGCCCGAGCCGTCGCTCGCCGACGCCCCCACGGAGCGCTTCGCGGCACCCGGCGCCGACCCCGCGCCGGGTCAGTCAGGCGCGACGATCCCGCTCGCGGATGCCGCACCGGCCGGGGCCGTGCCGCCCGCGAGCGTCCCGCCCGCAGCGACCACGGCATCCGGTGACGGCGACCGCCGCGGCAAGGGCCTCATCATCGGGCTCGCGGTCGCCGCCGGTGTGCTGCTGCTCGCCCTCATCGGCGTGCTGCTCTGGATCGCGCTGGGCTCGGGCGCACCCGCCGCCGACCCGACCGAGACGCCGTCGGGGAGCCCGACGCCCACGGCATCCGAGACGCCGAGCGCGGAGCCGACGCCGAGCGAGACGCCGTCGGAGGAGCCCTCCGCGGCGCCCCCGCCCCCGCCCGCGCCGCCCGCCGGCGCGATCCAGACGTACACGGCCTCGACGACGACCGTGGACTGCTCGGGCGGCGGGCCGGTCCCGCTCAGCTTCAGCTGGGTCACCACCGGCAGCGTCGTGTGGTTCGGCATCGGGACCGACAACGCGAAGCTCCAGCCGTACAACAGCTACGACCCGATCTACACGATCGACTTCGAGCGCGACGGCATCGCCTACCAGTGCGGCCAGCCGGGCGGACAGCAGCGCTACACGATCACCGCGGAGCTGCCGGACGGCAGCCTCGAGCACAAGACGATCGTGATCCGCGAGTCCTGAGGCGCGGGCCGGTAGAATCGCGGGGTTCCCACACTCAGGCACCCCTTGACGCGGTGCCGCCAATATCGAACCGGAGTACCGCGATGAACGCCGCCGCACCTGGCATCCCCGAGAAGCCGGCCCTCGAGGGTCTCGAGACCAAGTGGCGGGAGGTGTGGGAGACCGCGGGCACCTTCCGGTTCGACCGCGCCGCCGCGCTCGCCGCAGGCAAGGACTCCGTCTTCAGCGTCGACACCCCGCCGCCCACCGCCTCGGGCAGCCTGCACATCGGCCACGTCTTCAGCTACACGCACATGGACCTCATGGCGCGGTACCAGCGGATGCGCGGCAAGCACCTCTTCTTCCCGATGGGCTGGGACGACAACGGCCTCCCGACCGAGCGCCGCGTGCAGAACTACTACGGCGTGCGCTGCGACCCGACCCTCCCCTACGACCCCGACTTCACGCCCCCGCACGAGGGCGGCGAGGGCAGCTCGACGAAGGCGGCCGACCAGATCCCGATCTCGCGCCGCAACTTCGTGGAGCTGTGCGAGAAGCTCACGATCGAGGACGAGAAGCAGTTCGAGGAGCTGTGGCGCACCCTCGGCCTCTCGGTCGACTGGTCGCTCACCTACCGCACGATCGGCGACGAGGCCCAGCGCGTCGCGCAGCGCGCCTTCCTGCGCAACCTCGCGCGCGGCGAGGCCTACCAGGCCGACGCCCCGACCCTGTGGGACGTCACCTTCCGCACCGCGGTGGCCCAGGCCGAGCTCGAGGACAAGGAGCAGCCCGCGGCCTACCACCGCGTGAGCTTCCACAAGCCCGACGGCGGCACCGTCGAGATCGAGACGACCCGTCCCGAGCTGCTGCCCGCGTGCGTCGCGCTCGTCGCGCACCCCGACGACGAGCGCTATAAGCCGCTCTTCGGCACGACCGTGACGACACCGATCTTCGGCGTCGAGGTGCCCGTCGTGGCGCACCACCTCGCGCAGCAGGACAAGGGGTCCGGCATCGCCATGATCTGCACCTTCGGCGACGTGACCGACGTCGTGTGGTGGCGCGAGCTCGACCTGCCGAACCGCGCGATCATCGGCTTCGACGGCCGCATCCTGCCCGAGGCGCCCGCCCAGGACCTCTTCACGGACGCGGGCCGCGCCGCCTACGCGGAGCTCGCCGGCAAGACCGTGTTCAGCGCGAAGGCCCGCATGGTCGAGCTGCTGCAGGAGTCGGGCGACCTCATCGGCGAGCCGCGCAAGATCACCCACCCCGTGAAGTTCTTCGAGAAGGGCGACAAGCCGCTCGAGATCGTCTCGACCCGCCAGTGGTACATCGCCAACGGCGCCCGCGACGAGAAGCTCCGCGACGAGCTGCTCGAGGCGGGCCGCGAGCTCGAGTTCCACCCCGACTTCATGCGCGTGCGCTACGAGAACTGGGTCGGCGGTCTCACGGGCGACTGGCTCATCTCGCGCCAGCGCTTCTTCGGCGTGCCGATCCCCGTCTGGTACCCGCTCGACGAGAACGGCGAGGCCGTGCGCGAGAAGCCGATCGTGCCGACCGAGGACATGCTCCCCGTCGACCCCTCGTCGGATGCCGCCCCCGGCTACGACGAGTCGCAGCGCGGGGTGCCCGGCGGCTTCGTCGGCGAGCTCGACATCATGGACACCTGGGCCACCTCGAGCCTCACCCCGCAGATCGCGGGCGGCTGGGAGACCGACCCCGAGCTCTTCGACCTCGTGTTCCCCTACGCGCTGCGCTCGCAGGGCCAGGACATCATCCGCACGTGGCTGTTCTCGACCGTGCTGCGCGCGCGCCTCGAGCACGGACGGACGCCGTGGAAGCACGCAGGCATCTCCGGCTTCATCGTCGACCCCGACCGCAAGAAGATGTCGAAGTCGAAGGGCAACGTCGTGACGCCCCAGGGGCTCCTCGACGAGCACGGCTCGGACGCGGTGCGCTACTGGGCCGCCTCGTCGAAGCTCGGCACGGATGCGGCGTTCGACCCGCAGAACCCGAAGACGATCAAGATCGGCCGCCGCCTCGCCATCAAGGTGCTCAACGCCGCGAAGTTCGTCTACGGCTTCCCGTACGCGGAGGGCGCCGAGGTCTCGGAGCCGCTCGACGTCGACATGCTCGCCGAGCTCGGCCGCGTGGTCGACGAGGCGACGCGCGCCTACGAGGCGTTCGACCACGCGCGCGCCCTCGAGGTGACCGAGCAGTTCTTCTGGACCTTCTGCGACGACTACCTCGAGCTCGTCAAGGAGCGCGCCTACACGGGCGAGGGCGCCGGCCAGGCCTCGGCCGTGGCGGCGCTCCGCACCGCGATCGACGTCATGTTGCGGCTGCTCGCCCCCGTCATCCCGTTCGCGACCGAGGAGGTGTGGTCGTGGACCCACGAGGGCTCGGTGCACACCGCCACGTGGCCGACGACCGCCGAGCTCGGCGTCGCATCCGAGACCCGCGGCCTGCTGCCGGCAGTGTCGGCGGCGCTCGTCGGCATCCGTCGCGCCAAGACGGATGCGAAGGCCTCGCAGAAGACGCCCGTCACCTCGGCGACGCTCGCCGGTCCCGCGATCCTCGCGGAGGCCGCCGACGACCTGCGCGCGGTGGGCCGCATCGAGCGGCTCGACCTCGTGGAAGCCGAGGAGGTCGAGGTGCGCGACGTCGTGCTCGCCGAGGTCCCGGAGGCCTGATCGTGACGGAGACGACCGTGCGTCCGCTCGCCGCCGCCGATGAGGCGCGCTGGCGGGAGCTGTTCCACGCGTACGGCGTCTTCTACGAGACCGACTTCCCGGACGAGGTGCTCGATCGCGTGTTCGCGCTCCTGCTCGAGGAGGGCTCCGGCATCGACGGGCTCGTCGCCGAGCGCGACGGGTGGGTGGTGGGCATCGCCCACTACCGCTCGCATCCGGACACCTTCACGGGCGGCCGCGACTGGTACCTCGACGACCTGTTCGTCGACCCGGCCGTGCGCGGCTCGGGCGCCGGTCGCGCCCTCATCGAGGCCATCGCCGAGAAGAGCGCGGGCACGGGCGGGTCGCTCCGCTGGATCACGGCCGACGACAACACGACGGCGCAGGCGCTCTACGACAGGGTCGCGACGCGCACCCGCTGGGTCACCTACGAGGTGCGTCGCTGATGCAGCTCGGGACGCGCTGGGCGGTCGGCGGCGAGGTGCCGCCGCGGGTGCCGGATGCCATGATCGCGGCGATCCGCGAGGTCGAGACCGAGCTCGCGGACGTCGACACGACGCAGTGGCGCTGGACCCTCACGTGGCTCGAGGGGCGCCCCGTCGTCGAGCTCGACGACGGCACGCGCCTGCGGATGACGCACGACGGCGCCATCCTCCGCGACCAGCTCGACTGAGCGCAGGGCTGGTTTCGACACGCCCGCTGCGCGGGCTACTCAACCAGCGGTGGTGCGCACGACCCGCTGGTCGAGCAGCGGCGCAGGGCGGCAGTCCCGCTGGTTGAGTAGCGGCGCAGCCGCGTGTCGAAACCAGTCGCCGCCCGGGGCCTCTACTTCCGCGCGAGGATCTCGCCGTGGGGGAACACCATCCACGCGTCCGGGTCCTCGGCCCAGTGCGCCCACGCGACGCTGATCGCCTGCAGGTCGGCGCGCGTCGCGAAGCCCTTGCCCGTCGCGTCGTCGGCGAACGCCGAGGCGAGCACGCGGTCGCGCCACATCCCGCCCCACCACGTGCGCTCGTCGTCGTCGGAGAAGCACCACACGGACGCCGTCGACTCGACCGAGGCGAAGCCCGCCTCGCGCGCCCACTGCTTGAGGCGGCGGCCGGCATCCGGCTCTCCCCCGTTGCTGCGGTGCACGCGCTGGTACAGGGCCGCCCACGCCTCGAGACCGAGCGTCAGCGGATGCAGCACGACGCCCGCGTAGTCGCACTCCCGCACCGCGACGAGGCCGCCCTCGACGGCGACGCGGCGGAACTCGACGAGCGCCTCGACGGGGCGGGCGAGGTGCTGGAGCACCTGGTGGGCGTGCACGACGTCGAACGCGCCGTCGTCGTACGGGAGGTCGTAGGCGTCGGCCACGAGGAACTCGACGTTCCTCACCCCGCGCTCGGCCGCGTGGGCGCGCGCCTGCGCCACGATCTCCTCCGAGGCGTCGACCCCGACGACCCGCCCGGGGGCGACGAGCTCGGCGAGGTCGACCGTGATCGTGCCGGGCCCCGCCCCGACGTCGAGGATGCTCATCCCCGGCCGCAGGTGCGGCAGCAGGTAGGCGGCGGAGTTGAGGGCGGTGCGCCAGATGTGGGAACGCAGCACCGACTCGTGGTGGCCGTGGGTGTAGTGCTCCTCGGGAGTCATGTACGACAACCTAGGGGCGCGGCACGTGCCTAGGCTTGAGCGGTGACGAATCCTTTCCTCGCCGACAGCGAGCTGCCCCACCTGCTGCCCGACTTCGCCGCCGTGCGCGACGAGCACTACCGCGAGGCGTTCGAGCTCGGGATGGCCGAGCAGCTCGCCGAGGTCGCCGCCATCACGGCCGACACCTCGGCCCCCACCTTCGAGAACACGATCGTGCCGCTCGAGCGCTCGGGCCGCGTGCTCGACCGGGTGTCGACCGTGTTCTTCACCCTCACGTCGTCCGACACGACCGACGCCATCCAGGAGCTCGAGGAGGAGCTCGCACCGAAGCTCGCGGCGCACCACGACGCGATCGTGCTCGACCCGGCGCTCTTCGCGCGCGTCGACGCCGTCCATCGCGCAGCCGTCGAGGGCAGCGAGAACCTCGACGACGAGCAGCGCTACCTCGTGGAGCGCCACCGCACCGAGATGGTGCTCGCGGGCGCCGCGCTCGACGAGCCCGCGAAGGAGCGTCTGCGCGAGCTCAACCAGCGCATCTCGACGCTCACGACGCGCTTCGAGAAGAACCTGCTGAACGACACCAACGAGCTCGCCGTGCACATCACGGATGCCGCCGAGCTCGCGGGGCTCGCGGCATCCGAGCTCTCCGCGGCGCGCGAGGCCGCCGCCGCGCGCGGCCTCGACGGCTGGCTCGTGACCCTCGTGCTCTACACGGGCCACCCGTGGCTCGCCTCGATCGAGGTGCCCGAGACCCGCGCGCGCATCATGGCCGCGTCGCGCGCCCGCGGCACCCGCGGCGGCGAGTTCGACAACCGCGAGCTCGTACTCAAGCTCGTGCGGGCCCGAGCCGAGCGCGCCCGCCTGCTCGGCTTCCGGGACCACGCCTCCGTCGTGACGGCGGATGAGACGGCCGGCTCCCCCGCGGCCGTCGCCGAGCTGCTCGGTCGCCTCGCCCCCGCGGCCGCGCGGAACGCCGCCGCGGAGCGCGAGGAGCTCGGCGCGGTGACCGGCGGACCCGTCGCGGCCTCCGACTGGGCGTTCGCCGCCGAGCGCGTGCGCCGCGAGCGCTACGACGTCGACACGGCGGCCCTGCGCCCGTGGTTCGAGGCGGAGCGCGTTCTGCAGGACGGCGTGTTCTACGCGGCCGAGCGCCTCTACGGGCTCCGCTTCCACGAGCGCACCGACCTGCGCGGGTGGAACGACGAGGTGCGCGTCTTCGAGGTGCGCGACGACGACGGCGTCATCGGCCTCTACCTGCTCGACCTCTACACGCGCGACTCGAAGCGCGGGGGCGCGTGGATGAACTCCCTCGTGTCGCGCAACGAGCTGCTCGGCCACGAGACCTCGATCGTCACCAACAACCTCAACGTGCCGCGCCCCGCGGCGGGCGAGCCGACCCTCCTCACCCTCGACGAGGTCGAGACGCTCTTCCACGAGTTCGGCCACGCGCTGCACGGGCTCTTCGCGCACGCGCGCTACCCGAGCCTCGCCGGCACGAACGTGTTCCGCGACTTCGTCGAGTTCCCGAGCCAGGTCAACGAGATGTGGGCCATGTGGCCGGAGGTGCTCGAGCACTACGCCCGCCACCACGAGACGGGCGAGCCGCTCGACCCCGCGATCGCCCAGCGGCTGCGCGACGCCGAGCGGTTCGGCCAGGGCTTCGCCACGAGCGAGTACCTGCAGGCCGCCCTGCTCGACCAGGCCTGGCACACGCTCGACCTCGAGCAGGCGCAGGCCGTGACGGATGCCGCGGCGTTCGAGGCGGAGGCGCTCGCCGCCGCGGGCCTCGCCGACGAGGCGGTGCCGCCGCGCTACGCGACGACCTACTTCGCGCACGTGTTCTCGGGCGGCTACGACGCCGGGTACTACTCGTACATCTGGAGCGAGGTGCTCGACGCCGACACCGTCGAGTGGTTCCGCGAGAACGGCGGGCTCACGCGCGAGAACGGCGAGCGCTTCCGCCGCCGGCTGCTGCAGACGGCCGGCACGCGCGACCCGCTCGCGGCGTTCCGCGACTTCCGCGGGCGCGACGCGGCGATCGAGCCGCTGCTGGAGCGGCGCGGGCTCGCCTGAGCGGCTGCCGCCGGTCGCCGCCGAGCGCCGCGGTTTGACAGGCGGGCGGGGGCTGAGGTTAGGTTGACCTCAGTTCACCGAGGTTAGGTGAGCCTCACCTTCCCCCTTCTACCCCGAAAGGACCGCCGTGCGCGCGCTCCGCACCCTGCCGGTCGTCGCCGTCATCGCACTCGCCCTCTCGGCGTGCGCCGCAGCGCCCGCGGGCGAGACCGGCCCCGAGGCGCCGGGCGACGCATCCGCGTTCCCCGTCACGATCGAGCACGCGTTCGGCAAGACCACGATCGAGGCGAAGCCCGAGCGCGTCGCGACCGTCGCGTGGTCGAACCAGGAGGTGCCACTCGCGCTCGGCGTCGTGCCCGTCGGGATGCCCGCCGTCTCGTGGGGCGACGACGACGGAGACGGCGTGCTGCCGTGGGTCGAGGAGAGGCTCGGGGAGCTCGGCGCCGAGACGCCCGTGCTGTTCGACGAGACCGACGGCATCGACTTCGAGGCCGTCGCCGACACGGCGCCCGACGTGATCCTGGCCGCCTACTCGGGCCTCACGCAGGACGAGTACGACACGCTCTCGAAGATCGCCCCCGTCGTGGCCTACCCCGAGGTCGCGTGGGGCACCTCGCTCGAGGACATGATCCGCCTCGACGCGACCGCGCTCGGCCTCGCCGAGGAGGGCGAGGAGCTCATCGAGCGGCTGCACACCGAGATCGACGCGGCACTCGACGCGAACTCCGCGATCGCCGACGAGCGCGTCCTGTTCAGCTGGCTCGACGCCTCCGACTTCAGCCAGATCGGCTTCTACACGATCCACGACACCCGCCCCGGCTTCCTCGCGAGCCTCGGCCTCCCGGTGCCCGCGATCGTCGCGGAGGAGTCGGCACGGACCGATGCGTTCTACACGACGGTGAGCGCGGAGGAGGCGGAGCGCTTCGCCGACGTCGACATCTTCGTAAGCTACGGCGACCCGGAGGGCGACCTCGTCGAGCGCATGCAGGCCGACCCGCTGCTGTCGAAGATCCCCGCCATCGCGGCCGGGCGCGTCGTGATCCTCCCCGACGCCACGCCGCTCGCCGCCTCGGCGAACCCGTCGCCCCTCTCGATCCACGCAACCCTCCGCGACTACCTCGCGCTCTTCGCGGCCCAGGCCGGGTGACCACGACCACAGCCCCCACGCCGCCGGATGCCGCGATCGCGCGCCGCCCGGCGGCCATCCGCGTCGCCTGGCTCGCGGCGGGCGTCGCCGCGCTCGTCGTCGCCGCGGGACTGTCGTGCGCGATCGGCACGCGCGTCGTCTCGCCCGAGGAGATCGTCGCCGGCCTGCTCGGGGACACCGACACCGTGGGGGCCGCCGCGGTCGCCGCGCGCATCCCGCGCACGGTGCTCGCGATCCTCGTGGGCGCCGCGCTCGCCCTCTCGGGCACGACGCTGCAGGCCGTGACGCGGAACCCGCTCGCCGACCCCGGCATCCTCGGCCTCTCGATGGGCGCCTCGCTCGCCGTCGTGACGGCGATGGCCTTCCTCGGCGTCATGCACCCCATCGCCGTGCTCGTCGTCGCGGTCGTCGGCTCCGCAGCGGCCGGGGTCCTCGTCTACGCGATCGGCTCCCTCGGACGCGACGGCGCGACCCCCCTCAAGCTCGCGCTCGCGGGCGCCGCGACGACGGCCGCCCTCGGCTCGCTCGTGAACGCCGTCACGCTCCCCCGCGCCCAGGAGCTCACGGCGTTCCGGTTCTGGCAGATCGGCGGGGTGGGCGGCGCCGCGTGGGACCGCATCGCGCTCATCGTCCCCGCCCTCGCGGCGGGCGCCCTCCTCGTGCTCGCCCTCGCGCGAGGCATGAACGCCCTCGCGCTCGGCGACGACGTGGCCGCGGGGCTCGGCGAGCACGTCGGCCGCACGCGGGCGATCTCCGCCGCGGGCGCCGTCGTCCTGTGCGGCGCAGCGACCGCGATCGCGGGCCCCATCGGCTTCGTCGGTCTCGTCGTCCCGCACCTGTGCCGTCTGCTCGTCGGCACGGACCACCGCTGGCTGCTGCCGTTCTCGGCCGTCGCCGGCGCGACGCTGCTCACCGTCGCGGATGTCGTGGGCCGCGTGATCGCGCGCCCCGACGAGGTCGAGGTGGGCATCGTCACGGCCCTCATCGGCGCCCCCGTGTTCATCGCGATCGTGCGCCGCCGGAAGGTGCGCGAGCTGTGACCGCGACCCTCGCCACCGCCGTACCGCCGCGCGACACCCCCACCCGGATCGCAGCAGGGCACCGCCGCCGCTCGCGGCGACGCCTCGTGCGCGTGCTCGCCCTCATCGCACTGCTCGCGGCGGTCTTCGCCCTGAGCCTCATGGTCGGCCGCACGTTTTACGGGCCCGAGGAGGTGCTGCGGGTCGTCCTCGGGCAGCAGGTGCCCGGCGCCTCCTTCACGGTGGGCGAGCTGCGGCTCCCGCGCGCGACGCTCGCCTTGCTCTCGGGCTTCGCCTTCGGCGTCGCGGGGGTCACCTTCCAGACGCTGCTGCGGAACCCGCTCGCCTCCCCCGACATCATCGGCGTCACGTGGGGTGCGAGCGCCGCGGGCGTCTTCGGGGTCGTGGTGCTCTCGCTGAGCGACACGGGGGGCTCCCTGCTCGCCCTCGGCGGGGCCCTCGTCACGGCGCTCGCGATCCACCTGCTCGCCTCCCACCGCGGCTTCTCGGGGGCTCGACTCGTGCTCATCGGGATCGGCGTCGCCGCGATGCTGCAGAGCGTCGTGTCGTGGGTGCTCTCCCGCGCCTCCGACTGGGACATGCCCGCCGCCCTCCAGTGGCTCGCCGGGAGCCTCAACGGCGCGAGCTGGCAGAGCATCGCGCCGCTCACCGTCGCGATGCTCGTGCTCGTGCCCGTCATGCTCGCGTCGTCGCGCGCCCTCGGGACGCTGCGGCTGGGAGACGACACCGCCGCCGCGCTCGGGGTGCGGGTGCCCGCCGTGCGCCTCGCGCTCCTCCTCGGCGCGGTCGCGCTCCTCGCGTTCGCGACGGGCGCCGCGGGTCCCGTCGCGTTCGTCGCGTTCATGTCGGGGCCGATCGCCGCGCGCATCATGGGCCCGGGCGCCTCCCTCCTGCTGCCCGCGGGCGCGGTCGGTGCGCTGCTCGTGCTCACCGCCGACCTCGTCGGCCAGTTCGCGTTCGACACCCGCTACCCGGTGGGCGTCATCACGGGCGCGCTCGGCGCCCCGTTCCTCATCCTCCTGCTCGCCCGCACCGCCCGGAAGGGACGCACGTCGTGACCATCACCCACACCCTCCAGGCGCGCGACGTGACCCTCGCCTACGGCGACCGCACGGTCGTCGAGGCGCTCGACCTCGACGTCGCCCCCGGCCGCATCACGGCGATCGTGGGGCCGAACGGCTGCGGCAAGTCGACCCTGCTGCGCGCTCTCGCACGCCTGCTCGCCCCCGCGAGCGGTCAGGTGCTCCTCGACGGCGGACCCATCTCCCGTGCGCCCTCGAAGCAGGTCGCGCGCGTGCTCGGACTGCTGCCGCAGAGCCCCGTCGCCCCCGAGGGCATCACGGTCGCCGACCTCGTCGGCCGCGGCCGGCATCCGCACCAGCGCCTCCTCGCCCGCTGGAGCGAGCACGACCACGCGGCCGTCGCGGCGGCGCTCGAGGCCACCGGCACGGCCGAGCTCTCGGACCGCAGCGTCGACGAGCTCTCGGGAGGGCAGCGGCAGCGCGTGTGGATCGCGATGGCGCTCGCCCAGGAGACCGACATCCTGCTGCTCGACGAGCCGACGACGTTCCTCGACGTCGCGCACCAGGTCGAGGTGCTCGACCTGCTCGCCGAGCTCGGCCGCGAGCGCGGGACGACGATCGTCATGGTGCTGCACGACCTCAACCTCGCCGCTCGCTACGCCGACGAGCTCGTCGCGATGCGCGGCGGGCGGATCGTGGCGAGCGGCGCCCCGGCCGACATCCTCACCCCCGGCCTCGTCGAGCGCGTGTTCGGCATCAGCAGCCACGTGATGCCCGACCCCGTGTCCGGCACCCCGCTCGTCGTGCCGATCGGGAGGCACCGTGGCCGCTGACACCCTCGTGCGGACCGCGACCGAGCCGTGGGCGTTCACCCGGGTGGCCGTGTCGCGCATCGTCGACCTCACGCCCACCTTCCGGCGCTTCGCGCTGCGCTCGATCGACGACGTGCGGCTCGCCGACCCCGGTTTCGACCAGCGCATCAAGGTCGTGCCGCCGAGCCCCGCGGGCATCGACGCGATGCCGACCGACCCCGAGTGGTACGCGAGGTGGCGTGCGATGCCGGAGGGCGAGCGCCCGCCGTTCCGCACCTTCACGATCCGCGGCGTCGAGCACGGGGAGCTGCTCGTCGACGTCGCCCTGCACGGCCCCGAGGGTCCCGCCGCGCGCTGGGCGGGCGCCGCCCGCCTCGGCGACGAGCTGCTCGTGCTCGGCCCGAACGCCGCGCACCCGGGCCCGTACGGCGGCGTCGACTTCGTGCCGCCCGCCCGCTGTGGCCACCACCTGCTCGCGGGCGACGAGACCGCCGCGCCCGCGATCGCCCGCATCCTGGAGCAGCTGCCGCCGGAGGCGCGCGGCACGGCCGTCGTGGAGCTCCCCGACCCGCGCGACGCGGCCTACCTGCCCCCGCATCCGGGCTTCGCGGTGCACGTGCTCGCGCGCGCGGGGCGACCGCACGGCGACGCTCTCGTGGAACGCGTCACCGCCGTCGCCGCCGAGCACCTCGAGGCGCACCCGGGCGTCGAGCCCGAGCCCGTCGACATCGACCAGGAGCTGCTGTGGGAGGTGCCGCGCAACGCGCGCGGCGGTGCGGCCCTCAAGAGCGCGTCGCTCTACGCCTGGCTCGCGGGCGAGGCGGGCGCCATCACGGCCATCCGCCGGCACCTCGTGACGGAGCTCGGCATCGACCGTCGCGCGGTCGCCTTCATGGGCTACTGGCGTCAGGGGCGAGCCGAGAACTCCTGAGCGCGGCCTGCACGGCGGGCGATGACGGTGACGCCGATCGCCGCGGCGAGGAACATCGCGCCGAGGATGAGCCACCCCGCGAACCCGAGCTGGATCGCCGTCCACGTGATCACGAGCGGCCCCACCATCGACGCGGCCGCGAAGGTCATCGAGTAGACGCCCTGGTAGGCGCCCGCGCGCCGCTGGTCGGCGAGCTCGAAGCTGAGGCCCCACGCGCCGCCCTGCGAGAGCACCTCCGAGAGCGCGTGCAGCACCGACGCGGCGACGAGCAGCACGACCGTCGCGACGAGGGGCGTGCCCGCGGACATGCCGTAGAGCACGCAGCCGAGCGCCATGAGCACGCCCGCGACCGCCATCACGTCGCCCGCGCGGCGCAGGTCGTGGGTGCCGCGCGATAGCGGCACCTGCAGCGCGATCACGAGCACCGTGTTGATGGTGAACAGGATCGACACGAGGTACTCGGGCGCGACCGTGTCGTGGGCCACCCACAGCGGGATGCCCACGTTGAGCACGACGAACTGGATGCCGAAGACGCCCGCGAACGCCGCGAACAGCAGGTAGCGGGGATCGCGCCACGGGCTGCGGCCCGGCTCGACCGGGGCGGCGTCCGATTCCACCTCGACGGGCTTCGGGGCGTCGACGCTCGCCGGGAGCCGCACCAGGAGGAGAGCGGATGCGGCGTAGGCGAGGCCGCCCACGACGAGGATCGCGCGGTACGACTCGGCGCTCCCGAGGGCGAGCGCGACGGCGCCGACGCCCGTGCCTGCCGTGATACCGACGTTGGTGACGGTGCGGAGCACGGCGCGGCTCGTGACGCGCGTCTCGGGCGAGAAGGCCCGCGCGATGATCGCCGAGCGCACCGACCCGCTCATGCTGAGCGCGAGGGAGATGAGCGACTCGGTGACGAGCGCCATCCAGAACTCGGTGACGAGGGCGACCGCCGCGAGCGAGAGCCCCCCGAGGAGGACGCCGGCTACGAGCATCCGCCGCGCCGAGAGCGTGTCGGCGAGGTGGCCGCCGAGGTACGAGGCGCCGATGCCGACGGCGGCGCCGATCGTGTAGACGAGCGCGACCTGCTCGGCGGGCAGCCCCGCGATGAGCGAGAGGTAGAGCACCACGACGGTGAGCGTGACGCCCCGCCCGACCGAGCTGATGAGCGTCGCGATCGTGAGCTCGCGGAGCACCGGGTCGGAGAAGGTGCGACGGAACCTCGTGGGCAGGGGCTGACGGGCGGAGGAGGTCACCGTCTCTATTGTGCTCCCCGCGCGGAGCCCCTCCGCCACGGGTGCCACGTGAGCCAGAGCATCGCGATCCCGCCGACGACGAGGCCCCAGAACGCCGAGCCGATCCCCGCGACCGACACCCCGGACGCCACCACGAGGAAGGTGATGACCGCGACGACGCGCGACGACGGCTCCTCGAACGCGGTCGACGCGGCCGAGGCGAGCGCGCCGAAGAGCGCGAGGCCCGCGACCGCCGTGATGATGAGCGGCGGCGCGACCGCCACGAGCGACGTCGCGGCCCCCGCACCCACGCCGAGCACGAGATAGGCGACGCCGCACGCGACCGTCGCGATCCAGCGGCGGTCGCGATCCGGATGCGCATCGGGCCCCGCCATCATCGCCGCGGTGATCGCGGCGAGGTTGAGCGCGTGCCCGCCGAACACGGCCGAGAGGACGGCGGCCGCGCCCGACCCCGCGATCATGGCGCGCGCGGGAGGGTGCGGGTAGCCGAAGGTCGTGAGCACGGCGAAGCCGGGGACGTTCTGCCCCGCCATCGTGACGACGTAGAGCGGCACGCCGAGCCCGGCGATGACCGCGGGGTCGAAGACGGGCCACGTCACGGTGAGCACGGGCGCGAGACCGCTCGGCTCGATCGCGGACGCCTCGCCCGAGACGACGACGGCGACGACCGTCGCGAGCACCGCGCCGGGCACCGCCCAGCGCGGCGCGAGGCGCGCGAGCACGAGCCAGACGAGCACGATCGGCAGCGCGAGCCACGGCAGCTCGATCGTCGCGAGCACGGGCGCGAGGCAGATCGGGAACAGGATGCCGGCGAGCATCGCCGAGGCGATCGGCTTCGGGATGCGCGTCATCGCCCTCGCGAGAGCCGGCCACAGGCCCGTGAGCACGAGGAGCGCCCCGCTCACGAGGAACGCGCCGACGGCTGCGCGGAAGTCGCCCGTCGTGGCCTCCGCGGCCACCAGGAGGGCGGCGCCGGGGGTCGACCAGGCGAAGCTCAGCGGCATCCGCGTCCACAGGCCGAAGACGATGCAGAGGACGCCCTGGGCGACGGTGAGCACGAGGAGCCCGGATGCGGCGTCGGCCTCGCTCGCACCGACCGCCCCCAGACCCGCGACGACGATCGCGAACGAGCTCGCGAATCCGGTGAGCGCCCCCACGATGCCGGTGCCGATGGGCTGGGCGAGTTCGCGCGCGTTCATCGTGTCGAGACTAGGGGTCGCGGGCGCCCGCGCGCGGCGGCCAGTCGGGAGGGTGTGGCGTGCTCGCCCTCCGCCGCGCTCAGCCCTGCGCGGTCGGCTCGTCGGGGCGGGGAGGCGGCGGTGCCGGCGGGTTGAGCGCGGCCTGCAGCACCCAGACGGCGAATTCCTCGGGAGTGCGCTCGTCGTGCGCGGCGCCGGCGCGCACGAGCTCGGCGACGTACGGGGGCAGCACGACCGTCATCGAGCCGGGGAGTGCGTCCTCGGAGCCCGGCGCCACGGGTTCGGCGGCACCCTCGGTGCGGCCGAGCACGAGGGCGAGGATCGGCAGGGCGATCGTGCCGAGCGCGTCGAGGATCGCGACGACGCCGAAGCTGCGCCACCACGCCTCGTCGTAGGCGGGTCCGGGGATCTCGCCGTCGCTGAGGATCGGCGGCACGAGCATGAGCGCCACGATCGCGATCGCCGCGAGCGTCACGCCGAGCGCGATCCGGATGGCCCGGTGGCGGCGACCGGACAGCAGGAGCAGCAGGTTCGTCTGGGCGAGGCTCACCGCGACGATGATCGAGACGAAGAGCCCCTTGAGCACGGGCTCCGTCTGCTCCCACGACAGCTCCCCCCAGATGAGCACGAGGGCGCACCCCGCCGCGGTGACGCTCGCCGCGATCCCGACGTAGCCGACGACGCGCACGGGGCGGGCGACGACCGCGAGGTGGCACAGGGCGGTCGTGCCGAACGCGGCGATCGTCAGCGTCGTGCCGAGGATGCGCGCCTGGGTGTCGCCGAACTCGCCGCTCAGGAGGGCGATGATGCCGAGGAGCGCCGCGACGGCGAGGGAGGCGACGATCGCGATGATCGCGGCTCGGCGCACACCCCGGACGACGGAGGCGGACCCGCCGCGCTGCTCGCTCATGGCGTCAGCCGGACGCTATGCGGACTTCTCGGCCCGGCGGGCGGGACGCGGCACGATCGTGGGCGCGGCGTTGTCGATGACCGCCTCGCGCGTCACGACGACGCGCGCCACCTCGTCGCTCGAGGGCACCTCGAACATGATCGGTCCGAGCACCTCCTCGAGGATCGCGCGGAGGCCGCGGGCACCCGTCTGCCGCAGCACCGCGAGGTCGGCGATCGCCTCGAGCGCACCCTTGTCGAACTCGAGCTCCACGCCGTCGAGCTCGAACATGCGCTGGTACTGCTTGACGAGCGCGTTCTTGGGCTCGGTGAGGATCTCCATGAGCGCCGACTGGTCGAGCGGCGACACCGTCGTGACGACGGGGAGACGGCCGATGAACTCGGGGATGAGGCCGAACTTGTGCAGATCCTCCGGGAGCACCTCGCTGAAGAGCTCCGCCTCGTCGCGCTTGCTGTGCAGCGGGGCGCCGAAGCCGATGCCGCGGCGGCCGACGCGCGCCGAGATGATCTCCTCGAGCCCGGCGAAGGCACCCGCCACGATGAACAGGACGTTCGTCGTGTCGATCTGGATGAACTCCTGGTGCGGGTGCTTGCGGCCGCCCTGGGGCGGGACCGAGGCGACCGTGCCCTCGAGGATCTTGAGCAGCGCCTGCTGCACGCCCTCACCGGAGACGTCGCGTGTGATCGACGGGTTCTCGGCCTTGCGGGCGATCTTGTCGACCTCGTCGATGTAGATGATGCCGGTCTCGGCGCGCTTGACGTCGTAGTCGGCGGCCTGGATGAGCTTGAGGAGGATGTTCTCCACGTCCTCGCCGACGTAGCCGGCCTCGGTGAGCGCCGTGGCGTCCGCGACCGCGAACGGCACGTTGAGGCGCTTCGCGAGCGTCTGGGCGAGGTAGGTCTTGCCGCAGCCCGTGGGGCCGATGAGCAGGATGTTCGACTTCGCGATCTCGACGTCGTCGCGCTTCGCGTCGGCCGGGGCCAGCTGCTGCATCGAGCGGATGCGCTTGTAGTGGTTGTAGACGGCGACCGAGAGAGCGCGCTTCGCGGGCTCCTGCCCGATGACGTACTCCTCGAGGAAGTCGAAGATCTCCCGGGGCTTCGGGAGGTCGAACTCGCTCGTCGTCTCCTCGCCCGCCTCGGCGAGTCGCTCCTCGATGATCTCGTTGCAGAGCTCGACGCACTCGTCGCAGATGTAGACCCCGGGACCGGCGATGAGCTGCTGCACCTGCTTCTGGCTCTTGCCGCAGAAGGAGCACTTCAGCAGGTCGGCGCTCTCTCCGATGCGTGCCATCCCGGTCTCCCCTCCGAAGCGGTACCGAGAGCCTAACCCGTCCCGGTGACGCAGGTGGGTCTTCACGCATTTCCGTGTCGGCGCGCCGCCCCCGATTCGCGTGGCACGCGTCCGGGGGCCACGGGACCTTCGCCCCGGCGCGCCGCGACTATCCTGGTCTCCATGTCCCCGAGAGCCGTCCGCCTGCTGCGCGGCGCGCTGCTCGGCGGCGTCGCGACGGTGCTCGCCGCCGTCTCGCACCTCGTGGGCGGTGGGCCCGCCCCCACCGTGATCGCCCTCCTGCTCGGCGGCGTCTTCTCGACGGCCGTCGGCACGATTGCCGTCGGCCGGGTGCGCGCCGGTCGACGCGCCCTCACCCTCCCCCGCACGATCGCGGGCGCGGCCGTCGGGCAGCTCGCCTTCCACCTCGTCTTCTCGCTGCTCGGCCAGGGTGCGACCGTCACGGTCGCGGGTCACCACGGCTCGCTCGCGGCCCTCGCCGCCGACCCGGCCCAGGCCGTCGCCCAGGGCGGCGCCGGGATGTGGACGGCCCACCTCTTCGCGGGCGTGCTCACCGTGCTCTACCTGCGACACCTCGAGGCCCGTGTCTGGGCGGTGCTCGCGCAGCTCGGCGGGCTCGTCGTGCGCGCGCTCCGCGTCGTCGCGGTCGCGCCCTTCGTCCCCGGGTCCCGCGTGGTCGTCGTCCGCTCGACGCGCACCCCCGCATCCGTCCTCCGCGACGCCATCGCACGTCGCGGACCCCCGGCGCTCCCCTGCGTCTGAGACCGGCCGTCCGCGGCCGCCTCGGGCGCGCACGCGACAGACACCGGAACGATTTCGCAAGGAGACCCATGTCCCGCACCCATCGCCGCGCCGCCGCGGCCGCCCTCGCCGTCGCCGCCGCGACCGCCCTCGCCCTCGGCGCGCCGCTCACCGCGAGCGCCCACGTGACGCTCGACGAAAGCACCGCCGAGGCGGGCAGCTACGCGCTGCTCACCCTCAAGGCGCCCAACGAGTCCGAGACGGCCGCCACGGTCAGCCTCACCCTGAACCTGCCGACCGACACCCCGTTCACGAGCGTGCGCACCGTGCCCGTCGCCGGCTGGGCCGCCGAGCTCGTGCGCGAGACGCTGCCCGAGCCGGTCGTCGTCGGCGACACCACGATCACCGAGGCCGTCACGCGCATCGTGTGGACCGCCGACGCCGGAACCGGCCTCCGCGACGGCGAGCTCGGGCTGTTCCCCGTCTCGCGCACGAGCTCGGCGGCCCAGCCGGCGACGGGCACGGTGCGCACGCTC